>JAIPCR010000034.1 GCA_021738125.1 Sulfuritalea sp.
TATTTTTTTAATGTAACTATTTGATTTATATATAAATTAGTTTGGTATGAGTTTTGCTTAGTCTTTTATGTATATAAGAAAGACTTAAGACTATGAAAAATTCACCATTAACATTCTTCGATGAAATGCTACTAAACGCAGCAGGGTCAGATGAAGCTAGCGTTCGTGAAATCTATGTTGCCTATAAGCAGTGGCTTAGTGGGGTGCCCCATCATCAGCTTAATAGTAAGCGCCAAGAAGCTGAACTGCTATTTCGCCGTGTAGGTATTACGTTTAACGTATATGGCGATGATGACGGTGCAGAACGTTTGATACCGTTTGATATTGTGCCCCGTATATTGGCCGCTAAAGAGTGGGCGCGTTTATCTGCTGGTGCCATCCAGCGAGTACGTGCACTCAATATGTTTTTGCATGACATTTATCATACCCAAGAAATCATTCAGGCAGGCATAGTCCCAGCGAGTGTTTTAGCAAATTCTCAATACAGGCCAGAAATGGTTGGTGTGGATGTTCCTAATCAAATTTACGCGCATATTGCGGGTATTGATTTAGTGCGTACCAGCGAATCGCAATTTTATGTGCTTGAAGACAATTTACGTACACCGTCTGGCGTATCTTATATGCTGGAAGATCGCAAAATGATGATGCGGCTTTTTCCAGAATTATTCCGCCGTTATTCGATTGCGCCTGTTGACCATTACCCACAAGTATTATTGAAAAATTTACGAGCTGTTGCTCAGTCTGGTGTGCATGAACCTACTGTGGTTGTATTAACGCCAGGTGCTTATAACAGCGCCTATTTTGAACATGCATTTTTGGCGCAACAGATGGGAGTGGAGTTGGTAGAGGGCTCTGATTTGTTTGTGCGCAATAATGCCGTGTATATGCGTACGACACAAGGTCCGCAACGTGTAGACGTCATTTACCGACGTATCGATGATGATTATTTAGATCCTTTAGTATTTAATGCAGATTCTATGTTGGGCGTGCCTGGCTTACTTTCGGTGTATCGAAACGGTGGTGTCACGCTTGCTAATGCTGTAGGTACTGGTGTGGCAGATGACAAGGCAACTTATATTCACGTGCCAGCAATGATTAAGTTTTATCTAGGTGAAACACCGCTATTAGAAAACGTACCGACTTATGAATTAAGTAAAGCGGATGATTTGGCCTATACCTTGGCGCACTTGCCTGAGTTGGTAGTTAAGGAAGTACAAGGGTCAGGCGGTTACGGTATGTTGGTGGGTCCAGCTGCTAGCAAAAAAGAGTTGGCAGACTTTAAGTTAAGAATTATTGCTAATCCTACTAACTATATTGCTCAACCAACATTGGCGCTTTCAACTTGTCCGACTTTAGTTGAACAAGGTATAGCGCCGCGACATGTTGATTTGCGACCGTTTGTATTGTCAGGAAAAACGGTCACGTTAGTGCCGGGCGCATTATGCCGCGTGGCGATGAAAGAAGGCTCGTTAGTCGTTAATTCATCGCAAGGTGGTGGTACTAAAGATACCTGGGTGCTTCAAGAAGCTATGAGTGAAATATCTGATAGCGCTAGCGAAGAAGGTTCAACAGAAGAGGTGACAACATGTTAAGTCGGACAGCAGATCATCTTTATTGGATGGCACGTTATATAGAGCGTGCAGAAAATATGGCGCGCGTATTGGATGTGACTTACAACATGTCTTTAGTGCCCAATGCGGCAGAAAGTGAAGCTGCATTATGGGTGACGGCGTTAGAGATTTCTGGCAATGTCGATGCGTATGAGAAAGACTACTTTAAGCATGAAAATGATGAATATACGGCAGCGGGCGTGATTCATTATTTGGCGATGGACAGTAACAATCCGTCTAGTATTTATAACTCTTTGCGAAGCGCACGTGAGAACGCTCATGCAGTGCGAGTGGCAATGACTTCAGAAACCTGGGAAAACATCAATTCACTTTGGTTAGAATTTAGCCAATTTCTTCATCAAGATTTAGCCAAGAGTGGGTTACGTGAATTTTGTGATTGGGTAAAGGCGCGTTCGCATTTGTTTAGGGGTGTCTGCTTTGGCACCATGTTGCGTGATGATGCTTTTAGTTTTGTACGGCTAGGGACATTTATTGAACGTGCAGACAATACAGCACGACTACTAGACGTCAAGTACCATTTATTGTTACCTGAACAAGAAGAAATAGGTGGCGCAGTCGATTATTACGAGTGGAGTGCCGTCTTACGCTCAGTCTCAGCTTTTCAGGCATATCAAAAAATCTATAGTGACACTATTGAACCTTGGCGAGTGGCAGAGTTGTTGGTATTAAGGCGTGATATGCCTCGATCATTACATGCTTGTTTTGATGAAATAACCCTAATTTTAGAACAGCTCTCAGGTCCTAGACAGACCGAATGCAAGCGCTTAGCAGGTGAATTACATGCTAAATTGCGTTTTGGAAAAATGCGTACTATTTTTCAGCATGGACTGCATGAATTTTTGGAAGATTTTGTTGCGGCGAATAACAAGCTCGGTATAGAAGTACATAAAACTTTTTTCAGCATAGTAGCTAGTTAACATGTTACTTAGCATTGAGCATCACACCCGCTATGCCTATAGTGAAGTGGTTAATTACACTATCCAACAATTACGCCTAACACCGCAAAATGGCTTTGGCCAGCATGTAAAACGCTGGGATATTAAAGTAATCGGTGCGCTTAACCCAACTGAAGATACCTATGGCAATAGTACGCATGCTTTGGTGATTGATACGCCCCACCAGGAAATTTCAATTGTGGCGATGGGGGAAATTGAAACAGGCTTGGAAGTGATTTCACAGCATCAGAATTTACCGTTACCGATTTATCTGCGTGACACACCCCTCACCAAGAGTAGTGAGGCTATTTGTTTATTTGCGATTCAGTTTAAAACAGATCAAGATGGCCAGCTGGCGGCTTTAGAGGCGATGATGCACACATTACTTGAGTGCGTAAATTATATTAAAGGTGCCACGCAAGTGACGACCTCAGCCATAGAAGCGTTTGAGCTTGGTCAGGGCGTATGCCAAGATCATGCTCATATTTTCATTTCGTGCTGTCGCAGTATAGGTTTACCAGCACGCTATGTTAGCGGCTATTTATTTACTGTGGATGGTAGCTTGATGCAAACTCATGCATGGGCCGACGTGTATTTAAGTAATATAGGATGGCAAAGTTTTGATGTGTCTAACGGCTGTCGCGCTGGTGAAACTCATGTTCGTCTGGCGACTGGTTTAGATTACCGTAGCGCTAGTCCAGTCAGTGGCATGCGTTCGGGAGGTGGTGTTGAAGGTATGGCGACCAGTGTTATTGTCAATCAATCGGGCGTACCACTCACTCAGCAACGTCGCATTGATACTAAAGCACTTGCTAAAAATGCTGAGATGATGCGCCAGGCACAACAAATACAGCAGTAGAAATTTATTTCTATTATTTTAACTGGCCATGTGCGCCTTACAATCACAACCTAAATTTTTATGATATTTAATTCTCCCACTGATATTCGTGATATTTCTGTAGCAATTCATGATGCTGTCGCCCCTGTATTTTTGTTAACAGGAATAGGCTCAATACTTGGCGTACTTGTGAATCGATTAGGCAGAGCAATTGATCGTGCTAGAAATTTAAACGCATTAAATGCAGATCAGCGCAAAGTTTTTTTAGAAGAGCTAGATATTATTGCAGTACGAACCTCTTGGATGAGGTGGTCTGTCGGGCTATTTATATTTGCTGGACTTTGCGTATCCTTAGCTATTGCCTCAATATTTATTGGTGTTGCAATTAACATTCATTTATCGTGGTTTGTGTTAATGACTTTTATTATGGCCATGTTTTCATTAATTTTTGGCCTGTTATGTTTTTTACGAGAAATTATTCTCGCATCACAAGAAGTGATTACGCGTCATCGCCAAGACTTAAATGATCGATAGGCGATACTTTCTGCTGGATGGCACTATGCTTGTGGCAATAATTTCTGCAGGTTACAGCTTGCTAATGGTATGATTTGAGCTTATTTATTTAAGTTTATTTTAGAATTAGTTATGACTTATTGTGTAGGATTATTGCTAAAACAAGGTTTGGTTTTTGCTTCTGACACGCGTACTAATGCAGGCGTGGATCAGGTCGCTATTTCTCCAAAAATGCACGTGTTTGAAGTTAAAAATGATCGAGTGATTGTGCTGATGACGGCTGGTAATTTAGCCATTACGCAGTCTGTCGTTGGGCACCTAAAAGCAGCTATAGAGAGCAACAAGAAAGGTAGTAAACACTTACATAATATTGATAGTTTATTTGAGGCTGCTGGTTTGGTGGGTGCAGAATTGCGAGCTGCATTTGAACGAGATGCCGAATATCTAAAAAATCACAATATTGATTTTAATGCGAGTATTTTGCTGGGTGGACAAATTAAAGGTGAAAAACCGCGATTATTTAATGTCTACGCTGCGGGTAATTTTATAGAAACTTGTAGTGAAACACCATATTTTCAAATAGGTGAAACCAAGTATGGCAAACCTATTATTGATCGTGTGGTTAAATATAATACTGAAATGATGGACGCAGTAAAATGTTTGTTAATTTCATTTGATTCTACTATTCGAAGCAATGTCACAGTTGCAGCGCCTATTGATTTGCTGCTCTATAGAACAGACACTCTGCATGCAGAGTGTTCCCAAAGAATTACAGAAAATGATCCCTATTATTTACAGATTAGGCAAGGTTGGGCTGATGGATTAAAGGCTGTTTTTAGCGCTTTACCAAACCCTGATTGGTGCTAACAGGTGGCTGAAGGAATCATCAATTATGACTAACGGTAACCTTTTTATTATCACCGCAGCTTCAGGTGCTGGGAAAACCAGTTTGATTAAGGCCTTGTTAGCAGAAGATCTTCATTTAAAACTCTCTATTTCTCATACAACACGCAAACCAAGGTCTAGTGAAGTTGATGGAGTTGATTATCATTTTGTGAGCGATGCAACATTTTTGGCTATGCTTGGCGAAGCCAAATTTTTAGAAAGTGCTGAAGTGCACGGTGCACGATATGGGACTGCACAGTCAACCGTCGAGGCATTATTAAAACTTAGTTATGACGTCGTATTAGAGATAGATTGGCAGGGCGCGGCGCAAGTAAGACTTTTGTATCCAGAAGCGGTAAGTATTTTTGTGTTACCACCATCAATAGATACCCTGGAGCGTAGGCTGAATAGTCGTGGTCAAGATAGTGCAGAGGTCATTGCCAAGCGCGTTGCGGCAGCCCGAACAGAAATGCGTCACGTGGGTGAGTTTGATTATGTTACAATCAACGATGACTTCGATGTTGCTTTACAAGATATCCGAGCAATCATTCGTTCACATCGTTTGGCACGTCCAATTCAGATGAGACGTTATGCTAGCTTAATTCAAACACTTACATAATTAGTTAATTTAAGCATTCTTGTTAGATGCTTATTTTATAAATCTTTTAATTCTAGCTAAAACTTTTGCTTTAGCTCACAACAGGAAAAACCATCATGGCACGTATTACGGTAGATGATTGCTTAGACCAAATCCCAAATCGATTTCAATTGACTTTAGTGGCTGCATATCGTGCACGTCAGTTGCATAATGGCGCAGAGCCACTCATTAACGTACAAGGCTTACGCGATAAATCAACAGTGCTAGCTTTGCGTGAAATTGCTGCAGGTAAAGTTGGTGTGGAAATCCTAATTCGTAGTTAATCACTGATTTAGATTTGTAGTGACAATGCCATGCCTAAGCCGGCAACACCTCATAAAGCGGAATCATCTAAGCATTACCCCACCAACCTAGCTTCGACAAAATTAGGTTCGGCGCCCTTATTGCCGGCAGATATTGAGGGCTCGGCCTTAAGTTTGCGTCTTCAGCATTATCTTAAACCACAAGATATTACCCAAGTATGGGATGCATATCGCTATGCTGACCTTGCTCATCACGGTGTAGTAAGAAAAACAGGTGAGCCTTATATTACACATCCCGTATCGGTGGCTTGTATATTGGCTGAATTGCATATGGACGTCCCTACAATTTTGGCCGCGTTATTGCATGATGTAGTGGAAGATACCGATATCACTACACAAGATATTAAAGAAAAGTTTGGTCAGCAAGTGGCTGAATTGGTTGATGGTGTGACCAAGTTGGATAAAATTGAATTCCAAAGTGCTAGTGTTGCACAAGCTGAAAATTTCCGAAAAATGTTACTGGCGATGTCACAGGATGTCCGTGTGATTTTAGTGAAATTGGCTGACAGATTGCATAATATGCAAACGTTAGATGCCATGCGGCCAGAGAAACAAAAACTGATTGCCAAAGAAACGTTGGATATTTATGCGCCAATTGCCAATCGCTTAGGCCTTAATGCGATTTATCAAGAGTTAGAAGATTTAAGTTTTCAGTATCTGCATCCCATGCGCTATAACGCAATTTCAAATGCGGTCAAAGCAGCGCGTGGTAATCGCAAGGAAGTCGTCAGCAAAATACTTGAATCAATTAAACATCAACTTGCTACGATGAATGTAGATGCTGAAGTTTCAGGGCGAGAAAAACATCTGTATAGCATTTACAAGAAAATGACTGGAAAGATGACAGCATTTTCGCAAATTTATGACATCTATGGGTTTCGCGTCATAGTCAAAGATTTAACTAGTTGTTACATTGCTTTAGGGGCATTACACGCACTATATAAGCCTATCGCCACAAAGTTTAAGGACTATATTGCGATTCCTAAGGCTAACGGTTACCAATCGCTACACACGACATTGTTTGGCCCGTTTGGCACGCCCATAGAGGTACAAATTCGTAGTGTCGAGATGCATAATATTGCTGATGCTGGAGTTGCTGCACATTGGCTTTATAAGGCCAGCGATGCACAGCTCACGGCATTGCAACATAAAACGCATCAATGGTTGCAGCGTTTGTTAGAAATTCAAAGTGACAGTGCTGATTCTTTAGACTTTCTTGAGCATCTTAAAGTTGATTTATTTCCTGACGAAGTTTATGTGTTTACACCAAAAGGTAAAATATTAGCCTTACCAAAAGGCGCAACAGCAGTAGATTTTGCCTATGCCGTACATTCAGGCATAGGTAATAGTTGCGTGGCAGTCCGCATTAATCAAGACTTAGCGCCTCTGCGTACAGAGTTGCATAACGGTGATCATGTGGAAATTATTACTGGCGCGCTCGCCAAACCCAATCCAGCATGGCTAAATTACGTGGTAACTGGTCGTGCTCGTGCACATATCCGCCATTTTTTAAAGTCGCAGCAATCTACAGAGTCTGCTCATCTTGGTGAACGCATGCTCAATCAAGCCTTACGAGCGTTGCATGTTGAATCTAGTCAAATTACAGATGCACATTGGCAAAAGTTGATTCGCGATTACGGCCTTAAAAAGAAATCTGAAATCTTGACGGACATTGGTTTGGGTAAACGTCAAAATGTGATGGTGGCGCATCAATTATTAGCCATGACTGATGAAAACGTAGAAAAACATACCAAACTGCCTGCTAAGTCGCTAGATACTATTACCATACATGGTACAGAAGGCATGGCCGTGCAATTCGCTCAATGCTGCCGGCCGATTCCAGGTGATCCGATTCTAGGTTTTATTAATAAGGATAAGGGGCTGGTCATCCACACGCATGATTGTCCCAGCGTGAGAAAATTTAAATTAGATCCAGACAAATGGCTAGATGTTGAATGGGAGCCAGAAAGTAAGCGTTTATTCAAAACCAACCTTAATTTAACTGTGGCAAATCAACCGGGTATGCTGGCTAAAATCGCTTCAGGTATCGCTGATGCAGGTTCCAATATCGATAATGTGAGTGTAGAAGAATCTGATGGTAGTGCTTATGCCAATCTTTACTTTACTGTACAAGTTAAGAACCGCGTCCACCTAGCAGATTTAATGCGTGGTTTACGTAAAATACCTGATGTGGTGAGAATTAATCGAGCTAAAGGTAATGTGGCGAATGTTGTTAAAAAGCCAACTCAATAGTTTTGCATGATTAACTTAAATTTTAGGCTAGTAAAAATTCTGGTTAATTAGCATGACCATGCTTTCCGAAATAAAAACATTTAGTAAGCCCCTGATTGCCAACTTAAATAAGCTTGGTCTCTACAATGTTCAAGCTTTATTACTACATCTACCGTTGCGCTACATTGATGAAACTCATCTAGTGGCAGTACGCGATTTGCGTGTTGGTGAGGCAGCCCAAGTTGAAGGTGAAGTAGTACATGCAGAGGTATCCTACAAGCCTCGAAAAACTTTAATTGTTAGGCTAGAAGATGCCAGTGGGCAGCTAACCTTAAGGTTTTTACATTTTTATCCTAGCCAAATTTCCGCACTGAAAGTAGGCAATAAGCTCAGAGTATATGGTGAAGTGCGTAGTGGGTTTTTTGGTTACGAAATGGTTCATCCTACCTGTAAGGCCGTGGGTGAAAGCACATGTGTTGCAGAGACCTTAACGCCGGTTTATCCTACAGTGGCTGGACTAACGCAAGGTACTTTGCGTAAAGCGATTAGCATTGTGCTAAAGCAAAATGTGCTTGATGAAACTTTGCCAGCCAATACCTATCAGCAATTTCACTTTCCTAGTTTTTCTTCAAGTCTGCAGGCCTTACATAATCCGCCCCCCCATGTTGATTTACAGGCTTTAGAGAATAAAGCGACACCAGAGTGGCAGCGCCTTGCATTTGATGAACTACTTGCGCAACAGCTTTCTATGCGCAAACACTATGCACGCCGTCGTAGTGTAGATGCCCCACAACTCACCGCATCTAAAAAATTAGTATCTACTTTGTTAAAAAGCCTCCCCTTTGCCTTAACGCAAGCGCAACAAAAAGTAGCGTTAGAAATTGAGTCTGATCTAACTCAGCCACACCCCATGCAACGACTTTTACAGGGTGATGTAGGGAGTGGAAAAACGATTGTGGCTTGTATGGCAGCCCTGCAAGCAATAGAAAGTGGTTGGCAAGTGGCATTTATGGCGCCGACAGAAATTTTAGCAGAGCAACATTATCAAAAAATGTTGACATGGCTAACGCCGCTCAACATTCAAATTGCTTGGCTTACTGGGAGTCAATCCAAAAAAGACCGTGAGTTTTCGATGCATGCTATTGCAAATGGCGGTGCACAGTTAATTGTTGGCACGCATGCTTTGTTTCAAGAGGCAGTGCAGTTCAAAAAACTAGGATTAGCAATTATTGATGAACAACATCGTTTTGGAGTGCAGCAGCGTTTAGCTTTGCGACAAAAGGGTCAGCCAGAGCCTCATCAGTTGATGATGACGGCCACGCCCATTCCACGTACTTTATCAATGAGTTATTACGCTGATTTAGATGTTTCAATCATTGATGAATTGCCCCCAGGCCGAACACCAATTGTGACTAAACTCGTGTCAGATGCACGGCGAGATGAAATTTTACAACGTGTAAGAGAGTCATGCGCCCTAGGACATCAAGCCTATTGGGTGTGTCCACTGATTGAGGAATCCGAAGCGCTACAGTTAGCAACGGCAAATGATACTTATGCCTTAATGCAGAACGAGTTCCCAGAATTACAGATAGGCTTAATACACGGCCGCATGAAAGCGGTTGAAAAACAAGCGATGATGGCGGCGTTCAGTAGTGGCGATTTACAATTGTTGGTGGCAACAACGGTGATAGAGGTGGGCGTGGATGTCCCTAAAGCGAGTTTAATGGTGATAGAGCACGCTGAACGTATGGGTTTGAGCCAACTGCATCAGTTGCGTGGTCGCGTCGGTCGTGGGGCCACTAAAAGTACTTGTATCTTACTTTATCAAAATAAGTTATCTGAAACTGCACGTGCGCGCTTGAAGGTCATCTATGAAAGTAATGATGGCTTTTCGATTGCACAGGCAGATCTTAATTTACGTGGGCCAGGTGAATTTCTGGGAGTACGCCAAAGTGGTGTACCTATGTTGAAAATTGCAGATTTAAATAGAGACCTACACTTATTAGAAGCGGCTAAAGCAATCGCGGACAAGTTGTTAAAAGATTATCCAGATGCAGTGGATAGGCACTTAGACAGATGGATGGGTGGCGTAAGTCAATTGGTGAAAGTTTAATTTAACCCTTGCACCTCATCACAATTAAACGATTGCGATATCAGTAGTTGCTAATTAAAGTGCTGCATCTTAAATCACCACGTTTATGTGTCATAATTTTCTACGTGAAAAATCTTTCTTTAAATTACTGCTATTCCAATCGCATCAATCGCGCAAATTGGTTAAAAAATCCGATGATGAGCAGTCAATATCATGGTTGGCTTATTGATAAAGGTTCGTTGACAGCGAGGTTAAAGAAAAAATGTGCTGATTTTTTAGTTAAGCCTGTGCAATTGGTTTCTGCAAAACCTTTTTTAGATGAAGCTGCATTACTAAGAATTCCAGTGAGGAAGAAATTGCTGATTCGCGAAGTGATGTTGATGAGTAATAAACAAGCATTGGTGTTTGCACATAGTGTATTACCCACTGGTAGCCTGCGAGGAAAGTGGATAGGGTTGAGTCGGCTAGGCAATAAGCCTTTAGGTGCTACCTTATTTGCTAATCCACAAGTCAAGCGAACACCTATCACTTATAAAAAATTAGCTTCCCATCATGTGTTGTATCAGCATGCGACTAGAAGTATGGAAGTGAGACCACCTTATTTATGGGCGCGGCGTTCGGTATTTACTTTAAATTGCGCTAGCATCATGGTCACAGAAGTATTTTTACCACAACTACTTGCAACGTAATTTAAACGTCATGATGCCTATAAAAGAAATTGCTCAAAAGATAGATGCCTATGAACGCTTAATGCGTTTAGATAAGCCCATTGGTATTTTATTGTTGCTGTGGCCTACATTGTGGGCCTTAATTATTGCGGGACAAGGCAAACCTGATTGGATTGTGGTGTTAATATTTGTGACGGGTACGGTATTAATGCGAAGCGCAGGCTGTGTGATGAATGATATTGCTGATAGCAAATATGATGGTCTTGTAGAACGCACTCAACATCGGCCTTTGGTTAATCATGAGGTCACTAAAAAAGAAGCGTATATGTTGGTTGTTGGGCTAAGTTTCACCGCGTTTGTTCTGGTTTGCTTACTTAATACCTTAACAATTAAATTATCTATCGTTGCTATATTGCTTGCTGCCACTTACCCTTTTACCAAACGTTTTTTTGCAATTCCACAGGCATATTTAGGAATTGCATTTGGCTGGAGTATCCCAATGGCATTTGCTGCTATATTAGGCTACATTCCTCCTATTGCCTGGTTATTGTTGTTAGCAAATATATTTTGGGCGATTGCTTACGATACCGAATATGCCATGGTTGATCGAGAAGATGACTTAAAAATTGGGATTAAATCATCAGCAATTACGTTCGGTCGCTTTGATGTTTTGGCGGTGATGATATGTTATGCATTAACGCTATTATTGCTAATGGTTGTGGGCAAAAGGCTGTTACTAGATGCACCCTACTATTTGGGTTTAATGATAGCGATGGGTTTTGCGTTTTATCATTATTTTTTGATTCGCACCCGTGAAAAATCCAAGTGCTTTCAGGCTTTTTTACACAACAACTGGCTAGGATTTTCAGTGTTTGCAGGCTTGTATAGCCATTACCTCATAAAATGATTATTCATCAGATTTTGGCTTAATGCCTGATAAATCCCACTCAATGTCATTGGTCTGTTTTTGTTTTTTTGAGCTATTTGAAGCTTTAGTTTGAGCCTTTTTTTTACTTTTTAAAGCTTCTTGCGGCGCAGTTGTAAGCGTCTTTTCCTCAACCTCAAAAGCAGCCCTGTCTATTTCTGAGTCTATAGCAGTGAAAGTGATTTCTTCCGCCTCAAATGACTCCTCAATTGCAGGCAATGGATTATCGTAGTCTGGAATATTAAAATCTATAGTCTCCAGTAAGTTATCCTGTGCAGATGACGTCTCAGCTGCATTAAATTCAATAGCATTTTGCTCGCTAACAGGGGCAGTTTCTATATAGTCTAAAGACATATTGTCGTTAGATGACACCTTGGTTACGTCGTGTTCAGTATCTACCGTCATGGAGGCTTGATTGGCTGGTTGCTGCGGTGCTGGATTTAAGGTATCTAAGTATTTAGCAATCATTTTCAAGAAGAATAGATCGTCAAATGCCCCCTGTTCAAGGCCTTCTCTTGGTTGAGAGCGTTTGTTGTAGATGATGTCATTTAAAACGCCAACGGCATATTGTGATCCCCATACCCCTTCTAGGCGCGTGATGATATGAGGGTAATCTTCAATCGAGGCAACATTTTGTTCTGATACGTCACCAAATTTTGGCGCTTTGATATTGAAGTATTTATTACATTCAATGACAGTGTCATCATAATTTTCCTGAGAGTTTTCTTTGGCTAAAAGATTAAGCAGTTTAAGCCAAATTTCAGGTGACTCTGCAGGGGCTTCGCTCAAATGATTTTGTAAAAGTTGGATAGCAAGTTGAGGGCGCCCATGTCCAATGAATACATTGGCTTCATCTAATACACTCACGTGGTCTAATATTTCAAACGATGTTAATAGTTTGGTGGTGTTGGAAATGAAATTTTGCTCTAATTGATCATCAAAATTGTCATCGGCGTCTTTTTTTTCTAAGGGTAGACTAGAAATTTTTGATGTTTCTTGGACAGCGTCAATCTCTTGTTGTGTATCAAACCACTCGACAGTTTCACTGTTTTCGCGCCTTGCTAAAATTTTTCTACGTACCCATTCAATGCCCGCTAAAGTGGCTATTGCGGCAAGCGCAATCAGTAGAATTTGTTGCCAGTCAGTTGCGGCATTTTCTTCTTTAGCTTTGGCGGCTTCAGCCTGTAACTGAAGATTGCGTTTTTGCAGGCTGGTAATTTGTTTTTCTAAGTGCGTCAAACGATTTGCCATGACCGTAACTTCATCCAAGGTATCTATAGCACTTGGTGAGGTGGCAACGGGCGAAGGTCTGGCAAAGTCAATCTCTGTCGCTAATCTGAGAGAAATGCCTGTTTTGTCGCCAGCGCTATTAGCACTACCACCAGAAATCACTAAAAAAGGTTTATCGGATGATGTGAATTTACTGTCTTGGCTTGAATTGGAGTCGAGCTTGGCTACGCCGGTATTCTTGCCTGTGTAAGCAGAATTTAATTTTTCATCTATTGAAGTTGCAGCATTAGTTTTCTGCTTATGAGTATTTTTCTTAATGGTTAATTTTTGTGGAACAATCTCATCAGCATTTCTAGATGTATTTCGATGTTGGCTGACTACTGGTGAAGGTTTTTTGTTAGGTGATTGGCTAACATCTTTTGCAACAGCACTTACGTTGTCGAGTTTTGCATCAGCATCATCGTTTACTAAGGTTTTTTCAATAATTTTGAATGGCATTGGGTCCAACAATAAAACATATTCACGATTGATGTTGGGATTACATTGAAAAGCCAGACGTAGGTTGATGATAGGTTCTGTCATCACCTCATTGGTGGCGATAATCAGCTGATGCATATTATTAGTAGATTGGAGCGTGATGTTGGTTTTTTTGAATGCCGGATTATCGCTATTATCGCTGGCAGAAAAACAGTTAGAATCCGTTTGCGAATCAATGTCAGTGACTATGACTTTAGCCAAAAGCTTCTCACCTAAATGAGATTTTAGTTCAACGTCACCTAAACCTAAAGCCATGCTTAAGTTTGAGTAAACAAGTAGCAATAAAAATGTAAAAAATCTCAATTTGATAATAGTTCTTTAAAATCAACGCGGATGTTAATAAATCGAATGCTAAAAAACTGTTATAAGCACTACAAGATATATATTTCGTATATCGTAGCATAACGTAGCTAAAACTATATAATTGCGAAGCGACATCATCATTTACTAAATTAAAGTTTGTAATTTAAATAAATTTTAATTATTCATGTTTAAGCTGAACATAATGTTTGACAAACTGCTCTTCTTCAGCATAAAATCCGCCTCTTAATTTTTTTAGCTCATAGTATTGATAAGACAATGAAAACCTTCTCAGCAAAATCTCATGAAGTGAAGCGCGATTGGTTTGTGGTTGATGCCACAGATCTAGTGCTAGGACGTTTAGCCAGCGCGGTTGCACACCGCTTACGTGGTAAACATAAAACTATTTATACGCCTCACGTTGATACCGGTGATTATATTGTCGTGATTAATGCGGATAAATTAAAAGTGACAGGTAATAAAGCAGAAGGCAAGCTTTACCATAGCCACTCTGGTTATCCAGGCGGCATCAGCACCACTACTTTTTCAAAAATGCAAGATCGTTTCCCAGGTCGTGCTTTAGAGAAAGCAGTAAAAGGTATGCTACCTAAAGGACCTTTAGGTTACGCAATGATTAAAAAAATGAAGGTTTATGCTGGCAGTTCGCATGACCATGCGGCACAACAACCGCAAGAATTGAAAATCTAAGGGTATAAGATGATCGGTAAATATAATTATGGTACAGGCCGCCGCAAAAGTTCAGTAGCGCGCGTGTTTTTGAAAACAGGTAAAGGCAACATTGTTGTTAACGATAAGCCAGTTGATGAGTATTTTTCACGTGTGACATCACGCATGATTTTACGTCAACCACTTGAGTTGACTAACAATCTAGCAAGTTTCGATATTATGGTTAACGTTATTGGCGGTGGTGAATCTGGCCAAGCGGGTGCAGTTCGTCATGGTATTACGCGTGCCTTAATTGATTTTGATGCAAATTTAAAAAGCGCATTATCACAAGCAGGCTTTGTAACACGTGATGCACGTGAAGTTGAACGTAAAAAAGTTGGTTTCCGTAAAGCACGTCGTCGTAAACAATTCTCTAAACGCTAATATTTCATATGTTTGGCGGATGAAGAACGAAAAGGTCGCTAACGCGGCCTTTTTTATTTTTAGCGACAGTGTTAATAAATTTTTTAAGCAATTTTTGTTATGATGACGTAATTAGGTGATTACAAATTGATTAATAAAAAACTAAAAGTAGGTATTGTAGGTGGCACGGGTTACACGGGCGTAGAATTGCTACGTCTGTTGGCGGTGCACCCGCAGGTGGCACTTACTGCCATTACTTCAAGAGGCGAAGCAGGTCTGGCTGTTGCCGATATGTTTCCTAGCTTACGTGGCTACGTGGATTTAACCTTTACAGACCCAGCACAAGCGAACTTGGATCAATGCGACGTGGTATTTTTTGCAACACCACATGGCGTGGCGATGAGTCAGGCGCAGGCATTATTAGATGCCAATGTAAAAGTGATTGATCTTGCAGCAGATTTCCGTCTGCAAGATACTGCCATTTTTGAAAAATGGTACAAAATGCCCCATAGTTGCCCAACGGTTTTGCAAGAATCGGTTTACGGCATACCAGAGTTGTACCGTGAGCAAATTAAATCAGCAAAAGTAATCGGTAACCCAGGATGCTACCCAACAACTGTATTGTTAGGTTTAGCACCATTGCTAGAGCAAGGGTTGATTGATCTTACTGCGCCTATCATTGCGGATGCTAAATCTGGCGTTTCTGGCGCAGGTAGAAAAGCTGAAGTGGCAACTTTGTTTGCAGAATCTAGTGATAACATGAAGGCCTATGGCGTTAGTGGGCATAGGCATCACCCAGAAATCCATGCGCAACTCACGCAACTAGCGGGTCAACCGGTGCAATTTATTTTTGTGCCACATTTAATCCCAATGATACGCGGCATGCTTTCTACTATTTACGTTAAACTGTCAGAACAAGCTAAAGCACTTGATTTACAAGCATTGTTTGAGAAACGTTATCAGCATGAGCGGTTTGTTGATGTATTACCTGCTGGCGTTTTCCCAGAAACACGTTCGGTGCGTGGTTCTAATCAAATTCGGATAGCGCTACATAAACAAGTTGAAACAGGTTACTTAACGCTAGTGGTAGTTCAAGATAATTTGGTGAAAGGTGCCGCTGGTCAGGCCATTCAAAATATGAATATTATGTTTAATCTTGCCGAAAACACAGGCTTGGAAGTTGTGCCACTTTTACCTTAGCTTGGGTAACGTAATTAATGAAGCCAGTTAGAAGAAGAATCCGTAGGCATTTTGGTTTAACCGCGAAACAAGTGGCAGTGCGCTCTCAACGACCATGGTATTTTCAGTGGGGAGTGGCTGGATTATTTATTTTAGCAGGCTACTTAATCGCCTATTGGGAATTTTCCGATAGTGAGAATTTAGCTGAAAAATTAAGGCAAGCTACAATAGAAAACCAAAACTTGCAGACTAAAGTGATTCAAGTAGAGCGCCAGCTACAAATAGAGCAGGCGGCACAAAGTAATCTTGGTAGAGAGTTAAATTACGTGCAAGATGAGAATATAAAAATCAAAGAAGACTTGTTATTTTATAAAAATATGTTGGGCAACAAGAAGCAGCGTAGGTAAGCTTCATTTAATTTTATAATCAAATATTAGTTAATGAACCGGATGGGAATCAGTATGTTCTTTAAGAAAAGCAATAGAAGCCAAAATAGCATTGAAACACTAGTGGGTGTAGATACGCAGATTAATGGCGATGTCCATTTTTCAGGCGGTTTGCGTGTAGATGGTGCAATTAGGGGTGATGTTAGTGAACCAAATGCTAGCCCGAGCACACTAATTTTGAGTGAGAATGGATCAATTGAAGGCGCAGTGACGGCCTCTAAAATTGTTATTAATGGCAAAGTGACTGGTACAGTAAAAGCGGGCCAATTTATTGAGATGCAATCTAAAGCGCGCATTATTGGAGATTTGCATTACAAATCTTTAGAAATGCACACAGGTGCTGTGATTGAGGGTAAGTTGGTTTATTTGGCAGATAACGTACAAGCCTTAGAAGATTAGCCTAATTTGGCATTAAGCTAGACATTAATTGACCTAGCCAACCTGCTGTAGCATAATGATTTTATTAAGAAATTTAGGAGTACATGATGAATGCTGTAACTGAGATACAAAATGCCGATATAGAAGTGATGCCAGCCCCATTAGTTTTTACTGATAACGCTGCAAAAAAAGTAAAAGAGTTAATCGATGAAGAAGGTTCACCAGACTTAAAACTACGTGTATTTGTTAGCGGTGGGGGTTGTTCAGGCTTCCAGTATGGTTTTACGTTTGAAGAAGAAGTGAATGATGACGATACGCAAGTGCAAAAAGACAGCGTCACACTGTTAATAGACCCAATGAGCTTACAGTATTTAATGGGTGCTGAGATTGACTACCAAGATAGTTTGCAAGGCTCACAATTTGTCATTCGCAACCCACAAGCTACAACAACCTGTGGTTGTGGTTCTTCTTTCTCAGTGTAGGTAATTTTAAGAGTTATTGAGCTAAAAGAATTGAAATAACGAAGGGCTGGATTTTAATCTAGCCCTTTTTCTTTGCAGACGTCTGCTTACAAGTGTTTTGATACATCGCACTTTAGTCATCAATGGGCCATAAGCGGAAGTTCGCTCGGCAAATATTTTTTATAAAGACAACCTTTTACTGAGGAATTTTCACTGACGGCAAATTTTTAAGTGATGTTTTTGCTGTGTTTGTTGTGCTTGAAGTGGTTCCATCACCATATTTGGTAAAGACAGTTTCTGAGTTCACTGAGTAGAATACCGAACTAACACCAGGCACAACTGACACCACGGGATTAGTAGTGCCATCAGCAAATGTGTAGGTGATGGTTTTAGTTATGTGGTCATCAGCCCATATTACAGGCGCACTGGTAGCAATGTTAGTTATAGTAGTGCCATTTGAATAGCTAACAACCTCTATATTCGCAGCGTATGTTCTTAATGTTACTGATGCACTTTGAGTGACTGCAACATTACTTCCTACGCCCAACTCAGCACAAGCAGTTAAAACTGTAGTAATTATAAAAGTTAGTAAAACTATCAATAGTTTAAGCATAAGGATACATTAATAAACAACTACTGCTTTAGTGGGGGATTCCTTAGGTGTGAGTAGCAAGTAAGTAAGCACATAAATTAAGCATGATGCGAGACATAATCCCATCAACATGATGGTTGAATGCATGAACATCACTGCCAAACCTGCATTGATAACCGTGGCAGCCCAAATGTAAGGCGCTACCCGATTGTTTCTGATGCGCATTTTTATCGAACACGTATTCATGAATTTACAGACAACACCTTCGTGATTCATGTTTTTAACTTGATTTTTGCATTGCTTAAGTTGATTTCTATTGAGCAAAAATTTAAAAATCAACTGATGCAGATGACTGGCATCTGGCTCT
>JAIPCR010000035.1 GCA_021738125.1 Sulfuritalea sp.
AAGAAGTGGTGCGCTTGCTGGAAGCGTTGAATGCACAAGGCATGACGCTGATTGTAGTGACGCATGATCCTGTTCTAGGCGCGCGAGCAAGACGGCAAATTAAAATGGAAGACGGTAGTATTGTGAGTGATGTTACTCAGGCTTCTTAGCGACTTAAATCATGAAGTTCACTGATACCCTACGTTATGCAAGTGATGCTGCAACGGGCACTCCCTTGCGAACTGGCTTGCTCATGTTGGCGATGTCAATTGGTGTTGCGGCTGTGGTGATTCTCACTGCGCTAGGAGATGGCGCACGTCGTTACGTGGTTGGCGAATTTTCTGCCATCGGTAGTAATTTGGTCATTGTATTACCTGGACGTTCAGAAACGCGCGGCTTTAATCCGGCCAACCTGATTACCAGTACACCTAGAGATTTAACTGTCAATGATGCCTCGGCAATACTCCGATTGCCTGGGGTTGCCCGTATTGCCCCTATTTTGATTGCTACTTCTGAAATTAATGCCGCAGGTAAATTGCGCGAAGCCATGTTGCTGGGCACTAATGATGAATATATTCATGTACGCCAACAAAAGTTAGCTTTAGGCCGCTTTCTTTCTAAAAATGATTTGGGTAACGGTGCCGCAGAGGTGGTGTTAGGCGCGGGGATTCGTCGAGAAATCTTCGGACTAGAAAATCCCCTAGGTAAAACAGTCCGCATTGGTGATAGGCGATTACGTGTAGTAGGCGTTCTCAGTGAAGGTGGGCAGGGCATGGGCATGACGACCGATGAATTACTCATTGTGCCAATTTCAATCGCACAAGCCATGCTTAACACCAATACTTTGTTTCGCATATTAGTGGAAGCACGTAGTCGTGAGCAAATTGACGAAGTGAAAGTGAGTGTGCTTAAGTTGATTACCCAGCGTCACGAGGGCGAGGAGGATGTGACGGTGATTACGCAAGATGCCGTCTTGAAAACTTTTGACAAAATTTTAGGGGTGCTGACACTTGGCGTAGCAGGCATAGCGGCCATTAGTCTTGCGGTAGCAGGCGTTTTGGTGATGAATGTGATGCTGGTATCGGTAGCCCAGCGCACGGCTGAAATTGGTCTACTGAAAGCTTTGGGGGCAACCTCATCAGCAGTCAGAGAATTATTCATGGCAGAAGCCATATTGCTATCACTCAGTGGTGGTTTGTTAGGTTTAGGCTTAGGCTACTTAGGGGCGGCATTGTTGCGTTATCTTTATCCAACTTTTCCAGCCTACCCGCCGCTCTGGGCAGTGCTGGCTGGCTTAGGCACCTCGTTAGTTTCAGGCTTAATTTTTGGGGTGATGCCAGCACGTCGTGCCGCCCAGCTTGATCCGATACAAGCATTGTCTAAACGATGACAGATTAATGCTTATTCTAGATTCCACACATTTTGCATTACAAGCAATGAGTGCACATCGCATGCGTAGCTTTCTTACGCTACTGGGCATCGCGGTGGGTATTGCCGCAGTGATTTTGCTTACCTCAATAGGCGAAGGCGTACATCGATTTGTACTGGCTGAATTTACGCAGTTCGGTACTAACGTTATAGGCATTTCACCCGGTAAAGTAAAAACGGGTGGTCAACCACCTTCCGGCATACCCACAACCGCTAGATTACTCACGCTAGAAGACGCGGCATCATTAAAAAAGTTACCACACGTGACTGGGTCTACACCAACAGTATGGGGTAATTCTGAGGTGGAGGCGAATGGCCGCTTAAGACGCACTACTATTTATGGGGTTGATGCAGACTTTACGCATGTTTTTAGCTCAACTGTGAACATCGGTAATTTTTTGCCACGAGAGGGTGTAGGGAGTGCTCGAGGATTTGTGGTGCTGGGTAGTAAGTTACGTAATGAATTATTTGGTAGTACTAATCCGTTAGGGGCAAAATTACGTATCGGTGGACTACATTTTCGGGTGATTGGCGTACTTGCGCCTAAAGGCCAATTTTTAGGCATTGATTTAGACGATACCGCTTTCATTCCGGCCGAGCGTGCACTCGAGCTATACAACCGAGAAGGCCTGATGGAGATACATGTCACCTATGCTGAAGGGGTGTCTTCATCTGTCGTTGCAACAGCAGTTAAGAATCAACTCAAAATACGCCACGGGCATGAAGATTTTACCGTCACCACCCAAGAAGACATGCTCAAAACCCTGTCTAATATTTTGAATATTTTAACCATGGCAGTTGGTGCATTGGGGGGTATTTCATTGCTGGTGGGTGGCGTAGGTATTGTCACAATTATGACCATTTCAGTCACCGAGCGTACCAATGAAATTGGTTTGCTCGTTGCATTAGGCGCAAAGCAACGGACCATACTCAATTTATTTTTAAGCGAATCCGTTATCCTCGCTTTGATAGGCGGTGCGTTGGGGCTGTTGCTAGGCATTGGTTTAGCGCAACTCATTCGCTTAGCCTTACCCACTTTACCGGTGCACACGCCGTGGAGTTTTGCGTTTGCCGCATTGGTCATGTCGGCTACTATAGGCTTGCTGGCAGGGGTGTTGCCGGCAAGAAGTGCATCACGACTAAACCCTATTGAAGCCTTACGGGCAGAGTAGGCGTTATTTAATTAACTGTGCGTACTTTGCTCGTATCTTTGCCGCTTTAGGCGCTGCCACTGCCATGCAATAGGGTTGATTCGGGTTCTTATCAAAGAAGTACTGATGATAATCTTCTGCTGGGTAAAAGTGGTCTGCGCCATTAATTTGTGTGACGATAGGCGCATTAAAAATATTCGCAGCATTAAATGCTGCAATCATTTTTTCGGTAGCCTCATGTTGGATTTGATTCTGACAGAATACCGCTGAACGATATTGTGTGCCTATGTCATTCCCTTGGCGGTTAGGCGTGGTGGGGTCGTGCGAGACTAAAAACACTTCTAATAAAGTTTCAAAGCTCACTTGCTCCGCGTCAAAGCTAATCTGTATTGCTTCAGCATGGCCTGTATCACCATTGCAAATTGTTTTATAGGTGGGGTTAAGGGTGTGGCCGCCAATATAGCCAGATACGACTTTATTCACGCCACGTAGCTGACTAAACACGGGTTCTGTGCACCAAAAACAGCCTCCTGCAAAAATTGCAATTTGTTCATTGCTCATTGATTCCGCCTTTAAATTCCTTTTGTAAACGGGGCTTAAATTTTGTTAATTAACCTTACAATGCTTAGTCAATTTTTTATTCAAAACATTACATCAGGTTTGATTATTTTTTATTATGAGTTTAAATGCTTTATATGTAGATTTTAACTCGTACTTTGCCTCGGTAGAGCAACAACTGCTACCCGAATTGCGTGGCAAGCCTATTGGTGTATTGGCCGTGATGGCGGAAACGACTTGTTGTATTGCGGCAAGTTATGAAGCCAAAGCATTTGGTGTAAAAACTGGCACGCTGGTACGTGATGCGCGCAAGCTTTGTCCTGACATTATTTTTGTAGAAGCAAGACCGCCCATTTACGTAGCATTTCATCACAAGTTGATTGCAATCGTAGAAAGCTGTACGCATGTAGAGAAAGTGCTTTCTATCGATGAAATGATGTGCCAGCTGACCGGCAGCCAAAAAATTTCTGAAAATGCGCTCAAGTTAGCCGCAACAATTAAACAAGCTATTCATAAGCAATTTGATCATATTCGATGCTCCATTGGCATTGCACCCAATACTTTTTTGGCTAAAACTGCATCAAATATGCAAAAGCCAGATGGCTGTGTTTTGATAGAACAGCATGAATTACCCAACCGACTCTATGGTTTACGTTTACGCGATTTAAATGGCATAGGCAAGCAAATGGAAGCACGGTTAAATCGTTACAAAATCAATACGGTTGAGCAATTGTATGCGGCTAATCGCCAACAACTACAAACTGCATGGGGTAGCGTAGAAGGTGAGCGTATGTACGACAAGCTACGCGGCTTAGAGCCATATTACGTGAAAAACGCACGTAGTAGTTTAGGTCATTCGCATGTGTTGCCGCCTGAACAACGTAATGAAGTAGGCGCAAAAGCGGTGATGCATCGGTTATTGCAAAAGGCTTGCGTGCGTATGCGTAGTTACGATTTATTGGCGAGCAGGGTGAGTATTAAGGTTAAGTTTAGAGATAGTGCTGAATATAAATACTTACCAAGTTGGAGTATGGAAAGTGCCATTTCGCCGACGGATAGCACCTTGCGTTTAATTGAGGCGCTTGAAGCATTTTGGTTGCAGTATCCAAAAGCGAGGAACGAACCTTTTGCTGTGGGCGTGTCATTTTCTGGTTTAGTCACTGCCGAAGAGGTAGCGCGTGATTTGTTTCAAATTGAACCGATTGAAAATGAAAAAAAATTAAATAATGCGATTGATTTACTTAATGAGAAGTTTGGTAAAAATACCATTTATTTCGGTGGTGCACACCAAGCTTTAAAGGATGCGCCCATGCGTATCGCTTTCAATCACATTCCTGATTTAGAGGTAGAGTCAGACGAATAGATTAAAAAGCAGTGCTGCCCATATCAATACTTAGCACTACGTATATGACAGAGCTTGGTCGCGGGGTTTTCAGCAGACATCATGTCTGCTTGGCTTAATTTCATAGTGATTTTGCAATCTACACATTTCCCTTTAGATTCATCGTAACCAATAATCGCTTCTAACCCTTTAACATTGGTCATAATTGTTTCGTCTAAAATGGCTTCGCCCAATTTTGCGCCAGTAATATCGGCACCTGTTAAATCGGCTTTACTAAAGTCCGCACGAAATAAATCGGTATTACGTAAGTTGGCATTTCTAAAATCGGCAAACTTGAAATTAGACCGATTGATATCAGCGCCTTCAAAATTGCTGTTGTTAAATTTACCACCCACTGCGTCAAAGCGCATTGCGCCCATAGGCTGGTTGCCAATATCTAAGCCAAAGCGACCTTGTGCGATGGTGGCTTCACTCATATTTACGTTGCCTAAGGTGCCTATCATACGGGCGTTAGTCAGATTGGCGCCTTGGAAATTAGTTTTGTCAAAGATTGCCTGAAAAATCGTTGCATTGCTGAGATTGGTATTGCTTAAGTCAGCATTTTCAAGTCGCGCTAAATTTAAGTAGGCGCCTTGTAAATTAGCACCTTTTAATTTGGCCCCCATCAGTTCTGCGCCAAAAAAACTGATATTTTGCATATTGCAATGACTTAAATCCATGCCATTAAAAACCAAGTAACCGGCATCTTTGTTACTTAAGTCACAGGTTTTGCTATTAATTTGTTGAAGCGCATCTGCTTGGCTAATTTTTTCACGTATAGGCTCAGCGTTTTTCGCGTAAAAAACGTTGGCTTTATCTATGATGGTATCGGGGCTTAGTAGGAATGTTTCTCGCGAAGCTTGGTTACCAAAACAGTAGGTTTTATTTTTGTAGAGTGTATTTATCTCACACTTAGTTTTGACCATTACGCCATCAGATAAGCCAGTAGTGCAGTTGTCTGCAAACTCACCAGCCCATGTAAGTTGGCTTAAAGCTAAGCCCAATATTAAAAGTAATGGTTTGGTTATATTCATGGTTGTTCTCCAAAGCGCCACATCTTTTAGTTAAATGATAAATAAACGATATCTGATATTGCTGAGCGGTGCAATGCTTATTTAATAAAGCTGGGCTGCTGCAGGTAAAAATTATTACATATGGTTAACAATTATTGCGTATTCCTAATGCTGAAGCGTTGCGTTAATTGACTATCTGCAAAACAAATCGCAGAGATTGAAATTAAAAAATCAATCTAAAACGCCTTAGTATCAGCGTAACTAATGTCTAGCCTTTGAGGCGAGAAAAATAGGAGAACTAAATTGAATATTCCAAAAAAAATGTCAGTAAAAATGCTTGCACCTACTTTATTAATAACTGTGTTCGCTGCGCCTGCCATAGCGAGTGATCAATATAGCGATACGGCTCGCGTGTTGTCAGCAAACCCGCAAACTGAGCGTGTGAATATGCCGCGTCAAGAATGTCGCACTGAATATCAGCAGCAAAGTTATAGCAATGGTGCTAGCAACTCAACTGCAGGTGCAATTATTGGCGGCATCGCTGGGGGTTTATTAGGCAGCACTATAGGTAAAGGCAATGGCCGTGTAGCTGCTGCGGCAGTAGGTGCGGGTGTGGGTGCGCTGGCAGGTAATAACATAGCTAATAATCAAAATGGCGGAGGAACAAGGTCTGTACCAGTGCAAAGCTGTTATCAAGTAGATAATTGGCAAACAGTAAATAGTGGCTATTTAGTGACTTATGAATATAACGGTAGAACTTACACGACTGTTACGAATAGTCATCCCGGCTCATATATTGATGTGCATGTTGTCATCGAACCACGTAGTCGTATGATGCCACCGGTTAGTTATTTAGCGCCGATTAGATATGGCAACCAAGAGCGTCATGACCGTGATGATAATCGTGGATGGGGCAATCGTCATGAGCATGATAATCGTCGTGGGGAGCCCTATGGAGAGCATCGCTTTTACTAGCACTTGAGTTGCGCGATAGCGCGTATCTTAAAACCTCAGTAGCTGCTGAAGCTACCGAGGTTTTAATTTATTAATTATATCCATATCGTTGTGCTTACAAGTAAAATCTAAGTTACAGATACTACATTAAGAATATTGCGTGAAAATAACTATAGATTGTGAGCTAACGACCGTGCTATCTGCGTTGCAAAGCCAAAGTGCTTTGGCGCAGCTGTTAGCAAAAGGGCAGGTGGTTGCGTCGAATATGCCACTTGAAGCTTTAGTGTGCCAGCATTACGCCTTGCCAGCTACCACAGATTATCCGATTGCCGCCATTACAGCCGAGGCTGATGGCTTAGCGACTGGTAACGCTTATTGGTTGCGAGCCGATCCGGTGCATTTGGCGTTACAGCGTGATTGCTTTATCCTCGGTGAGCCTGTGCCTTTGTTGGTAAATTCTGAACATGCGGCGATTATGCTGGCCAGTTTGAATCAGCATTTTAATCAAGATGGATTAAGTTTTTTTCTAGGTCATTCAGGCGCTTGGTATTTAAAATCGGCACAGGCTCCGCAAATTACAACGACGCTACCTAGTGTTGTGATTGGTAAAAATATCCATGATTTTTTACCGCAAGGCGTAGCTTCATCAAGATGGCTAGCGGTGCTCAATGAGGTGCAAATGTTGTTACATGAGCATCCAGCCAATGATGCGCGTGAGGCGACGGGTGAGGCTGCTGTGAATAGTGTGTGGCTGTCTGGCGGCGGTGTGATGCCAAAAGCTCAAGCTCCAATCAATCAGACTGCTACGTTGATGGCGAATAGTATTTTTTACCAAGGGCTAGCTAAATGGGCTGGCTTAAAATGCTTGGCATTGCCTAGTCAGTTAGAGGCTGTTTTGCAAGCACCTGTAGAACAGGTCCGATTGCAATTATTGGCAACGCATGACTTAGATGAACGCTGGTTTCGTAAGTTATTAGCTACATTAAAAAATCATAAAATTAAACAACTAACGCTTAATTTAGGTTTTTATGATAAATGCTTAGTCGTTAATCTTAAACCTATGGATTTTTACAAATTTTGGCGTAGCGTGAGACCTGTGATGGATTATCTGCAATGACCAAAATCGTGCAACGTCAAACTCAACCCAAGGCCGCTAAGCAATTAGAGGCATCAGGCGTTTCAGCATTGATGGCGCGCTTGCTGTCTGTACGAGGCGTGACTGAGGCGAGGCAAATCAGCGCCAATTTAAGCCATTTGTTACCACCAGACACCCTTACGCACAACGCAACGATGGCTAAGCTATTGGCTGATGCGATACAGGCTAATAAGCAGCTATTGGTGATTGGCGATTATGATGCTGATGGTGCGACAGCTACTGCTGTAGCCATTAAAGGATTGCGTGCGTTTGGCGCAAAAGTTCAATTTTTAGTACCCAATCGATTTGAATATGGCTATGGACTAACGCCAGAGATTGTAGCCTTAGCCGCCACGCAAAAACCAGATGTGATTATTACCGTAGATAATGGCATTGCTAGTGTTGACGGGGTTGTTGCAGCCAATGCGCTTGGCATACAGGTGCTCATTACTGATCATCATTTGCCTGGTCAAGAACTACCGCAAGCCGCTTGTATTATTAATCCTAACCAACATGGCTGTATGTTCGCGAGTAAGAATTTAGCTGGTGTTGGCGTCATGTTTTATGCTTTATTGGCGTTGCGGGCAGAGTTTCGCGCACGTGGTACTTACGCGCTCACGGCAGAACCAAATTTAACAGAATTGCTTGATTTAGTGGCGTTAGGCACAGTGGCAGACTTGGTGAAGCTGGATGATAACAATCGTATTTTGGTTGAGCAGGGTTTGCGTAGAATTAGAGCAGGTGCTTGTTCGCCCGGCATATTAGCCTTATTACGTGTGAGTGGTCGCCAGTCGCAAACTACCCATGCGCAAGATTTAGGTTTTAGCGTAGGGCCACGCTTGAATGCGGCGGGCAGGCTAGATGATATGACCTTAGGTATTCAATGCTTACTTGCTGAAACAGACATTGAAGCGACAAAAATTGCCCAACAGCTGCAAGATTTAAATTTGCAACGGCGTAGCATAGAGGCGGACATGCAAGAGGGCGCAAGCCTGTCTTTAGATGACATTGATGTCGCTAATCAATTTTCAATTAGCATGTACCAAGCAGATTGGCATCAAGGCGTGATTGGTATTCTAGCTTCCCGCATCAAAGAGCGTTATCACCGACCTGTGATTGTTTTTGCCGATGCTGGAGAGGGGTTACTTAAAGGTTCAGGCCGGTCTATTGCTGGTTTACATTTGCGTGATGCACTGGATTTACTGAGCAAGCACCAGCCTGATTTAATTTTAAAGTTTGGCGGCCATGCCATGGCAGCAGGCCTGACGATTAAACAGTTGGATTTTGAGTTATTTAATCAAGGTTTCGAAGCGGTTGTTAGAAGCTTGATTACCGAGACTGATTTAGAATCTGTACTAGAAGTGGATGGTGGCTTAAACCCTACTGATATGACTTTTTCAACGGCGCAGTTGTTGGAAAATCAGGTGTGGGGACAAGGTTTTGCGCCACCTTTGTTTTATGACGAATTTGAAGTGATTAATCAGCGCATATTAGCTGACAAACACTTGAAGCTGACCTTGAAAACCATAGATAAACCTTTAGTGATTGATGCGATTTATTTTAACCATTCAACATTACTCGCCGGCACAATTCAAGCAGCCTATCAGTTACAAACTAATAGCTACAATGGTGTGCAAAAAGTACAATTGAACCTGCAATATATTAAAAGTTAACTTTAGGGTGACCTATCATTAATCGCGAACAATCTAATTCTCATCTGCTAGTGAAAAGTATGTTCCAACCAGCCTTACCGCCCCGTCAAACTGATGCGCACAAAGGGTCGTTTGGTAGTATAGCGATTGTTGGGGGTGATGCGGGCATGGTAGGTGCTGTGCTGTTAGCGGCACGAGCGGCATTATTGAGTGGTGCAGGGCGAGTGTATGCCGCTATGTTGGCTAATGATGCGCCTAAGGTAGATTTAACCCAGCCAGAAATTATGTTGCCCTCAGTGGCTGACTTAAACCAATTAAAACAATTGAATGTTGTCGTGATAGGTCCTGGTCTCGGACAATCAAAAATTGCTATTGAATTGCTTGAGTTTTGGTTAGCGCAGACTGTGCCAATGTTAATTGATGCGGATGCTCTAAATTTAATGGCCCAGCATCCCCATCTAGCAGTTCTCTGCAAAAAGCGTCAGGCTGAAACAGTGATTACACCACATGCTGGCGAGGCCGCCAGATTGCTTGCTACTACCAGTGAAGACATCCAAAAAAATCGTACTGAGTGTGCACTGAAGCTAGCTAAATCGCTACACGTGACGTGTGTGCTTAAAGGTGCTGGCAGTATTTGTGCGCATAGCGATGGCACATGGTTCATCAATACGACTGGCAACCCTGGGCTGGCTAGTGGTGGCACGGGAGATGTGCTGAGCGGTATTATTGGTAGCTTAATGGCGCAAGGTTTAAGTGCGCTAGATGCGGCTAAGCTAGGTGTATACCTGCATGGTGCTGCGGCAGATGCTTTGCTTACTCAAGGGCTTGGCCCAGTAGGATTAACCGCCTCAGAATTGGTATTAGAAGCACGTAATATTATTAATCAATTAAATGCATACAAAAGCATTTCATGAACCGCTGCATTAGGGGTTTTTAACTTTGACCAAATCGCTGAATAAAGCATGGACACTTGCTATAGGCGGTATGAGCTGTGCCTCATGTGCTAGTCGGGTAGAAAAAGCCTTGGCTAAGGTGCCGGGTGTGTTGTCGGCTGAAGTGAATCTGGTCATGGAAACAGCACAAATTTCTGTGAACCCGGCGCTGACAACTGCAGATCAGTTGGTTGATGCGGTCGTGGCTACGGGTTTTCAAGCCAAAGTAATTCATCAAGAAAGCCCTCTCATTACTGAGCCTGTTCAGACTCAGCAAGTAAAAATGCCTGATTGGTGGTCAGTGGCAGTGTCTGCTTTGCTAGCCTCACCCTTGCTGGGTGCGATGTTGCTAGAATGGGCAGGTTGGCAAGTTCAGTTGCCAGCTTGGTTGCAGTGGGCATTAGCAACCCCTGTACAGTTTTGGTTAGGTGCACGGTTTTATAAAGCGGGTTGGAGCGCCTTGAAGGCAGGTGCAGGCAATATGGATTTATTGGTCGCGCTGGGTACTTCAGCGGCTTATGGATTGAGTGTGTATTTGTTGTTCAATCCCATACATGCCGGTATGCAACATTTATATTTTGAATCTTCAACTATCGTTATCACCTTAGTGTTGCTCGGTAAATGGTTAGAGGCGCGCGCTAAAAAGCAAACAACAGAGGCGATTCGTGCATTGAATGCCTTGCGGCCTGAACGTGCCAGCGTGCTGCGTCATGGTCAAGAAGTGCAACTCGCCATCGATGCAGTGTTAGTAGGTGACATTGTTGTAATCCGTCCTGGTGAGCGCATTCCTGTTGATGGGCGGGTTCAGCAAGGCGAGAGTCAGGTCGATGAATCTTTAATTACCGGCGAAAACTTTCCAGTTAGCAAAAAAACGGGTGACAAAGTGACGGGCGGCGCGGTCAATGGGGAAGGTTTGCTACATGTAGTCACAACAACGATTGGTACCGAGTCGGTATTGGCGCGCATTGTTCGCTTAGTGGAGTCAGCTCAAGCTAAAAAAGCACCGATTCAGCGCTTGGTAGATAAAGTGAGTGCAGTGTTTGTACCAGTTGTAATTGGCATTGCTTCGATTACTTTAATCGCTTGGGGGGTGCTTGGTGGAGATTGGCAAGAGGCTATTTTGAATGCAATTTCTGTGCTGGTGATTGCCTGCCCATGTGCGCTAGGCTTAGCAACACCTACGGCTATCATGGTGGGCACTGGTGTTGCAGCGCAACATGGCATATTGATTAAAGATGCGGAATCATTGGAATTAGCTCATGCCGTTAAAACGGTGGCTTTTGATAAAACAGGCACCTTAACTGAAGGGCATCCCAAGTTAGTAGCATTACAATCGGTTGCCGGTAATAAGGATTATTTATTAACCCTTGCGGCTAGTTTACAAGTCGGCAGTGAGCATCCGCTTGCTAAGGCGGTGGTTAATGCTGCACAAGCTAAAGGCTTGTTGCTACAACCCGTGCTAGAACTACAAGCTTTACCGGGCAAGGGTTTAGTGGGTTTGGTGGGAGATCAGCGCTTGTATTTGGGTAATGCGCGTTTGATGGATGAATTAGGGGTTGATTGTGTGGCATTGAAAGTAGCTTCTGAGTCACTTGAAGCACAAGGGCTCAGTATTTCATGGTTAGCCATATCATCAGCTGCATCTACCTTGCTAGGTATGTTGGCATTTGGTGATGTGCTAAAACCGACAGCCATCTCAGCAATAAAACGGTTGCAAAACCAAGATATACTCACCGTCATGATTTCTGGTGACAATCAGGGCAGTGCGACTAGTGTTGGTAATCAGCTGGGTATTAGCCAAGTATATGCACAGGTGTTGCCAGAAGATAAAGCCAATATAGTGGCGCAATTAAAACGTGCTCATGGTTTGGTTGCTATGGTGGGCGATGGCATTAATGATGCGCCTGCGTTAGCGGCTGCCGATATTGGTATTGCAATGTCTAGCGGTACCGATGTGGCGATACATGCCGCAGGTATTACCTTAATGCGTGGCGACCCGGCGTTAGTGGCTGATGCGATTGAAATTTCCAGACGTACTTATGCCAAAATTAGACAAAATTTATTTTGGGCTTTTGTCTACAATGTCGTGGGTATTCCATTGGCGGCGCTTGGCTTATTGAGTCCAGTCATCGCAGGAGGCGCGATGGCACTTAGTAGTGTGAGTGTTGTTTCAAATGCACTGTTGCTTAAACGCTGGCGTCCAGAGGCAAATTAATCGCAGTTTTTTATGCGTATAATGGGTAATATAAGCTTACAAAAAGCGTAAAATCACGGCTATAAAATTAAATGATAAGGTTAACATGCGTCAAAAACTAGTCGTTGCCAATTGGAAAATGCATGGCAACTTAGCCTCAAATAAGCAGCTTTTAGAGGCGTACATAGCAAATCTATCGGCATTGAAAAATGTAGGTGTTGTGGTTTGCGTGCCTTACCCATATCTTGGGCAAGCACAATCTATGTTGCAACACACCAATATTGCTTGGGGTGCACAAAACCTAAGTAAAGACCCAGTAGGCCCTTTTACTGGAGAAGTGAGCGCGGCCATGTTGAAAGATTTTGGCGCAAGCTATGTGATTATCGGTCACTCAGAGCGCGCAACGGCTTATTGTGAATCAGATGAAAATATTGCCACAAAATTTGTACAAGCCCAAGCACAAGGCTTAACACCTATTTTGTGTGTGGGTGAAACGCTCATAGAGCGTGAAGCCGGCGTGATGGAAATGGTGGTAGGTAAGCAATTAGATACTATTCTTAATACCTATGGCGCGGCTGTTTTTGCCAATGCAATCGTGTCTTATGAGCCCATTTGGGCAATAGGCACCGGCTTAGCCGCTAGTGCAGAGCAGGCGCAAAGCATGCATGAATTTATTCGTGGAAAAGTTGCCGCGCTCGACAAATCAGCCGCCGCTAGCCTTAAAATCCTCTATGGGGGCAGCGTAAACCCTCAAAATGCGGTACAATTATTAGTTATGCAAGATATAGACGGTGGTCTTATCGGTAAGTGTTCGTTAAACGCGCAAGAATTTGAGAAAATATGCCTGACAGCAGCCTAGTAACGGGCTAATGTAACAAATGGCATGGGGTGAAAAATGGAAAAATTTGTATTAGTTATTCATGTGTTAGCAGCGCTAGGCGTTATTGGATTAGTGTTATTGCAACATGGTAAAGGCGCTGATATGGGGGCATCTTTTGGTAGTGGTGCATCAGGTAGTTTGTTTGGCGTGTCAGGGTCAGCTAATTTTATGAGCCGCGCCACGGCTATTTTCGTAGTAATATTTTTTAGCACCAGCTTAACGCTTGCATACATGGCCAGCCATAAAGAGAGCGGTGGCAGTGTAGTGAAGGCAAACGCGGCTAGCGTTATTGACACAACTAAAGTAGTGCCAACTGAATCTGCGCCATTAGCAACACCTGCCACTCAAGAAACGCCAGCTAACTCAAAAGAAATACCAAAATAATCAATCACTGAGCGCATGCTCAGCTAAATGCCGTCGTGGTGGAATTGGTAGACACGCAACCTTGAGGTGGTTGTGACTTAGGTCGTGAGAGTTCGAGTCTCTCCGTCGGCACCAAAATTATCTTTTTAAAATCAAACTATTAGTTAAGTTTAGCATTGGGGATTTATGCTCACTTGTGGTCAATTAACACGTTCACTGCTCGTAGTTTATTGAAGTGTGAGAAAATAGGTTGAGTAAAATACTGCCCTCGTAGCTCAGTGGATAGAGCATCCCCCTCCTAAGGGGAGGGTCACACGTTCGATTCGTGTCGGGGGCACCATATAAAAAAGGCTTACTGACTAAACCCTGTAAGCCTTTTGTCTTTCTGATATTTGATAACGTTGCGTCTAAATTACTTTATATTTAGAATCCAACAACCGTATTCAAGAACATCAAAACAGCAATTATTAAAGACAAAATGCTAAAAATAAGCACACTAATATGACTAGGGATTTTTGTATGTAACAAGCGTCCGAGTAGCATTCCACCTACAGTAGCACTTACGAATGGAATAGCGATATTCCAAAGAATGGCACCATTACCTGCATAAGAAAATGCACTTGCCATCGATACCAAGGCAATTACTGCCAATGACGTTGCAACAATCATTTTGGTTTCCAAGTTACTAATGCTGTGAAGTGTAGGGACAATAATAAAACCGCCACCCACACCTAACAACCCAGATAAGAAGCCAGAGAATCCGCCAGTTAGGATTAGTCGTTTAGTACAGGGCGCTGTCCAAAATAATCTAGAAGTCGCTGGATTAACTGCACAGGCTGGCTCTTCCTTATCATTATCATCACATCCATTTGGATCATCGCAATCATCCCCAATCAATAACGTTGGTGTTTGGAATTTTTGGAATGAACGAATTGAGACAATTAACAATACAAAAGAGAAGAGGATTGCTAAGACTTTCTCAGGAAGTTGATGTGCAACATACACCCCAAGCGGCGCGCATAGCACACCAAATGTCGCAAGTAGCGTTGCGGCTTTATAGCGAACGATGCCGCTTTTCAAACCCAATCCTGCAGCAAAACCAGCCGATAGCATGATTGCCATTAGTGAGATAGGCGCTGCATCAATCATTTTAAGGTCTAAGAAAAACACTAAAAGAGGCAATGAAAGAATTGCACCTCCTGCACCAGTGATTGCCAGCACAAAGCCAACAAACAAACCTAGCAGAATACTTAGACTAATAGGATCAATCATGAACGAGCCCTTAACTATTTAAATAAACTACTTATCAGCATCAAGTTTGATTGGTTTAGCTAACCACTCCCGACCTTTAAGCATTGCCCACCAATAAATAGGCGGCAATATGCGCTCTTTTAAAATCCACGCTAGACGAGAAGGTCTTTGGTTATCAATCAACCATTTAGGGAAGCTAGGCAATAAGCGACCGCCAAAGCCGAATTCTGCCAAGACGATTTTACCGCGCTCTACTGTCAATGGACATGATCCATAGCCATCATAAGCTGCCCGCTGATTACCCTTATTCAAATCAAATAGAACATTTGTTGCAACTACCGGGGCTTGTTTACGAGCTGCGGCCGCTGTTTTCGCATTCGGGCAGTTAGTTACATCACCCAAAGCATAGATATTTGGATAAGTTTTGTGCTGAAGCGTATCTTGATTGACATCGACCCAGCCAGCTGCATCAACCAATTTACTTGCACGAATAAAATCTGGTGCTTGTTGTGGAGGCACCACATGAATCATGTCAAAAGATGTTTCAAGTATTGAGGTGTTGCCATCAGCATCACTGATAGTAAACCATGCCTTTTTAGCTGGGCCATCTATCTTGGTGAGGCGATGACTGAAATACAAATTGGCCTTATAACGCTCAACGTATTCCATTAATGCTGGCACATATTCTTTCACACCAAACAATACTGGGCCTGCGTTATAGAAATCAATTGTAATATCACTTAGGTGACCACTTTTTAGCCAATGGTCTGCTGATAAATACATCGCTTTTTGCGGAGCTCCCGCACATTTAATTGGCATGGGGGGTTGAGTGAATATGGCCTTACCTTTTTTAAATTCTTTGACTAATTCCCATGTGTAGGGCGCTAAATCGTATCGGTAATTAGATGTCACGCCATTTTGGCCTAGCGTTTCAACTAAACCTTCAACGCCATGCCAATTAAGTTTAATGCCAGGGCAAACAATCAGCACGTCGTAACTAATTGGGCGGCAACCTTCCAAAATAACTTGTTTGGCTTCAGGCTCAAATCCAGCTACTGCCGCCTTAATCCATTTGGCTTTTGAAGGAATGACGGATGCCATCGTTTTAACCGTAGTTGCAGGCTTAAATATACCTCCACCCACCATAGTCCAGCCTGGTTGGTAATAATGTGTATCTGCTGGATCAATAATCACTAGATCTAATTTTGAGTTTCGAGAAAGCAGGCTAGAGGCAACAGCAACCCCAGCTGCACCACCACCAACAATTACAATTTCATGATGCATAACATTGGAAGCATTTGAGTTAGTACCTACAATTCTTTGAGTTAGTCCAGATAAGTCGTAGCCTGCACCTTTCCCTGCACTAAGCACTTCTGATAAACCAATTATGGATGCTTGGCTCAATGCCCAAATCGTAGCTGCCCGCATACCAGAACGGCAATAGCCTAAAACTGGCTTATCAGCGTCTTTGAATATTTGAGTAAATGCAGCTACATCGTCATCTGAGACTTTTCCTGCGACTACAGGCAAATAATGAGCTTTGATTTTTAGTTTCTGTGCAGCCTTTGAGATTTCTTCAAAATTAGGTTGGTCTGCACCTTCGCCATCTGGGCGATGACACATGATTGTTTTCACCCCCAGCTCAGCAAGACTTTTTAAGTCTTCTACTAGAATTTGATCTGCGACTAAAACACCTTCTGCTAAATTTCCTAACTTCATTTGTTCCACCTCTCCAATTTTTTATTCTTATATTTTTTAAGCAGCTTGTGCTGGCACTACTCTTCCACAGGCTTGATTAGCGGGTAGTGCAATGTCGATATATTTTGGATATGCCAACTTAAGCTCGCTCATAATTTTGATGAAATCATCACGACTTCTGTTATCGCCTAAGCGTTTATTGTTTTTACGCTCTTCTCCAACGGTTGATTGGGTGTTGCCGTTATAATCATGGCCAGGGTAAATAATTACGTTGTCAGCCAAACTGAAGATTTGCCCATGAATACTATCGTATAGCTGGCCAGAATCTCCGCTTTGGAAGTCAGTGCGACCGCAGCCGCCAATCAACAATGAGTCCCCTGTAAATACACGATCGCCAGCAAAGAAGCTAATACATCCATTGGTGTGGCCTGGTGTGTAACGTACTTCTAAATCAATGCTACCTACAATAATGTGAACACCATCTGTAACTAACAAATCACCGCACATTGCCCCAGCATCACGATGCACAACACTCTTGCTGCCTAGCTTTTGTCTTAATGTATCTGCGCCTGTTACATGGTCAGCATGCACATGGGTCTCAAGCGTATAGACTAACTTCAAATCCTGCGCCTCTAACTCTTTTAGATACTTAGGTACTTCTGACTCAACAGTATCAATTAGCAAAGCTTGTTTAGTTTTTTCACAAGCCAATAGATAAGTAAAAGTACTAGTATCAGGCTCAAAGAATTGTTTGAAAATCATTGTCATCTCCTCTTGTTTTTGTTGTATCTAATTTGTTTTTAATGCTGAAATAAAGGCTGCATTGGCGGCTACATCAATGCTCATTTGGCTAGCAATCTGTCCGCAAACTAAACTACACAACTCGTAAATGCACTGATCCGCGATACTGTAATAGGCTTTAGTACCGCGAGAATCTCGTTTAATTAATTTTGCGTCCCTTAATAAAGCGAGGTGCTTGGAGACATTTGCTTGGGTGCCGCCAGAAATTTCAACGAGCTCGGTGACGTTCTTCTCCCCATCCCTTAAGCCATTCAATATTTTGAGCCGCATGGGCTCAGCCAATGCCTGAAAATATTTGGCTATATGATTAAATGCTTGCTCATCCAATTGACTCATATAACTCTCTTCCAATAAAACATGCTATTGATATTACATGAGTATATAGTTATATAGAAATATGTTTTACAAAAGAAGTTCAGAAGTTTTGATGGTCACTTCTTAATTAATTTAAATAAGTAAATTCCAGCAATCATTGAACCAACAAATAAGAATGTTTGTATATTTCCAAAAAATAAAGATGTAACCGCAGGAGCGGGGCAATAGCCTACCATCCCCCAACCAATTCCAAATAAAGCAGAACCAATGATTAATGACTTATCAATATCTGTTCTTTTAGATATTTCTAGGTCTAATTCAAGGAATGATGCTTTCATTTTTTTGGTGTAGTTAAAAGCAAGGTAACTGACAGCTATTGCTGAAATCATTACAAACATTAATGATGGATCCCAATGTTTACCCACAGTTAAGAAGCTAATAATCTTAGATGGATTGGTCATTTGAGACACAATGAGGCCTAGTCCAAATAGAATGCCGGCAAATAAAGAAATG
>JAIPCR010000036.1 GCA_021738125.1 Sulfuritalea sp.
CTTGATTGTCCAATATGCGATCAAGGTGGTGAGTGCGACTTGCAAGATATCGCAATGGCATACGGCACTAGTGGGTCAAGGTATACTGAAGAAAAGCGCGTAGTATTCAATAAGAATATTGGGCCGCTAGTAAGTACAGACATGACAAGATGTATTCAATGTACGCGTTGTGTGCGCTTCTTACAGGAAGTGGGCGGCATAATGGAATTAGGTATGGTTGGCCGTGGTGAGCATTCAGAAATTACGGCATATGTTGATAAAAGTGTTAACTCTGAACTTTCTGGCAATATTATTGATTTATGTCCAGTAGGTGCGCTGACCAGTAAGCCATTTAGATATTCTGCCCGTAGCTGGGAGCTCACGCGCCGCCCCAGTATTGCGCCACATGATGGTTTAGGATCGCATATTGAAGTACATGTTAAAGATAATAAAGTCATGCGGGTATTGCCTCGCGAAAAAGAAAGTATCAATGAATGTTGGTTGTCAGACCGTGATCGTTTTTCATATGAAGGGTTAAATAGCCCCGATCGACTTAAAGTACCTATGATTAAACATAATGGTGCTTGGGTGGAAACTGATTGGAAAACAGCATTAGAATTTGCCGCAGGTCAAATTAAAGACATTACTAATGAGCATGGAAGCGAAGCGCTTGGTGTGCTCGTTTCACCAAATAGCACGATGGAAGAGGGCTATTTAGCTAAACAACTTGCTAATGGTTTGGGTTGCGGTAATGTAGATTATCGTTTGCGCCAAACAGATTTTAGATTAGATGGTAAGCGCCTAGGCACCCCTTGGATGGGTTGTAATATCCATGAGATTGAAGAGTTAGACCGTATTTTATTAATCGGATCTAATTTGCGTAATGAGCATCCACTGCTTGCGCAGCGCTTCCGCAAAGCCGTTGCAAACGGGGCTGAACTCTCTATTATTAGTCCGCTAGACAATAACCCTCTTATGGATGTTGCGCATAAAGTCATTGTGCGTCCGAATGATATGGTGAACGTGCTTGGACAAATTCTTAAAGCGATGTCCGGGCTGCAACGTTTATCACTATGTTTGCCTTCTTCACTTAACAAACTCCTTGAAGAGATTAAAGTAAGACCTAATGCTCAGGCGATTGCTGAAAGCTTGGCAGGACATGGTAAAAATTACGATTTAGTTGCACCTAAAGTGGGTATCTTTTTGGGTAACATGGCTTTAAGTGATCCGCGTTTTACTGAAATGTATAGCATGGCTGAAGCGATTGGTGGCATCACTGGCGCTAAAGGTGGGATATTGCCAGCTGCAGCTAATAGTACAGGTATGCATATGATGGGGGTAATGCCTAATGCCACCGGTATGCATGCGCGTGCAATGCTTGAAGTGCCACGCAAAGCCTATTTAATTGTTAATATCGAGCCAGAGTTAGATTGCCAGCATGCGGCCCTAGCTAAGGCGGCAATGCAAAAAGCTGAATGCGTAGTTGCTTTAACTGCTTTTAAATCAGTCGCCTTAGAGTATGCTGATGTGTTGCTACCAATTGCACCATTTACCGAAACATCAGGTACGTTTATGAGTATGGAAGGCCGCGTGCAAAGTTTTAGTGCAGTGGCCAAACCTTTGGGGGAATGCCGCCCAGCCTGGAAGGTATTGCGTGTGCTAGCTAATACACTAGGTTTACAAGGTTTTGATTATGAGACTAGTGAGCAGGTTAAAGAAGCTATTTTTGGCGGAGAAAAGCCTTCGTCAGTAGTTTGGCGTAGTCTAAATAATAATTTAAAAGAATTAGTTGAGATTCACGTTAATATTAAGCATGAAGGATTGCAGCGTATTGGTGAAGTGCCGCAATATGAGGCTGATCCGATTGTAAGACGCTCATTACCTCTACAAAAAACAAAATACAACATTAAGCCAATGGCGCGTATGTGTGCTACTCAATTAGAATTACTGGGATTGGTTGAAGGTGATGATGTATTGGTTAAGCAAGACAAGGGGAGTGCAGTATTGAAAGTGATGCTAGATAATCATGTCGCAAAAGGTTGCGTACGTGTAGCAGCAGCGCATGAAGATACTATCGGACTAGGTGATTTGATGGGTGATATTACCGTTGAAAAACTGCCTCCACAACAATTAAATTCTAATAAATCCGTTAATACGGAAGTGCCTGCATAATGGAATGGTTAGCAAATTTATTTGGCAGTTATTGGCCGGCTGTAGCGCTTACAGGCTGGACTTTAATTAAAATTGTCGCCATTGTGGCGCCTTTAATGGGTGCTATTGCCTATCTTACTTTAGCTGAGCGTAAAGTTATCGGTTATATGCAAGTCCGTATCGGCCCTAATCGCGTGGGTTACTTTGGATTATTGCAACCGCTTGCTGATGGCATTAAGTTGTTATTTAAAGAAATTGTTTTGCCGACAGCGTCCAATAAAACACTATTTTTATTAGGGCCAGTACTTGCTATAGCCCCTGCATTTGCTGCATGGGCAGTGATACCGTTTGATATGAATATGGTATTGGCCGACTTAGATGCCGGTTTAATTTATATTTTAGCGATGACCTCAGTAGCGGTGTATGGTGTGATTATCGCTGGGTGGGCATCAAATTCTAAATATGCGTTTTTAGGATCATTGCGCTCTGCAGCACAAATCGTGTCTTATGAAATTGCCATGGGTTTTGCATTAGTCGGGGTATTGATGTGTGCAAATTCCTTGAATTTAGGAAAAATTGTCATGGGCCAAGTGGGTGGGTTCTGGCACTGGTACTTTTTACCTTTATTCCCGTTATTTATTGTTTACTTTATCAGTGCTGTTGCTGAAACTAATCGCGCACCATTTGATGTTGCTGAAGGTGAGTCTGAAATCGTAGCTGGTTTCCACGTGGAATATTCTGGCATGGCTTTCGCAGTATTTTTCTTGGCTGAGTATGCCAATATTATTTTGGTATCGACGCTAGCGGCACTCATGTTTTTGGGTGGCTGGTTGTCACCACTGCCATTTATTCAAGATAGCTTTTTATGGTTACTAGTAAAAGTTGGATTTTTACTATTTTTATTCTTATGGTTTAGAGCTACCTTTCCGAGGTACAGATACGATCAAATCATGCGTTTAGGATGGAAAGTGTTTATTCCTATCACAATCGTTTGGATCGTATTCATAGGAGGCATGATGCAAACCCCTTGGGCACGCTTCTTTCATTAGAAGCCTATAGATTTATTAGACTCAAACAAATAGTAATTACTGAAATACTTATGATTCAAAAAATTAAATCGACGTTAACTAGCCTAATGCTAGTTGAATTGTTAAAAGGAATGGCATTAACAGGCCGTTACTTTTTTGCGCCTAAAATAACCGTGCAATATCCTGAGGAAGTGACGCCGCAGTCTAATCGATTCCGCGGATTGCATGCACTTCGTCGTTATCCAAATGGTGAAGAACGTTGTATTGCTTGCAAATTATGCGAGGCAGTATGCCCGGCTATGGCTATTACGATTGAATCAGAACAGCGTGAAGATAATACTCGCCGAACCACCCGTTATGATATTGACCTGACTAAATGTATATTTTGCGGTATGTGTGAAGAATCATGTCCAGTAGATTCGATAGTGGAAACGCGTGTTTTTGATTATCACGGAGAGCAACGGGGCGATTTGCTCTACACCAAAGAAATGTTGCTAGCTGTTGGAGATAAACATGAAAAACAGATTGCAGCAGACCGAAATATTGATAAAGCCTTTAGATAATAAATAGATAACAGACACCATGACATTTTTTGGCTTACATTTTCAAGATATTGTTTTTTATACATTAGCAATTATTTTGTTATTCGCTGCATTAAGCGTAATCACTACGCGTAACCCAGTATATGCAGCACTATATTTAGTATTAGCATTTTTTACGGCTGCCGGTATCTGGCTTCTACTTGAGGCTGAGTTCTTAGCGATTGCATTGGTACTGGTTTATGTTGGGGCTGTGATGGTGTTGTTCTTATTCGTGGTCATGATGCTAGACATCAATTTAGATAAACTTCGCGAAGGTTTTTGGAATGCACTGCCCATTGCATTGCCGATAGGTGGGTTGATGGCAGTTGAGATGGTCATGATAGTCGGTGTGCGTAATTTTGGTGCAGATAAAGTGCTTGAGCCTGCTGCGCACCCTGCAGATTATAGCAATACAGCTGAGTTGGGTCGCGTGCTTTACACAGACTACCTGCTAGCGTTTGAATTAGCCTCGGTAGTGTTACTGGTAGCGATTGTTGCAGCGATTGCACTCACTTTAAGAGACCGTAAAGAAAGTAAGTTTATTGACCCTGCTATGCAGGTATCGGTAAAAAAATCAGATCGTATTCGCATCTTAAAAATGGATGCAGTTGTTGAAGAAAATGCAGAAACATTAAGTAATGTCGCAGAAAATGCCAAGGAGGGTAAATAATGGTTGGTTTATCCCACTACCTTATTTTAGGTGCGCTGCTCTTTGCGATTAGCGTGATTGGCATATTTTTAAATCGTAAAAATGTCATTATTTTATTAATGGCCATTGAGTTAATGTTGCTTGCAGTTAATCTTAACTTTATTGCATTTTCACATTACTTGAACGATATCGCTGGGCAGGTGTTCGTGTTCTTTATACTAACGGTCGCAGCCGCAGAGTCAGCAATAGGCTTGGCAATTTTAGTGGTGCTATTTAGAAATTTACGCACAATTAACGTTGACGATTTAGATCGCTTAAAAGGGTAAGCTAAGAATGACCATGCAACAAATTTATTTAGCAATTCCTTTATTACCCTTGCTCGCTGCCATTATAGTTGGCTTGTTTGGTAAATTACTGCCACGTGCCACATCTCACGTGCTCACCATATTCGGGGTAGCAGCTTCATTTGCTTTGTCGGCATTTGTACTGAATGATGCCATGTCTAGTGCGCCTTATAACGAGACAGTATATTCTTGGATGAAAAGTGGAAATTTTAGCTTTGAAATAGGATTTTTAATCGACCGACTTTCTGCCATGATGATGGTCGTCGTTACTTTTGTCTCGCTAATGGTACATATTTACACCATTGGTTATATGGAAGAAGACGAAGGCTATACACGCTTTTTTAGTTATATCTCTTTATTCACATTCGCTATGTTGATGCTGGTGATGAGTAATAACTTTATGCAGCTGTTCTTTGGCTGGGAGGCAGTGGGCTTGGTCTCTTACTTGCTAATTGGTTTTTGGTACACACGACCAACTGCCATTTACGCTAACTTAAAGGCATTTTTAGTCAATCGCGTGGGTGACTTTGGTTTCTTACTAGGCATAGGCTTAGTATTGTTTCATTTTGGTAGCTTAGATTACGCTTCAGTATTTTCTGTTGCACCACAGATGGCAGATGTGCAAATTTCGTTAGTAGGTAATGCACAATGGTCACTAATGACTGTGATATGTATCTTATTGTTTATTGGTGCAATGGGAAAGTCTGCGCAAGTGCCGCTTCATGTTTGGCTACCAGACTCTATGGAAGGCCCAACGCCAATCTCCGCATTGATCCATGCGGCAACAATGGTGACAGCCGGTATTTTCATGGTGGCAAGAATGTCACCCTTATTTGAATTGTCATCGACAGCATTATCCGTCGTACTGATTATTGGTAGTATTACTGCATTGTTCATGGGCTTTCTTGGGGTCATTCAAAATGATATTAAACGCGTTGTAGCTTATTCAACACTCTCACAATTAGGCTATATGACGGTAGCATTAGGTGCCTCCGCGTACTCCGTAGCAATATTTCATTTAATGACGCATGCTTTCTTTAAAGCCTTATTGTTTTTAGGAGCAGGTTCAGTGATTATGGGCATGCATCATGATCAAGACATTCGCAATATGGGCAATCTCAAGAAATATATGCCGGTCACCTGGATTACCTCTCTGATTGGTTCTTTAGCTTTAATCGGTACGCCATTTTTATCTGGATTCTACTCAAAAGATAGTATTATTGAAGCGGCTCAAGCTTCTACTATTGCCGGCAGTGGCTTTGCTTATTTTGCGGTGTTAGTAGGGGTATTTGTTACTGCATTTTATAGTTTCCGTATGTATTTCTTAGTGTTTCATGGTGCAGAAAAATGGCGCACACTGAAGCATGATAGCCATCACGATGACCATCACCATCATGGCCTGATGCCTGCAGATGAGCCACATGAACCGGGCTGGGTAATAAAATTGCCACTCATACTACTTGCAATACCGTCCGTATTTATTGGGTATATTGCGATTGAGCCTATGCTTTATGGTGATTTTTTCAAGGATGTGATTTGGGTGGATTCTGCCGCTCATCCAGCAATGCACGAATTGACCCATCATTGGCATAGCGTATTTCATACCTCTGCTGGTATGGCATTGCATGGATTGATGTCGCTTCCTTTTATGCTGGCAGCTTCCGGTGTTGCCTTAGCCTGGTTTTTTTACATGAAACGGCCCGATATTCCGGCAAAAATTCAAATAAAATTTTCTACTATCAATCATATTCTTGAAAATAAATATGGCTTTGATACTTTTAATGAGCGTGTATTTGCAGCGGGATCCCGTTTTATTGGCAATAAGCTTTGGCAGATAGGTGATGTCAGCATTATTGATGGTGCTATGGTAAATGGGACTGCTAACTTCATTGGTAAGCTTTCAGTTGTTGTAAGAAAACTACAAACAGGGCTTATTTATCACTATGCATTTGCCATGATTATAGGCGTGTTTTTAATGCTCACTTTTTTTACTAAAGTATAAAATGCTCAATTACTTTTATCATCACATTTTAAGTTTTACTATTTGGGTGCCCGTGTTAGCCGGTATTGCAGTGCTAGCCAGCGCTGATGAAAACAATCCCAACGCTACTCGCTGGTCAGCGTTATTAGGTGGCCTTGTAAGCTTTTTAGTTAGCATTCCGCTATATACGCGGTTTGATTTTACTGATGGCGGGTTTCAATACCAAGAGGGCTTCAGTTGGATTCCTGCTTTTAATATCAATTACCACTTAGGTGCAGATGGCTTAGCGGTGCCACTTATCTTATTGACGAGCTTTACTACGTTGATTGTGATCATTTCCGCTTGGGAAGTTATACAGAAACGCGTCGCACAATATATGGCGTGCTTTTTGATTATGAGCGGCTTAATGATAGGCGTATTTAGTGCTTTAGATGCGATTTTGTATTATGTGTTTTGGGAGGCGATGCTAATTCCAATGTTTTTGGTTATTGGTATTTGGGGTGGACCCAATCGCGTGTATGCAACGGTTAAATTCTTTTTGTATACATTACTTGGCTCTTTGTTAATGCTGGTTGCTTTTATTTATTTGTATCTTTCAACAGGTAGCTTTGAGATTACAGATTACTATAAATTTGCTATGCCACTGAATGTTCAAGTGTTAATTTTCTTAGCTTTTTTTGTGGCATTTGCAGTAAAAATTCCGATGTGGCCTGTGCACACATGGTTACCAGATGCTCACGTAGAGGCGCCAACAGGTGGGTCGGTTGTGCTGGCAGCGATTGCGCTTAAATTAGGTGGTTATAGTTTTTTACGTTTTGCGATGCCCATTGCGCCAGATGCAGCACACCACTTATCTGGATATATGATTGCATTGTCGCTTATTGCGATTGTTTATATTGCTTTGGTTGCTTTAGTACAAAAAGACATGAAAAAGTTGATTGCCTATTCATCTATTTCTCACATGGGCTTTGTAACACTAGGTTTTTTCATTTTCAATAACCTTGGGTTAGAAGGTGCAATTGTACAAATGATGTCACACGGCTTTATATCTGCCGCCATGTTCCTTTGTGTAGGGGTGTTGTACGATCGTGTACATAGTCGACAAATTGAATCCTATGGTGGCGTTGCTAACACCATGCCAGCTTTTGCAGCTTTCGCAGTATTTTTTGCCATGTCTAATGCTGGTTTACCTGGTACGTCTGGTTTTGTGGGTGAATTTATGGTCATACTTGGAGCCATTCAAAGCAATTTTTGGTATGCCTTTTTAGCGTCATTCACACTGATTTTTGGTGCCGCTTATACCTTGTGGATGGTAAAACGTGTGTTTTACGGTGAAGTCGCAAATGAGCAAGTTGCTGCATTAAAAGATTTAAATAAACGCGAATTTTTAATATTAGCAATTTTAGCTACAATGGTATTGGCCTTAGGTGTATATCCACAGCCACTTACCGACATGACTAATGCCACGGTTACCCAACTGCTTTCTCAATTCACTCAAAGTAAATTACCAGTAGGTTTAGGTCTATAAGTTATGGAAAATATACGTTACGACCTCATTACTGCCTTACCTGAAATAATCATTGTTAGTATGGCAATGTTTATTCTATTGGCAGATTTATTTCTCAAACCTGCAAACCGTATTGCCATTTACGTGTTGGCACAATTATCGTTACTAGGCGCTGCTTACTTTACATTTAGCACGCATGTACCAAGTGTCAGCTATGCATTTACCGGTACATTCGTTGATGATGCGATGTCCGACGTGTTGAAGCTAATGATATATCTTGGAACTTCATTAATTTTTGTTTATAGCCGTCAATATATTCAGGATCGTAATATGTTCCGAGGCGAGTTTTATGCCTTAGCACTATTTTCTGTGCTTGGTATGATGATTATGGTATCAGGTCAGAGTTTATTGACACTCTATGTTGGTCTTGAACTCTTATCGTTGAGTTTGTATGCGCTTGTAGCACTTGATCGTGATAACGCCAAAGCGACAGAAGCTGCGATGAAATATTTTGTGCTAGGCGCGTTAGCCTCAGGCATGTTGCTTTATGGTATGAGTATGATTTATGGCATGACAGGTAGCTTAAATATTGCTGAGATTAATACTGCGCTAATGGCTGGCCCTAAGATTCACTCGGTACTTATTTTAGGCTTAGTGTTTATTGTGTCAGGTTTAGCTTTTAAATTAGGTGCGGTGCCATTCCAAATGTGGGTGCCAGATGTCTATGAGGGCTCTCCAACAGCAGTCACTATGCTGATTAGTTCGGTCCCTAAATTAGCCGCCTTTGCCTTTGTTATTCGTATATTAGTGCTAGCTTTGCCATCGCTAGCAGTTGATTGGCAGCAAATGCTGATGATTATGGCGGTGCTTTCAATAATCATCGGAAATATTACAGCGATTGCACAAACTAATTTAAAACGTATGTTGGCTTATTCTACGATTTCGCATGTTGGTTTTTTACTATATGGCTTAATGAGTGCAACAATAAATGGTTTTATTTTCGCTATGTTTTATGTGGTGAGTTATGTACTCATGGCATTAGCAGGCTTTGGTATCATTCTGCTACTTTCACGTAAAGGGTTTGAAGCGGATAAATTGGACGATTTAAAAGGGCTGAATCAACGCAGTCCTTGGCATGCGTTCTTAATGTTAATCGTCATGTTCAGTATGGCTGGCGTACCTCCTACATTAGGTTTTTATGCAAAATTTAGTGTGCTTCAAGCTGCCTTAGCAGCAGGTTTCTTGTGGTTAGTTGTTTTTGCGGTGTTAATGGCGGTGATTGGCGCATTTTATTATTTACGCGTCATCAAGTTGATGTATTTTGATGAGCCTGTTGATCATCATCCTATCGAGGCGCCAATGGATATGCGCATTGTGTTAGGTTTTAATGCTTTGGCTCTGTTAGTGGTTGGCATCATGCCAGAAAAGCTCATGGAGATTTGTATTTACACGATTACAAGTAGTTTAAGTTAATTAGGATTGCGATAGCTTCGATATCGCTTTATTGACTTTAATGCCTACTACATCAACAGATTTAATAGAACATTGCCTTAGTTCAAAAACGATTACTTCAGGTGGCATGTTAACGGTCAAATGCGACCAAGTGCGCCTGCCTAATGGCAATACGAGTCAGCGTGAGTATGTCACGCATCCTGGCGCTGTGGTTGTTGTACCTCTCTTATCTAACGGTCATGTGGTGCTAGAAAGGCAGTTTAGATACCCATTGCAGCAAGTTTTTATTGAATTGCCTGCAGGTAAGATTGATGCGGGTGAGAATATTCTTGTCACCGGTCAACGTGAATTACTAGAAGAAACTGGTTATACAACAAATCATTGGCTCAAATTAGGGCATCAGCACCCATGTATAGGTTACTCAAACGAGGTTATTCATATGTACCTCGCATGGGAGTTGACGGCAGGCAATCATCAACGTGATGAAGATGAATCATTAGAAGTATTTGATGCTAGTTTTGAAGATTGTTTAGACATGATACAAAATGGCCAAATTACTGATGGCAAGACAATTATTGCGTTATTTATGGCCGAAAAATATTTGGCAAGTCATCCTCAATTCTAATATTTAAAATTCCATGGCTAAAGTTTTAATTGTAGGTTGTGGTGATTTAGGCTCAGAGGTTGCAAGGCAGTTGGTGGCATTAGATATTCAAACCATCGCTGTTAGGCGCAGTGCAAATCAACTCCATGGCGTCACTTTTATTCAGGCAGATGTGACTCATGCATCTAGCTTAGCCCCCCTTGAGGCCGTTCAACCTGAAATACTTATTTATTGTGTTGCTGCTGGCGGTCAAACTGATGAGCAATATAAAGCACAATATGTCGACGGCCTGCGAAATGTACTAGCCACGCAAACGAAAAACTTAAATCTTAAACATGTTTTTTTTGTTTCTAGTACGCGTGTATATGGACAATCATCTGAAAAAGACATAGATAAGTTAATAGATGAAGCGGATGCAGCGATTGCTGTAGATTTTGGTGGCTATCGATTGCTAGAGGCCGAAAGCTTATTATTGCCGCTGGCTTGCAGTAATACCGTGTTAAGGCTTTCAGGCATATATGGGCCAGGTCGATTGCGCATGATTAATTTAGCAAAGTCTTCGTCAACATGGCCACAGCAAAACAGTTGGACTAATCGTATTCATCGCGATGATGCAGCGGCATTTATAGTGTTTTTGGTAAGGCGAGCGCTTGAAGATGCGGCGGTATTGCCTACCGTCTTGACGCGTACTTGTTATATTGTCACTGATTCTAAGCCAGCACCACAATATGAAGTGTTGAATTGGATAGCGGGTAAATTGCACCTTAGTAGGCCTAGCAATGTAAATCTACCAATTGAAGGAGGTAAACGGCTAAGCAACCAGACGATGTTAGCAACGGGGTTTACTTTGCAATATCCTGATTATCAGACCGGCTATCAAACTTTATTGCCAGAGCAATTGAATTAGATTTCATTTAAATTCCGGTTTCAGGCTAATCTTTAGCGTGTTAAAAACCATGAAGTAAGGCTTTTTCTAATTCTTGTGGTGGCTAATACTTCATGATAGAAAGTATCAGATAAAAATAAAACCAAGCGACCACTGATGGGAGCGATATCTAAATAGCTTTCCTTTAGATTTAGCCTTGCGCGCTCATGAGCATTTAGGTGCAGTCGTAAATAACCCCCATCCTCTGCTAACCAGTCTTGGTTTAAATATAGGATACAACTGATTTGTCGTTTGGGTAATTGTTCGCCGCCTTTGAATTGAAAGCAATCAAGATGTTTTTGATAGCCAGCTCCAATTGGATAGAGTGCTAAATGGCTTTCTAGACTGAATAAGCCCAAATATAAATGCTGATTAAGTCCGCAGCGCAAGTCTTCCATTTTCTTAAAATATGCTTGCTGAGCAGGGCTAGCTTCAACCTCATTTAACCAATAGATAGAATCACCACGTAATTGAGTATTAATCGATATTGGCGATCGACCCGTATTTGCAATTTGCATATGTGAGTTAGCATTCAGTGTGTTGATTTCATCGGCCAAGGCTAAAATATTAGCGGGGCTAATAAAGTTATCCATGATAGAAAAACCATGCTCAGAGATTTCACTCAATTGTTGTTGAAGGTTGAGCGATAGGTATTGAGATAACATCAGCCATTATAGCGTTTGTCGTTTGCGCCAACGGTCACAATCAGCTAAAATCCTGCTCTGTTTGAATTTAAGCTTAAGTTTTAGTCAAATTATGCTTAATACCAACGACGAATCAAAATTTAGGCGGTTAGCTCAGTTGGTTAGAGCGCTTGGTCGACATCCAAGAGGTCAGCAGTTCGAGTCTGCTACTGCCTACCAGTAAATTTGTACTGAACATTAAAGTTAAAGCCGTTAATTTAACGGCTTTTATTATTTAATATGGAAATATTATGCCTGTAATTCGCTTGCCTGATGGCTCTGAACGAAGTTTTGACGCACCTGTAACCGTGGCCGATGTTGCTATGAATATTGGTGCTGGCTTGGCCAAGGCCGCACTGGCTGGTATGGTGAATGGTGTGTTGGTAGATACTTCTCATTTAATTAGCCAAGACGCCGAGTTGGCAATCATTACCGATAAGAATCCTGAAGGTGTCGATATTATCCGCCATTCAACAGCACATTTATTGGCTTATGCAGTTAAAGAGTTGTTCCCAGATGCGCAAGTGACCATTGGTCCTGTGATTGACAATGGATTTTATTACGACTTTAGCTACAAGCGCGCATTTACGCCTGAAGATTTAATTGCTATCGAAAAGAAAATGGCTGAACTGGCTAAAAAAGATGAGCAAGTTATCCGTAAGGTATTGCCGCGCGATGAAGCTGTAAGCTACTTCAAATCAATTGGTGAGCACTACAAAGCGGAGATTATTGCCAGCATTCCAGAAGGGCAAGATGTTTCACTGTATACCGAAGGCAACTTCACTGACCTTTGCCGCGGCCCACATGTTCCTAATACAGGTAAGCTCAAAGCATTCAAATTGATGAAATTGGCGGGTGCGTACTGGCGCGGTGATAGTAATAATGAAATGCTACAACGTGTGTATGGTACAGCTTGGCGTAATAAAGAAGAGCTAGAAGCTTACTTATTCCAACTTGAAGAGGCTGAAAAACGCGATCACCGTAAATTGGGCAAGCAGTTAGATTACTTTCATATGCAAGATGATGCGCCAGGTATGGTGTTTTGGCATCCTCGTGGTTGGAGTATTTGGCAAGAAGTTGAGCAATATATGCGTCAGATGTTCAGAAACTTTGGCTACCAAGAAGTTCGTACCCCAACGATTATGGACAGGACTTTGTGGGAGAAGTCAGGTCATTGGCAAAACTATCGCGACAATATGTTCGTGACTTCGTCAGAAAGCCGTGATTACGCGGTAAAGCCGATGAATTGTCCAGGTCACATTCAGATCTTTAATAGTGGCTTACATAGTTACCGTGATTTGCCATTACGTTTGGCTGAGTTTGGTTCTTGCCATCGTAATGAACCATCAGGTTCACTGCATGGCTTAATGCGTGTTCGAGGCTTTACTCAAGATGATGCTCATATTTTCTGTACTGAAGAGCAAATTGAATCTGAAGTAGCTGACTTTATTAAAATGCTTTACAAAGCTTATGGTGACTTTGGCTTTACTGATGTGTTGGTCAAGCTTTCAACTCGTCCAGAAAAACGTGTAGGCACCGATGAAACTTGGGATAAAGCTGAAGCTTCGTTATCGAATGCACTGAATAATAACAACTTGGCATTTGATTTACAGCCAGGTGAAGGTGCATTTTATGGCCCTAAAATTGAATTCACGCTCAAAGACTCACTCGGTCGTTTATGGCAGTGTGGGACCATTCAGCTAGACTTTAACTTACCAGAGCGCTTGGGTGCAGAGTATGTGGCAGAAGATAATAGCCGCAAGCGCCCGGTCATGTTGCATCGTGCGATTGTCGGTTCAATGGAGCGTTTCATTGGAATTTTGATTGAAAACTATGCTGGTGCCATGCCGCTATGGTTAGCACCTGTGCAAGTGATGGTGCTGAATATTTCTGAGAATCAAGCAGATTACGTGCGCCAAGTAGTTGAAATGTTGAAGAAAAATGGCATTCGATGCGAATTTGACTTGAGAAATGAGAAGATTACCTATAAAATACGCGAACATAGTATGCAAAAAATGCCTTACTTGTTAGTTGCAGGTGAGCGTGAGATGCAAACAGGACATGTAGCCGTGCGTACCAGAAAAGGCGAAGACTTAGGTTCTATGCCGATTGAAGCGTTAATTGAACGCTTAAAAGCAGAAATTGAAACTAAAGCTTAGCTGACTTAAATTGGTGAAATACACTGATTTAAGGTAATTTCTGAAAATGCGCGGCTTAACTATTTGGAGAATTTGATATAGCACAGGACAAAGAAACGCGAATTAATGGCGATATAACCGGATCGCAAGTTCGTTTGGTGGGTATAGAAGGTGAGCCGTTAGGCATTATGTCGTTAACGGAGGCATTTGCAAAAGCAGAAGAAGCGGATATAGATCTCGTGGAGATTGCGCCTAATGCCGTACCGCCAGTGTGCAGATTGTTAGATTACGGTAAGTTTAAATATGCTGAAAGCAAAAAACAGCATGAAGTTAAGCTTAAACAAAAACAAGTTGTTATTAAAGAAATTAAATTTCGCCCTGGTACAGATGACGGTGATTACGCGATTAAAGTGCGTAACATTATTCGCTTTATTCAAGATGGAGATAAAGCGAAAATTACTTTACGGTTTAGAGGTCGTGAAATTACCCATCAAGAATTTGGTTTAGCACTTCTTAGACGAGTAGAAGCTGATACAAAAGATGTAGCATTGGTAGAGCAGTTTCCAAAAATGGAAGGTCGCCAAATGGTAATGGTTTTAGGACCACTTAAAAAAAATTAACTAACCGATTTGGTTGGTGATGTTGTAGTAGTAGTGAAGATTCCGAGTGATACGGCTTAACGGCATGCCTAAGCACTCATAACTAAAGTTCAAGGAGAACAAAATGCCAAAAATGAAAACCAAGAGTGGCGCTAAAAAGCGCTTTAAATTCTTGGGTAATGGTAAAGTGAAGCGTACTCACTCACACTTACGCCATATCCTAACGAAAAAGACCACCAAGCAAAAGCGTAAATTGCGCGGCACGGCGATCATCTCACCAACAGACGTCAAACGCGTTCGCGCAATGATGCCAACACGATAAGGAGACCGATATGCCTAGAGTAAAACGTGGTGTCATCGCTCGTGCAAGACACAAAAAAATATTAAATGCCGCAAAGGGTTATCGCGGTCGTCGTAAAAACGTTTATCGCGTTGCTAAGCAAGCGGTAATGAAAGCGGGTCAATATGCTTACCGTGATCGTCGTCAAAAGAAACGTCAATTCCGCACATTGTGGATCGCACGTATCAATGCTGGTGCACGTGAATGTGGTTTGACATACAGCCGCTTCATGAATGGCTTGAAAAAAGCTGCAGTTGAAGTGGATCGTAAAGTGCTTGCAGATTTAGCAGTATTTGATAAAACAGCATTTGCCCAATTTGTCGATATGGCAAAAAAAGCACTTGCAGTTTAATCACATCACTTATTATTAAAAATAAGTAGAAAAAGAGGCTTCGGCCTCTTTTTTTTGCTGTAAAATTATGCACTTAAATAAAAAATTCAACTCTATAGCTGCCCTGAAAATTTAGTGTAGAACTTGAAGTAAATCTAAAATATAGTCAACTAAAGACAACAATTCACATGACAGATTTAACGCATTTAATTACAGAAGCACAAACAGATTTTGCGAACAGTGCTTCTATGAACGATTTAGAAATTGCTAAAGCCAAATATTTGGGTAAGACAGGATTGCTGACGGATGCACTCAAAGGTTTAGGTAAGTTAAGTAATGAAGAACGCCCGGCCGCTGGCGCAGCCATTAATGTAGTTAAGCAGGGTGTTGAAGCCGCTTTAACTGCAAGGCGCGAGGCTTTACTTAATGCAGAACAAGCTAAGCAACTTGCTCAAGAGTCTATCGATGTGACTTTGCCAGCACGCGCTCAATCACAAGGTGGTTTGCATCCTGTGACGCTTACATTGCAGCGTATTGAGCAGTTATTTAACTCTATAGGATTTGAGGTGGCTACTGGCCCTGAAATTGAAACAGATTTTTATAATTTCACGGCACTTAATATTCCTGAAGATCATCCAGCACGTGCAATGCATGATACGTTTTATATTGATGATGCTCACGTGTTAAGAACCCATACCTCGCCAGTTCAAGTGCGCTATATGGAAAATGCTTTAAAAACCAATAAAACGCCACCACTAAAAATCATTGCGCCTGGTCGTGTGTATCGTGTGGATTCTGATGCAACTCATTCACCTATGTTTCATCAGGTAGAAGGGTTGTGGGTTGATGAAGATATTAGTTTTGCCAATTTAAAAGGGGTTGTGCAAGATTTCTTGCAAAAATTCTTTGAGCGCGATGATTTAACTGTGCGCTTTCGCCCATCATTTTTCCCATTTACTGAACCTTCTGCCGAGATGGATATGAGTTGGAATGGCGGTTGGCTTGAAATTGGTGGTTGTGGCATGGTGCATCCAGAAGTATTTAAGCATGTGAATCTTGATAGTGAAAAATATCGTGGTTTTGCTTTTGGGTTAGGCGTCGAGCGATTAACCATGCTGCGTTATGGTGTGAATGATTTACGTCATTTCTTTAATAATGATTTACGTTTTTTAAGCCAGTTTAAGTAGCGCGCAATTAATTTTATAGTTAAGGTAAAAAAGTATTATGCAGTTTTCAGAAAATTGGTTACGCAGTCTAGTTAACACTGATTTAAATAGTCAGGCCTTAAGTCACGCTTTGACAATGGCTGGGCTAGAAGTTGAGGAAATGCAACCGGTAGCTGCACCATTTAACAAAGTGGTCGTTGCTAAAATATTAAGCGCTGAAAAACACCCAGATGCAGATCGTTTGCAAGTCTGTTCGGTAGATGTCGGCTTGGCACAACCCATTCAAATTGTCTGTGGCGCTTCTAATGCCCGTGCTGGCTTGATTGCACCTTGTGCTTTAGTAGGTGCAGAGTTACCGGGTATTTCGATTAAACAGGCGAAGGTGCGTGGTGTAGAGTCTTTTGGCATGATGTGCTCATCTAAAGAACTAGGTATTAGTGCCGAGGCTACTGGACTATTAGAATTAGATGATGATGCAGTTGTTGGACAAAATATTCGTGAGTATTTGGATTTAGATGATTATTTACTGACTTTAAAACTCACGCCTAATAGAAGTGATTGTCTAAGCCTCATTGGTATTGCACGCGATGTAGCTGCCATTACTGGCGCAACAACTCGCTTTGAAGCTATCGCTGCTGTGCCTGCAGAAGTGCCAGCAGCTAAAAAAGTGATAGTCAATGAGCAGTTAGCTTGCCCACGTTATTGTGGTCGCCTAATCA
>JAIPCR010000037.1 GCA_021738125.1 Sulfuritalea sp.
GACTCTAAATTATTGCTCATCACGAGAGAGGCGATTTTTGACATTCTAGATAATGACGTCACTGTAGTAAGACGTATGCTAGCGGGTATATCTGCCCGTAACCGTCAGTTGGTCAATGATATTGAGTCTATTTCCTTACAAAATAGCACGCAACGCCTGATTGGTTATTTATTGCAAATGAGCGCAGATTCACCTAACCCAGGGCGATTATTGCTACCTGCCAACAAGTTGACAATTGCATCAATGCTCAACATTACTCCTGAAACTCTTTCACGCGTCATGCTCAGATTAAACAGTGCAGGGCTCATCGAAGTTAATGGCAAGGAAATTGTAATTACCGACGTAGATGGATTGCGTAATTTTGAGTAAATCTGAACGTCTGCTTTGGGTCGGAAGTGACATTGCTCAAAGCCCTCTATAAGTCTTCATAAATTTAACCTCACTGCATTCAAAATCACTCACTTATATTTGCATGAGCTAACAATTCTGACCTTAAATTACATGCTTTTTTCTGAAATCCTATTTTTATTATAGCAACAGAACATATAAGTTATTGATTTTAAACGTAAATTTATTTGAAATAAAAAATAATGTACGGTAATATTACGTGTCATTAATTAATATTAAATCACTTTATGTCAGCTAATTATTGGTCAAAACCAGAAGCCATTCCTGTTACCTTGTTGGCCATTTCGGCATTAAACGATGAACAATCCCGCTTACTTTTAGCTGAACTACGGTGGGGAAGTGCTGACAAGCAGGTTTGCCCTAGTTGTGCCGTTGTGGATCGCCATCACAACATTCGCACCCGTAAGCAATGGCGTTGCAAGCATTGCTACCACACATTCTCTGTTACGTCCGGCACACCCTTCGCTGACCACAAAATCAGTTGCCGCAAATTGTTGCTGTCGATATTCGCTTTCATCATTAACCAGAAGGGGTTGGGCGCACTGGCACTACGACGCATCATTGGCGGCCAGTATCGAACATCATTCAGCATGCTCCATAAGATTCGAGAAGCGCTTGTAGCATCTCAATCAGGGGAGAAACTATCAGGTATTGTTGAGATTGACGGAGGCCATTTCTCTGGCAAGTTACGTAAAGGCCGGGTTATTAAGAAATCCACGCCAGCCGACAAGAATACGGTTCCAACGAAGTATGCTGTTCAACATCGCACCAAGGTCAGTGCTTCGGCTTTTCCTCACCACCCCAATCGGCGAATCGTGATTGTGTTGCGTGAACTCAGTCAGACGAAATCCGGACACAGCCTCCCCCTTACAGGCAAGCAACTTGGATCAGGCGCCTCCAGAACAATCGTTGCTGTCTGCGCTTCCGAGAACTCTGCCGACATTGAGGCTTTGATCAAACGTTACGTGGAGCCAGGCACTTTAATCAGAACGGATGAGTGGCCAGCTTACGGTAATCTAAAGCTGATGGGGTACGACCACGAAACGGTCAATCACTCTAAGGAGTTTTCTACGGATACGGGTGTTAACCAAAACCAGGCGGAATCCTTCTTTTCACGGATGCGACGTGCCACCATTGGGATCTACCACCGCATCACGCCGAGATACATGCTGGACTACACGGTAGAAATGGCTTGGCGGGAAGATATGCGTCGAAAAAACACTGAACAGCAATTGCAGGCAATGGTGAAAACGATATTCAGGGCAGGCGTATCAAAAGATTGGGTCAACTACTGCCGAGGCAATAAGCGACCGTTTGAGTTGCTGTTTCAAGCCTCACCATCCTGATAGCATCCAATCCACCTCCACACCCCATCCATCGACCCTGGGCGACAAGGTAGCCGTTCAACAGCGCCTTTATCCTTGAAGTAAGCCAATGGGGAGCGCAGTCGATTGTATGCCCGCTTTTTATCAATCGATGTATTTAACGGGATGTTGAAAACTTTCGAGAGTTCATCGATCATCTCAATCATGGAGATTGGACCACGGGCTTCTTTCAGCACGCGCACCAGTTCTCTTCTGAATTGTCCATGCCGACCCAGTTCTTGCCGTTTTAGCGCCCTAGTAGGTCGAATATCCTCAGTATCTATGGCCGACAGTTCATCTATTACCTGCTTAACTTCCGATAATCTTGATAGTGCCGTCGCGTAAGAGGCTTCAAGCGTCTCTAAATCGCGTCTAAGCCGTTCTATGGTCTTAGGCGCGTGTTCAATCGTACCGGAGAGGTAGGAGTGTTCTTTGACCAGTCTTGAGAGTTTTGTGCCGAGGTAATTTGCCATCAGCACATGAGAACAGAGTTTTAACTCCGTGTCATGTGCGTCAGAGACATAATAGCGAGGAATAAAAAAACGGACGCCTAGGCGTCCGTTTTTTGTTACAACCACTTAATTAATTAAGCGTGGTAGGCACGTTCACCATGCTCTGCAGTATCTAAACCTTCACGCTCAGATTCTTCAGATACACGTAAACCGATGACCATGTCCACAAGTTTGAAAGCAATAATTGAAACTGTTGCTGAAACTACGATAGCTGTACCTACTGCGTAAGCTTGGGCCGTCATCTGTGCAGCAAAATCATAAGTACCTACAGCATTTGCAACATAGTCATATACGCCCATGCCACCTAGTGCAGGGTTTACAAACACACCCGTTGCTAGCGCACCAAAGATACCGCCGACTGCATGCACGCCAAACACATCAAGTGCATCATCATAACCTAGCATGTATTTCACTTTTGCAACAAAGAAGTAACAAATTGGTGAAACAAGTAGACCGATGATGATAGCGCCCATTGGGCCTACAAAACCGCAAGCTGGTGTAATTGCAACCAAGCCAGCTACTGCACCAGAAGCAGCACCCAACATAGAAGGTTTGCCTTTTAGTAACCACTCTGAAAATGCCCATGACAGTGTAGCTGCACCCGTTGCAATCATTGTGTTAACTAAAGCCAATGCTGCATAGCCATTAGCTTCTAAGTTAGATCCGGCATTGAAGCCAAACCAACCTACCCACAATAATGCTGCGCCAACCATGGTTAAAGTTAGGCTATGAGGCGCCATTGCTTCTTTGCCATAACCAATACGTTTGCCAACCATCACAGCACCAACTAGACCAGCAACACCGGCGTTGATATGCACTACAGTACCACCTGCAAAGTCTAATGCACCTTTAGCCCATAGCCAACCTGCGTTAGCCAAAACGGTTTCAAGTGAAGCTGCATCAGTAATTGCATCAGGACCATCCCAATACCAAACCATGTGTGCCATTGGTAGGTAAGCGAATGTGAACCATAACACCATGAATGCCAAGATTGCAGAGAACTTCATACGTTCAGCAAAGGCACCAATAATAAGTGCTGGTGTAATCGCCGCGAAAGTCAGTTGGAAAGCGACAAATACAAGCTCAGGAATAACAACCCCTTTGCTGAAAGTTGCACCTACTGAATCGGGTGTAATGCCTGCTAAAAATGCTTTAGCTAAGCCACCAAAGAATGGATTCCCACCGGTAAATGCAACGCTGTAGCCATAAATAGCCCACAACACACCCATGAGAGAGAAAATCATAAAGGTTTGCATGAGTACGGATAGCATATTTTTTTGGCGAACTAACCCACCATAAAATAGTGCTAAGCCTGGAATTACCATTAAGGTAACCAGCACTGTTGAAATTAACATCCAAGCAGTATCACCTTTATTTGGCACAGGTGCTGGCGCAGCAGCCACTGGTGCGGCTTCTGCAGGTGCAGCTACTGGTGCCGCAGCATCGGCAGCAACAGGCGCTGGCGCTACCACAGTTGCTGCGTCGGCTACAGGTGCAGCGTCTTCAGCATACGTGTTGGCAGTAAAACCTAAGCCTAGTGCCGAAACTAAAGCAAACATCGAAAGTAATTTTTTCATTATGATCCCCTTATAAAGCTTCAATACCGGTTTCACCGGTACGAATGCGATAGACTTGTTCGAGATTGAAGACAAAAATCTTACCATCACCAATTTTGCCAGTAGCTGCTGATTTTTCAATCGCATCTACCACTTGGTCTAGCAATTCATCTTTAATCGCAACTTCTAATTTAACTTTAGGTAAAAAATCTACCACATACTCAGCCCCACGATACAACTCTGTGTGACCTTTTTGGCGACCAAAACCTTTTACTTCAGTGACAGTAATGCCCTGAACCCCAATGCTTGAAAGGGCTTCGCGCACTTCATCAAGCTTAAATGGTTTGATAATTGCGGATACAAATTTCATGAGTGCCTCCTAGTGAGGCAGGCCTTAGCCTGCCAAAATTAAATTAGAACGTTTTTTGCACGAACGCAGTGAAAGTACTGTCTGCAATATTTTTACCTAACAGAGTATAGTTGCCTGGTGTTGCATTGGTGTCAGTGTAATATGCACCAACATTCACGCCATTACTGAACGCCTTGGTTGCGCCAATTTTCCAGTCTGTATATGAGTAAAGAGAATCTAGTGCATTGCCATCAAATTTTTGGCGACCGACATGCGCATTTGCTGTGATGCCTGTTTCACCAATTGGGTAATTGGCATTTAATTCTGCGTAATAACTGCCACGAGCATCGGCATAGCCTAATCCATTTTTAGATGCAACATAAGATAACTTAGCTTGCAACCATTTGTAGCTTAAAGCGCCTGAGACTTCTGTTGTATCTGCAGTTACGCCTACTTTATTGCCTGGATAGATGTACTGCAACACACCAAAATCGTAACCTAAGCCAGTTTCACCAATACTATTCCTATAGCCACCATAGACATCTAGTTCTAGGCTGGAATTAGTATAGTAAGAGCCGTCTTCTAGCCAGCTGATGTTAGACGCCCATGAACCTAAGTAAAAGCCGCTAGCATGCGTAAAATCTACACCAGCTTGTAATGCTGGTTTTTCATCGGTTTGCGTTAACCCACGGAATACGTATTGGCTATATAAACCTACGTTGTAGCTAATGGTATAAGCCGGTGCTGGCGCTGCAGCAGCGGGTGCTGCAGCTTCAGCGAATACTGCTGTTGGAATTGATAGTGCACTTAATACTGCAAGTGATAATAAAGATTTACGCATAATACTTCTCCTTGATAAATGTTTAGAATATATAAAGACTATTCAGAGTTATATAAGCAAACACCATGCCAGAAAATATTATGTTTATAATCAGTAAGATAGATAAAATTTATAGGTGCTTTAGTTTTATCTATATGCACCAAAACCTGATAAACTAACGTCTAAACCTAAGGAGTACATATGTTTAATGCAGACAAAATGAATGAAATATCTAATAAAATCAAAGAGGTAGTGAATAACTCCCCTCTAGGTGATACTGAGAAAAATATACATGCACTATTAAAGAGCATCTTCACCAAAATGGAGCTAGTCACTCGCGAAGAATTTGATGTGCAAACGGAAGTGCTACGCAACACGCGTGAAAAGTTAGTCATGCTAGAGAAAAAACTCAGCGAATTAGAGTCTAAAAACAAGTAAGCGCCAAGCTTGCCATGAGTTTAGCCGTTCTTCACAGCCGCGCATTAAGTGGTATGGATGCACCAGAAGTAGTCGTTGAGGTGCATCTTGCTAATGGTCTGCCTAGTTTCACGATTGTAGGTTTACCCGAAGCAGAAGTGAAGGAAAGTAAAGACCGCGTGCGTGCGGCTTTGCAAACCGCGCAATTTGAATTTCCCGCACGGCGTATCACGGTTAATCTTGCTCCGGCAGATTTGCCTAAAGAAAGTGGTCGCTATGATTTGCCTATAGCCTTAGGCATATTAGCTGCGTCTGGGCAAATTCCAACCGCCCCGTTAAGCGAATATGAATTTGCCGGTGAATTAGCTCTGACTGGTGAGCTTAGACCAATTCGCGGTGCACTAGCAATGACCTCTAGCATGATGCAAGGCGCTGAAAGCAAGGCTAGTCATGGCGTGCGCCAAAAGCGTGCGTTTATACTGCCACAAACTAGTGCGGCAGAAGCCGCTTTGGTGCGCGATGCGGTTATTTATCCCGCCAACACACTGCTTGAGGTGTGTGCACATTTGAGTGGACGTACGTTATTAGCGCAATTAGCGCCTACCGAGATTATCACCGAAAACACTTACCCTGATTTTAGCGAGGTTAAAGCGCAAAGTATGCCTAAGCGTGCGCTGGAAATTGCCGCGGCTGGCGGTCATAGCGTGATTATGAGCGGCCCACCGGGCACGGGTAAAAGTATGCTGGCATCCCGTTTTGTCGGGATATTGCCGATGCTGACTGATTCAGAAGCTTTAGAATCTGCGGCGATACAGTCGCTGACTGGCAATTACAAGTTGGAAAATTGGAAGCGCAGGCCTTATCGTGCACCTCATCACACGGCATCAGCGGTGGCTTTGGTGGGCGGTGGTGGCATACCGCGTCCAGGTGAAATTAGCTTGGCGCATCACGGCGTGTTGTTTTTAGATGAGTTACCGGAGTTTGATCGCAAAGTATTAGAGGTGTTGCGCGAGCCGTTAGAAAGTGGTCGTATTACCATTTCACGTGCGGCAAGGCAGGCAGATTTTCCGGCAAACTTTCAGTTGATTGCGGCGATGAATCCATGCCCCTGTGGTTATTTAGGGCACCATAATAACAAATGCCGCTGTACGCCAGACCAAGTATCGCGTTACCGAGCAAAAATCTCAGGGCCGTTATTAGACCGTATAGATTTACATATTGAAGTGCCTGCGCTGACAGAAGAGGAGCTGATGAGTGCCCATGTAAGTGAACCCTCACATGTGATTAGAGCTAGGGTAGAAAAAGCCCGTGCCAAACAATTAAGCCGACAAGGCAAGCCTAATCATTTGTTGGGCACCAAAGAAATAGAAACCTATTGTGCAACAACCGAAGCGAGTTTAACGCTATTAAAAACGGCGATAGCGCGCCTCAATCTATCGGCTCGAGCCTATCATCGCATTTTAAAAGTGGCGCGTACTATTTGTGATTTAACCGATGAAATCAATATTCAGCCTGTCCATATTGCGGAAGCCATTCAATATCGTAGGCACGATATATAACGATCAAAAGTGATACAAAGCAATACTGCTAAGCCAATGTTATAATTCGCCATCTATTAAAATTCACGCCACATTGCTCATGTCTCAACAGTCACCTGCCACCACTGAAGAAATCCTCAGAGATTTACTTGCTAAACGCATTCTAATTTTAGATGGTGCGATGGGCACCATGATTCAGCAATACAAATTGACTGAGGCCGATTATCGTGGAGAGCGCTTTGCTGATTTTGCCGCACCAGCAGGACAGCGTGAACTCTTTGTTAAAGGTAACAATGAGTTATTAACCATAACCCAGCCACATATTATTCAAGAAATTCATGAAAAATATTTAGCGGCGGGTGCGGATATTATTGAAACCAACACGTTTGGTGCAACCAGCGTGGCGCAAGATGATTACCACATGGCGCACTTGGTATATGAAATGAACGTGCAGGCGGCTAAGCTGGCTAAAGCCTCATGTGAAAAATACAGCACCGCAGATAAGCCGAGATTTGTCGCTGGCACCTTAGGCCCTACACCTAAAACGGCCAGCATTTCCCCTGACGTGAATGACCCAGCAGCACGTAATGTCAATTTTGATCAATTGGTCGCGGCCTATTTAGAGCAAACACGTGCGCTGGTAGAAGGGGGTGCAGATATCTTAATGGTAGAAACCATTTTTGATACGCTTAACTGCAAAGCCGCATTATTTGCAATTGATAGCTACTTTGAAGAATCCGGTTTACGTTTCCCTATCATGATTTCAGGTACGGTTACCGATGCCTCAGGTCGTATTTTATCGGGTCAAACGGTGACTGCCTTTTGGCATTCTGTACGTCATGCAAAACCACTATCTATTGGTTTAAATTGTGCTTTAGGTGCTACTTTAATGCGCCCTTATGTGGAAGAGATTTCAAAAATTGCTGATACATTTGTCTGTATTTACCCAAATGCCGGCTTGCCTAATCCAATGTCAGATACTGGTTTTGATGAAACACCCGATGTGACATCAAGCTTAGTGAAAGAATTTGCTGAAAGCGGCTTTTTGAACATTGCTGGGGGCTGCTGTGGCACAACGCCAGGGCATATCAACGCAATCTATCAGGCGATTAAAGACATTCCACCAAGGCCTTTGCCTGCCTTAGCGCAAACACTTAAATTGTCAGGTCTAGAGCCTTTTACTATTGATGACAGCTCGCTGTTTGTCAACGTAGGTGAGCGCACCAATGTGACCGGCAGTAAAGCCTTCGCACGCATGATTATTAACGAACAATATGATGAAGCTTTAACTGTTGCACGCCAGCAAGTAGAAAATGGCGCGCAAGTGATAGATATCAACATGGATGAAGGCATGCTTGATGCCGTTAAAGCCATGACGCACTTTTTGAATCTGATTGCCTCTGAGCCAGACATCGCTCGCGTGCCAATTATGATTGATTCTAGTAAGTGGTCAGTGATAGAAGCTGGTTTGAAATGTGTGCAAGGCAAGGCGATTGTGAATTCAATCTCTATGAAAGAAGGTGAGGCTGAATTTTTACGCCAAGCGAAACTTTGCCAGCGCTATGGCGCCGCCGTTATTGTCATGGCCTTTGATGAAAAAGGCCAAGCAGATACCTTTGCCCGCAAAACCGAAATTTGCAAACGTGCGTATGACTTATTGGTGGGCATCAACTTTCCTGCAGAAGATATTATTTTTGACCCTAATATTTTTGCCATTGCCACGGGGATTGAAGAACACAATAACTATGCGGTGGACTTTATTGAAGCCACTCGCTGGATTAAACAACATTTACCACATGCCAAAATTTCAGGCGGTGTTTCCAATGTAAGCTTTAGTTTTAGAGGCAATGATCCTGCACGTGAGGCGATACACACGGTATTTCTATATCATGCCATTAAAGCGGGCATGACCATGGGCATCGTGAATGCCGGCATGATGGGTGTTTATGATGACCTATCCCCTGAGCTAAGAGAGTGTGTTGAGAATGTGGTACTAAATCGCATGATTGATGCGAACAATCCCTTGGCGGCTACTGAGCGCATGATTGAAATTGCCGGTACGCTGGTCGCTGGTGGTAAAAAAGAAGCCGCTACTTTAGAGTGGCGCGGTACTGCTGATGCGCCCACCCCAGTTGAGAAGCGCTTAAGCTATGCCATGGTGCATGGCATCACTGAGTTTATTGTGACCGACACTGAAGAGGCGCGCGCCGCCATTGAAGAAAATGGCGGTAGACCCATTCATGTGATTGAAGGGCCGCTGATGGCTGGTATGAATATCGTCGGTGACCTATTTGGTCAAGGCAAGATGTTCTTACCGCAAGTGGTTAAATCAGCGCGGGTGATGAAGCAAGCTGTGGCGCATTTAATCCCTTACATTGAAGCAGAAAAAGCCGCCGATGAGAAACGTACCGGTATTGTTGCTAAGCCTAAAGGCAAAATGGTCATCGCCACAGTGAAGGGTGATGTGCATGATATTGGTAAAAATATCGTCTCAGTAGTATTGCAGTGCAATAACTTTGAAGTAGTGAATATGGGCGTAATGGTGCCAGCGGCTGAAATTTTAGCCATGGCTAAAGCAGAAAATGCAGACATTATTGGTTTGTCAGGTCTGATTACGCCATCGTTAGAAGAAATGACGCATATCGCCAAAGAAATGCAGCGCGACCCGTATTTTAAAGCATTGAAAATGCCTTTACTTATCGGCGGTGCGACTACCTCACGTGCACATACCGCTGTAAAAATTGCTCCGCATTATGATGGCCCAATTATTTATGTGCCTGATGCTTCACGCTCAGTATCTGTCATGCAGTCACTGCTTACTTTAGAAACGCGCGAGGCTTATATTGATGAAGTTGCCGCGGATTACGAAAACGCCCGTCATCAGCATGCCAATAAAAAAGGCACGCCTATGTTAACAATTAAGGAAGCGCGGGCTAATAAAGCTAAGCTTTCTTTCACGGGCAAAAATGCGCCGGTAAAACCTAAATTTATAGGCCGACGTGAGATTAAAAATGCTGATTTAAGCGTGATTGCCCAATATATAGATTGGACGCCATTCTTCCAAACATGGGATTTAGCAGGATTCTATCCAGCGATTTTAAGTGACAAAGTCGTGGGTGAAACCGCCACCAAGCTGTTTGGTGAAGCACAAGCTATGTTGAAAAAAATCATTGATGGTCGTTGGCTAACTGCCAATGGGGTGATTGCATTGCTGCCAGCCAATACCGTGAATGATGATGATATTGAAATTTACACGGATGAAACGCGCAGCCAAGTGGCATTTACCTATTATGGCTTACGCCAGCAAACTGTAAAACCTGTGATTGAGGGTATTCCGCGCCCCAACCAATGTTTGGCAGATTTCATTGCGCCTAAAGAGACCGTGCTTGACTACATAGGCATGTTTGCCGTGACCGCCGGTTTAGGCATAGAGAGTCGTATCAAGAGGTTTGAAGACGCACATGATGATTACAGTAGCATTTTACTCAAAGCCTTGGCTGACCGATTGGCTGAAGCGTTTGCGGAATACATGCATGAGCGCATTCGCCTAGATTTTTGGGGTTATGCGGCCAATGAGAATTTAGAAAAAGCGGCTTTAATTAAAGAGCAATATCAAGGTATTAGGCCTGCGCCTGGCTATCCAGCTTGCCCAGACCATACCGTTAAGCCAGATATGTTTAACATGTTGCAATGCGATACTATCGATATGCACTTAACCGAGTCGTTTGCCATGACACCTGGTGCTGCCGTGTCAGGCTTTTATTTTGCCCATGCCGATGCGAAATATTTTAGTGTGGATAAAATAGCCGAAGACCAGCTACTCGATATGGCAAAACGTAGAGGATTAACAAAAGAATATTTAGAGCGTTGGTTAGCGCCGAATTTAAGCTAGGTAAAGAGTATGCATATTCACATTTTAGGTATCTGCGGCACGTTTATGGGGGGCATTGCCGTATTGGCAAAAGCCTCTGGGCATAGAGTTACGGGCTGTGACGCCAATGTATACCCACCCATGAGCACGCAACTTGAGGCGCAAGGCATAGAGTTGATTGAAGGTTTTGATCCCGCACAAACCTCACTTAATCCAGATATTTATGTGATAGGCAATGTGGTTTCGCGCGGTAATCCCTTGATGGAAGAAATTTTAAATCGTGGCTTACCTTATATTTCTGGCCCACAGTGGCTGGCAGAAAATGTGTTGCAAGGTAAATGGGTGTTGGCAGTTGCTGGTACGCATGGTAAAACTACGACCAGTTCTATGCTCGCTTGGGTGCTAGAATATGCAGGCTTAGCCCCAGGTTTTTTAATTGGCGGCGTGCCACAAAACTTTTCGGTTTCTGCGCGTTTGCCACAAGCACCTAAACAAGATAGCAAAAGCATTTCACCATTTTTTGTCATTGAAGCAGATGAATACGATACGGCGTTTTTTGATAAGCGTTCGAAGTTTGTCCATTACCATCCACGCACCGCCGTACTAAATAATCTTGAATATGACCACGCGGATATTTTTGATAATTTAGACGCGATTGAAAAGCAGTTTCATCATTTAGTCCGTACCGTGCCTGAAAATGGATTGGTGGTCAGCAATGGTAAAGAAGCCAGTCTACAACGTGTGATCGATAAAGGCTGTTGGACGCCCGTTGAAAAGTTTGGCTCAGATTCAGACTGGCAGGCCGCCAACCCGCAACCTGACGGCAGTTTTGACGTGATGTTTGCCGGCAAACTGCAAGGTCATGTTGCTTGGGATTTGCTGGGCGAACATAATCGTATGAATGCCTTAGCGAGCATTGCCGCCGCGCGCCATGTTGGCGTTTCTGTTGAAGTGGCTATTGCGGCATTGGCTGAATTTAAAAATGTAAAACGTCGTATGGAAATTCGTGGTGTGGTGAATGGCGTCACGGTCTATGATGATTTTGCACATCATCCCACCGCTATTACCACTACGGTGGCAGGTTTACGTAGCAAAGTGGGTAAGGCGCGTATCTTGGCTGTACTAGAACCACGCTCTAATACCATGAAGCTTGGTGTCATGAAGAATGCATTGCCAGCAAGTTTAGAGAATGCAGATTTAGTATTTTGTTATGGCGCAAATTTAGGTTGGGATGCGACTGAAGCGCTTGCCCCTATTCAGCATAAAGCCACTGTTTATGATGATTTAGATGGTATGGTGACGGCTATTGTGGCATCTGCAAAGTCGGGTGACTATGTATTAGCCATGAGTAATGGCGGTTTTGGTGGCGTGCATCAAAAAATTCTTGATGCATTAGCGCTGAAGTTTCGGCAGAGTTAACCTTGGTTAGCCAACCAAGAAAATCACTTTCTTCTATCGCTAAAGCAGGCGTATTTGTCGCGCTCACGACTAAGTTAAAAACCATGAGCGTCATGACAATTGCCATTTGGTTGTCAATTTTCATACATGCCTTGTTGTTAAGCATTCGTTTTGAGCCTGAGCTTAGAAAAATCGCTGATAAATTACCTACTTTAGAAGTGATGCTGGTCAATGCTAAAACTAATACAGCGCCTGATAAAGCTGAAGCTTTAGCGCAAGCTAATTTAGACAGAGGCGGTAATACTGACCAAGATAGAAAAATGAAATCTGCATTGCCTATTCTTAAGCAACAAAAAACAGAGCTAACTGACAAACCTATGGTGCAGTTAAATGCTGAGAAAAAGGCAACTGAACTAACCTCCGCTGAAACAAAAGAGCAAAAACATGTAGCCGCCCTTGAAAAGCAGGCTCAGGCTTTGATGACTCAGCTGAAAGCTACCCACAAAATAGAGTCACAGTCAGTGCAACAATCTACCGTGAAAGAAGCAGAAACCGGCAACCAAGAGTCGACTAGCAAATCGCTTAATATGCGTGACTTAAGTGCAGCAGCCCTAGAAATGGACAGGCTTGAAGCGCTTATTTCTAAGCAACAGGACGAATACCAAAAGCGACCTAGACGTAAGTTTATAGGCGCACGTGCTAGGGAATATAAATATGCGATGTATGTTGAATCTTGGCGGCAAAAGGTAGAAAAAGTTGGCAACCTGAATTATCCAGAGGCTGCTAAAAATCTAAAAATGTATGGTCAGCTACAAATGACGGTATCCATTAAAGCAGATGGCAGTATAGAAGCCATTGAGCTTAATCGTAGTTCTGGGCATAAAGTGTTAGATGAAGCAGCAAGGCACATCGTAGAGTTGGGGGCGCCTTATGCGAGGTTCCCTGATGATGTAAGCAGTGAAATTGACATTTTAAGCATCACCCGCACTTGGACATTTACTAAAGAAGATAGCCTTGCGTCAGAATAAGCTTACTTTTAACAAAATGAAATGAATGCGCTATGACTAACCATTATCAACACCATGTTTTTTTCTGCCTCAATCAACGCGAAGATGGGCTGGCCTGCTGCATGGATAAAGGCGCCGAACAGGCGTTTGATTACATGAAATCTAGTGTTAAAAAATTAGGCTTGAATGGTCAAGGTAAAGTCCGTATTAATCGGGCAGGGTGTTTTGATCGTTGCGATCAAGGGCCGCTTTTAGTGATATACCCTAAAGCCGTTTGGTATACATTCGTGGATAACGATGATATTGATGAGATTATTGAATCCCATTTAATGCATGATAAAGTGGTAGAGCGTTTAGTCGTTAATTAGTCGCTAAAGCGCATACTACTAGGGCGGTCACTTTCTCTGCCAGTAGTTTTTTGTGATTGACATCCAGCAAAGTCATCTGACCATCACGCATCGCCTCTCCCCAATGCGAGTTAGGAAAATGCTTATCTTTTTCAAAACGTGGAATTACGTGCCAATGCACATGTGGCGTTTTGTTACCTAAGCTCGCTAAATTGATTTTATCGGGATTAAAAATTTCTCTAAGCGCTGTTTCAACGGCGAATACAACCTTCATCATTCTTGCTCGTTGAGCAGGTGCTAAATCTGTCATTTCCTTCACATGCGCGAGTAGCTCAACGCGACAGTAAGCTGGGTAGTCCACATCATTTAATAGCACGATACGACAAAAATCGTCTTGCCATAAAATGTCATGAGGGCTAGCTACGCACAGGGCACAAGGCTGATGATCATTCATGTTAAAAATTTGGTGCGTTTAAGAAGCAGCTAACATACGGTCTAAAGTCAGCTTAGCCAGCTTGGCTTCATGTTGTGGTACTTTAATTTGGTTGACGACTTTACCTTCAACTAAATTCTCGAGTACCCAAGCTAAATGTTGCGGATCGATTCTTGCCATCGTTGAGCATTCACATACGACATGACTCATAAATTGTACTAATTTACCTTGCGGTTTCATCTGTTCGGCCAAGCGATTGACTAGGTTAAGCTCGGTGCCAACTAACCATTTCGTGTTTGCAGGGGCATCAGAAACTGTTTTAAGAATGTATTCGGTTGAGCCGACGTAGTCTGAATTTAAACATACTTCAAATGGCGCCTCTGGATGAGAAATCACGATGCCATCAGGGTGCTCAGCACGGAACTTAGTAATATTTTGCAGGCGGAACATTTGATGTACCGCGCAATGACCTTTCCACAACAATATTTTAGCGTTTTTAATTTGTGCTTCGGTTAATCCGCCCATCGGCTGGTCAGGGTCCCAAATCGGCATTTGTTCTAAAGGGATGCCCATTTTATGGCCAGACCAACGTCCAAGATTTTGATCAGGGAAAAATAATACTTTCTCGCGCTGTTTAAAGCTCCACTCAAGAATTTTAGGCGCATTGGTACTGGTACAGACTATGCCACCATGCTCACCACAAAATGCTTTTAAGTCTGCGGCTGAATTAATGTACGTGACTGGGGTAATTTGCTCGTCAAAATTAAGTACTTTGTTAAGCTCGCGATAGCTACGTTCTACCTTAGCTAAATTAGCCATGTCAGCCATTGAGCAGCCAGCAGCAAGGTCTGGCAGAATGGCAATCTGATCTGGGCGGCTTAAAATATCAGCCACTTCTGCCATAAAGTGCACGCCTAAAAATACGATAAATTCTGCATCTAAAGTTTCGCAGTAACGGGATAATTTAAGTGAATCCCCCGTGTAATCTGCATGGCGGTATACGCTTTCATTTTGGTAATGATGGCCAAGTATGACAAGCCGAGAACCTAATTTTTGCTTGGCAGCAATAATGCGGCGCTGACAATCGGCTTCGTCAACCGCCTGAAATTTCTCAAATTTAACGGGGGATACTTGCATCATTTATACAGCCTGGTTACTTTAAGCTTAGAAAGCGCATATTTTATAACGATAATTGATGTCGTTCACCTAATCTTTTCAGCGCATCAACATTAGTCCATGAAAAAACACGCTTCGCAGCCTCTCGCCAATCCACCCATTCATATTGCACATGCTCATCATGCGCTAATGTAATGGCTATTTTTTTGGGGAGCTCAAGGGCAAATAAATGTTCTATGTTTGTCGTAATGCCGGGCGCATAGCGGTAACGCCAGTGAGGGTAAATTTCATAGGTATTAGTCGCCTGCCAATCTTGTAAATCATATTGTGTGGCGTCTAAACCCGTTTCTTCTAACACTTCACGTATTGCCGCTTGTTGTGGTGTTTCGCCCAACTCAAGACTGCCAGTAACTGATTGCCAAAATCCAGTTTTATCTGCACGCTCCATAATCAGTACTTGTAAATCAACCGTATGGATAAGCACTAATGCAGAAACTGGGTTTTTAAACATTACGTTAAATATAGTAGCGGTAGAAATTAAGCTTTAGTGCTTTTAGCGCTAGTCAAATTTTTAGGTAATTGAAACACGACGTTTTCTATGACGCCATGTAATTCCTCTACATTATTTGCGCCTAGCGCTTTTAATTGAGTAATTATATCTTGTACCAAAATATCAGGTGCAGAAGCGCCAGCAGAAACGCCTATTTTCTGTTTGCCAACTAGCCAGGCAGTTTTCAAAAATCCTGCATTATCAACCAAGTAAGCTTCAACGCCTTGCTTTTCTGCAACTTCGCGCAGACGATTTGAGTTAGAGCTATTTGGTGAACCCACAATAATGACCAAATCACAATCTTTGGCCATGAACTTCACTGCATCTTGGCGATTTTGCGTGGCATAACAAATATCTTCATTCTTTGGCGCATGAATGTTTGGATATTTATTTTTAAGTGCATCGATTACTAAGGCTGCATCATCCATGGACAATGTAGTTTGGGTCACAAAAGCTAATTTTTCTGGGTCGGCTACTGTTAACTGTGCGACATCTTCGGTCGTTTCTACCAAATACATACCTAATTCAGTCTGGCCCATCGTGCCTTCAACCTCAGGGTGACCTTTGTGTCCTATCATGACTATTTCTAAACCTGCCTGACGCATTTTAGCCACTTCAATATGCACTTTAGTGACCAATGGACAGGTGGCATCGTAGGCGGTCAGTCCGCGAGTTTCGGCTTCCAGACGTACCGCTTTAGAAATACCATGTGCGCTAAAAATGACCGTGCTGCCACTCGGAATTTCATCTAATTCTTTAACAAAAATAGCACCCTTGGCGCGTAAGCCATCTACGACAAATTTATTATGGACTACCTCGTTACGTACATATATAGGCGCGCCAAATTTCTCTAAAGCTTGTTCCACAATAATAATTGCGCGATCCACCCCTGCACAAAAGCCACGTGGATTAGCCAATACAATATCAGCGTTTATTTTAATTTTTGAATCAATCTCGGTCATACGCACTTTTTATTTGTTAATTTAACTTAAGGTATAATGCATATATTAACCTAAATTTGCACACGCTTATTCCATTTAGAACTTGAGCCCGCTTAAACATGAACCATACTGCCACTAAAAACACTGCGACACTTTTGATTACTTGCCCTGATAGTAAAGGCATTGTCGCGGCCATTGCAGAATTTCTTTATCAGCACAATGCCAACATTTTGCATGCAGATCAGCACCAAGACGCCGAAAATAACCTATTTTTAATGCGTGTTGAGTGGGACTTAGCCGGCTTTAGTTTACCCACTGCAGATTTCGAACAACACTTTTCTGCAATTGCTAGTCGCTTTAAGATGACCTGGCAGCTTAACCTTTCACAAAAGCCATTGCGTGTGGCGATTATGGTTTCGCAATATGACCACTGCTTAGCAGATTTGTTACATAGACACAAAAATGGTGAGTTGGTTTGCGATATTCCACT
>JAIPCR010000038.1 GCA_021738125.1 Sulfuritalea sp.
TCAGGCAGATGCATTAGGGCAAAAGTTAGCTAAGCAACTGCTTGCAAAAGGTGCGAATGAAATACTGTCAGCATTAGATGGTCAAAAATAATACGTCCATATTTAATTCACCATGGCTGATGACTTACTAAAAGGACTTCATGTTGCGGTTACGCGCCCCGCAGATCAAGCAACCAGTCTATGTGAAGCGATTCAATTGCATGGCGGTGAAGCCATCCCATTTCCACTGCTTGCTATCTCGCCGCTAGAAGACTACCGTCAATTTGAACTGGCAATTACTAATCTTGAAAATGCCACTTGGGCAATATTCATTAGTACTAATGCAGTTGATAACGCCATGCCAAAAATACTCCAAAAATTTGGCAAATTACCTAAAAATTTAAAATTTGCTGCGATAGGTCATCAAACTGCAAAGCAACTTAGTCTTTATGGCGTTAAGCAAGTGCTAACCCCACAAACGCGATTTGACAGTGAGTCACTATTAGTCTTAACAGAAATGCATGATGTTACCAACGCAAGCATCATCATTTTCCGTGGACTAGGTGGGCGTGACGTATTAGCAGAAACGCTAAAATCTCGTGGTGGCAATGTTATTTTTGCTGAATGTTACAGACGCACTAACCCTCAACAAGACGTAGCATTACTCAGCCAACAGTGGCAGAAAAATCAACTTGATGCAGTGGTTATTACCAGTAGCGAGGCCATGCGGAATTTAATTAATCTGTCCAGCGAATCAGACTATTTACAACACGTCACACTTTGTGTGAATCATGCCAGAATAGCCGAACTGCCATTGCAACTTGGCTTAAAAGTTTTGGTGACTGAGGGACCTGGAGACGATGCAATGATTAATTGTCTGTCCCAATTACTAACGAATCGCTGATAAATACTTAATGTAAAGCTGCTTCAAAGTCATCTATCGGCATGGGTTTCCCAAACAAATAGCCTTGGAAATAATTACAGCCCATAGCAGCTAAATGTTGCCGCTGCTCGGTTGTTTCCACCCCTTCAGCTAACACTCTAATCTGCAATGCTTCGGCCATAGCGACGATAGCACGGACTATGCCCTGTTCATTGATACTTTCAACGACATCACGCACAAAAGTTCTATCAATCTTCAGTTGGTATACAGGAAGCATTTTAAGGTATTGCAATGAAGAGTATCCGGTACCAAAATCATCTAACTCAAAGTAGATACCTAGCTCATTTAATTTATTCATTTTATCAATAGCACGCGCAATATCACTAATTAACATACTTTCCGTTAACTCAAACCTCAGCTTGCTTGGGTTAATCCCATGATGCCACATCGTTACTTTTAATTTTTCCACAAAATTCTCTGCACGGAATTCTTTAGCACTTATATTCACTGACAGGCTAAGTGAGCGAGTTAATTCATTGCTTTCCCATTTTTTGAGCTGTGCACAAGCTGTATCTACCACCCAGTCTCCAATTGAAACAATCGCTTCAGTTTCCTCGGCAATGGGTATAAAGTCTTCTGGGGAAATTTGTCCTTTTATAGGATGTTTCCAACGTAGAAGCGCCTCAGCGCCTATGGGTTGACCGTTCGCGTCAACCTGCATTTGATAATACAATTCAAACTGCTGTTTTGAAATTGCCTCTTTTAAATCACGTTTAAGTTCAGCTTGTGCATTGATAATCGTTTGCATAATAGGGTCGAAAAAGAACATGACATTGCGCCCACTTTCTTTCGCTTTATATAGGGCGATATCCGCTTGTTTCAAAATTTCTATTGAATCAGCATTGGATTGGAAAATACTAGCGCCAATACTAGTCGAGCATAAGTCATCTCTTCCTTTAATCTTATACGGTAAATTCAATGAATATAAAATCCTCTTAGCAACGACTTCAGCTTCATTGATTGCCTCAGGCTCATGCTGATTTAGATTTTGCAAAATCACTACGAATTCATCTCCACCTAAACGAGACACGGTATCTATAGATCGGACCGAATCGACAATTCGGGTCGCCGCTTGCTGTAACAACAAATCCCCAGAGTCATGACCATAAGAATCATTAATCGCTTTAAAATTATCAAGATCTAAAAATAAGAGTGCCCCATGATTGCCATTACGCTCATTTGCATTTAATGCTTGTTGAAGTCTATCTAGCAACAGCCGACGATTAGGTAACCCAGTGAGTGAATCAAAAAATGCTAATTGTTTAATCTCCTCTGAATCTGCCAGCCTTTGAGTAATATCAGTCATTGAGGCCACGTAATTAATCGTTTTTCCTTCGCTATCTTTAATAATCACAATAGCGAGATTTTCCGGATAAATTTCACCCGTCTTGCGACGATTCCAGAGTTCACCAGCCCATTTACCATTGGCAAGCAAGCTTTTCCACATTTCAGCGTAAAAACTTGCATCATGGCGGCCAGAACTTAAGAATTGTGGATTACGTCCCAATACTTCTTCGGCAGAATAACCAGTGATGTTGCTGAACGCCTGATTTGTTTTAATAATTAGACCTTTTTCATCACAAATGATGATGCCTTCTTGCAAGTTGAAAGAACTCGCTAGAACACGTAGTTGATTTTGATTTTCCTCAGCTTCCTTATCTTTTGAATGCAAAAGTCTAATTAAAAAAACAATTGAAATCCCAAAAACAGCAGATACAAAAATAAAGAAAAATAAGATTTTCTGAATTAATTGCCCATGGAAATCAGTCTCCATTTGTTGCGCGTCTTTAAATACAGTATCCGCCTTCTTCTCTGAGTCTTTTATAATGTACGTTGCTTTTTGATCTAACTCTTGAAAACTTACTGTTAAGTAATCAGCCAACCAAATATGGGCTTCATTGTACTGTCGTACTTCCATAAGGCGGTCAAACAGAAGCTCGTTATTTTTCCACTGAGTGGTAGCTTCTCGCACCTCTTGAACTTTAGATTTTTCTCCTAAATAAGCGCCTTCTATTTTACTCAGCCTGTCACCTAGCAAAGCTTCAACATTTTGTCTTTTATACTTAAAACCTTTATCTCTAGAGAGAAGTAGCGCTTCTAGATTACCGTTTTGTACTTGACGTACTATTGATTGGAATTCGAGCGCATCTGCATATACATTAAACGAGTGCTCATAAAGCACACTAGTCTGATTGCTTAGTTGGCGAATATTTTTAATCGCAAAAACGCTAAAAAAGTATAAGCCAACTATAAACAGAAAATAGGCCAATGCTAATGTGGTCAATATTTTATGGTAAGGCTTAATGTAACTTTTGTATAACATTTAGCAAACCCTCTAAACGCCTAATGAATCAATAATTAGACCAACATAAATTACCACGCCCTGCTAAAGGACTGTTAGATGATATATCTTACCACTTAAGTATCAATTACGAAAAACAGCCTATCAATCGGTAGGCTGTTTTTAACTGAGATCTCTCCACCAAAACTAACGACTACATCAGGTAAGGCGGAAAAATAAGCGCTATACTAAACCCACTATTTCAACACAAATTCCTTAGGTAATAATACCCAGATTTTGCCTGCTTGTTTCATAGCACCCGCTTTGGCGCCGGCATCGGCTCCTGCCCCCCAAAAAAAATCGGCACGGATGCCACCTTTAATTGCACCACCAGTATCTTGTGCCATCATCAAGCGTTTTAACGGTTTTGTACTATTGGGTTCAGTTGTAGCTAAAAACACTGGCGCTCCCAAAGGTACAAACTTAGGATCAACCGCTACGGCTCGCTCTGCTAAAATTGGCACGCCTAAAGCGCCCAATGGGCCAGGCAGACCTGCTGGCAATTCCCTAAAGAAAACGTAGCTGGGGTTATTGTTGAGCAACTCTCGCAACTTACTCGGATTATTTTTAACCCAATTTTTAATGCCGTTCATAGACGCATTAGCGCTTGTAAGCTCGCCACGCTCAATTAAAAGTCGACCGATAGAATTATAAGCATGACCGTTTTGGTCGGCATAGCCCACATGCACTTGCTCGCCACTGTCCAACTGAACTAAACCAGACCCTTGAATTTGCAGAAAAAATACATCAATAATGTCATCAATATAAATAAACTCCCTACCCTTAATAGGTGAGTTATCTGCCTCAATTTCAGCGCGATTATAATAAGGTACTAATTTATTACCTACCAACCTACCACGCACACGCTTGTATTTGAGATCTGGGAATAAGCTATCTAATTCTACTGTTACCAAATCAGTTGGCGTTGCATACAATGGATTTGAATATTTAGCAGACTTGATACGGCTACCTTTGATGACTGGCTCATAGTAACCAGTAATTAATCCTGTATCCGCACCATCAATATTAGTGGTTTTATAGACTGAAAAATTTTGTTTGAAATAAGTCAGTATGGCTTCTGTATCTGGCTTATTCATTGTTTGGCTATTAAGCTGATTTGCCTCAGCACAGACTCTTTGCCACAGGGGTTTATTGGCTAAAGCAGCGCAACTTTGCATCCAAGCTGGCCAAGCCAAACTTAAGTTATCCTCTGGTGAAGTACGCTGATTTAAACCATCAACATCTTCCCATCTAGCAGGTTTTAATAAACTGTAATCCGCTACTTTTAACTCTGCTGGCTTAGGCTCTGCAATTTTTGGCTCTGTCGCTGACTTACTAATTGGAGCTGGTAATGTACATTTCTCAGGGGGATTGTCAGTGCTTTTATTCGCATCACAGTTGCATTTAGCGCTTGATACCACAGGCTCGTTTGGCTTTAAATTGATAGCCGAACAAGAAGATAAGCTGACACCTAGCCATATCGCCACAAAAAGTAATGTTATTTTTTTAATCATGTCATCTGTTAAATTATCGGCACTTTAATCTAGTGTAAAACACGAGGCATATTCAGCACAAAAGTCGGGACAACTGCATCAAACTGCGTACCGTCATCCGCTACCATTTGATAACTTCCATGCATTTTACCCACTGGTGTATTCAGTACTGTGCCACTGCTATATTCAAAAGACTGACCAGGATTTAGCAAAGGTTGCTCACCTACAACACCCAAGCCTCTTACCTCTTGCTCATTACCATTTACTTCATTAATAATCCAATGTCGGCTGATTAATTGCGCAGCTACATTACCCGTATTAATAATTTTAACGTGGTAAGAGAATGCATAGCGATTATGTTCAACATCTGATTGATCTGACAAAAATTCCGCTTCAACCGTCACGGTACATTCGTAATGTTTAGCGGCGGCTGTCATTATTTAATGAGGCCTGTTGTAGGTGAACTTGGGCTTGCAGAATACAGTTTTTTTGGCATACGGCCTGCGAGATAAGCTTCTCGACCAGCTTCTACGGCTTTTTTCATAGCGCCTGCCATCAACACAGGGTCACGTGCTGCTGCAATTGCCGTATTCATTAACACGCCTTGGCAACCTAATTCCATAGCGATGGCGGCATCAGATGCAGTGCCAACACCCGCGTCCACTAATACTGGAATGTTGGCGTTTGCAATGATAATTTGCAAATTCCATGGATTTAAAATGCCCATGCCCGAGCCTATCAGTGAAGCTAGCGGCATCACTGCACAACAACCAATTTCTTCTAATTGCTTGGCAATAATAGGATCGTCTGAACAATATACCATGACATCGAAACCATCTTTTACCAATACTTTTGCGGCAGCGATTGTTTCTATCATATTAGGATAAAGTGTATCCGGATCACCGAGCACCTCTAATTTCACCAGCTTATGGCCATCTAATAATTCACGTGCTAAACGCAAAGTCCGCACAGCATCATCCGCAGAATAACAACCAGCAGTATTGGGTAAATAGGTAAATTCTTCTGGCGGCAAAAAATCTAATAATGAAGGCTCACCGGCTGTTTGGCCAATATTAGTACGACGTATCGCCACTGTAATAATCTCGGCTCCGCTCGCATCGATTGCCGCACGCGTTTGCGAAAAATCTTGATATTTACCAGTACCTACCAACAAACGTGATTGATAAGTTTTACCTGCTATTTTTAATAAATCAGACAAGTGATATCCTTTTAATGACTTTTTGATGCTTATTTAACCGAGTACTGTATATAAATTACCCACCGCCCACTGCGCCTACAATCTCTAGCTGATCGCCCTCTGCAAGCTGTTTAACTGAAAACTGACTACGCGGTACTATTTCGCCATTACACTCAATAGCTAAACGTTTACCTTCTAAATTAAGGCTAGCCACTAAATTTTCTACCGATAAAGTGACAGCTTCGAAATTTCGCGATTTACCATTGATAGTCAGTTGCATTGCATGTATTTATTTGACAATTTAAAGTACTATTTTACGAAAATAATAGGGGCATTAGCAAACCTTATCTCGGTTATTTAAACGTAACCGCTATATCAGCTAAAATTAGCTGGCACGTTGTACAATATATAAAATTCTTCTACTCCGCTTGTCAGGCAAGCGACTTAATACAGCATCCATTGAGAAATCTAATATGATCCTTCAAAGCAGTATCGCAGACATCAACACTCCCACCGGAATTATGCGCACCTATATTCATCGTCCCGCTGACAAGGCTAACGGTGATAATAAGTATCCAACTATTTTGTTTTATTCAGAAATTTTTCAACAAACAGGCCCTATTGAAAGCGCTGCTAAAATCATGGCTAGTCATGGCTATGTAGTGCTTGTCCCAGAAGTTTTTCATGAACTCAATCCTATTGGTACCGTATTAGGTTATGACGATGCCGGCCGTGACAAAGGCAATGCCGACAAAGCCGCAAAAGATGTACAAGGTTACGACACCGATAATGCAGCAATGATAAACTTTGCCAAACAACAATCTTGGTATAACGGCAATATTGGCGCCATGGGTTTTTGTATAGGCGGGCATTTGGCTTTTCGCGCTGCCCTACAACCAGAAATAAAAGGCACTGCTTGCTTTTATGCCACCGATTTACATGCACTCACCATCCCGAATAAACCAGGCCAACACAGCATGGAATGCCTTAAAGATATTTCAGGTGAAATGTTAATGATTTGGGGCAAGCAAGATACCCACATTCCTGGAGCTGGAAGAGCCGAGGTGTACAACAAAATGACAGCGGCAAATCTCACATTTACTTGGCATGAATTTAATGCCCAGCACGCCTTTATGCGCGATGGTGATAATCGTTATGATGCCCAAACAGCATTAGTATGCTATCAGCTAGCCCTTAATTTATTTAGTCGCACCCTATAAAAAATTAAAAAGGCACTGCCCTGCGAGCCAATATCCATGAGCCTCTCAGTGCAGTGCCTTTTAGTCGACTAAGTTGCAAATAGTGCTGTACTTGCCGTTTCACAAATAGCTAGTACGGCGGGGTGGTCAAATTTTCGCGCTACTGATATGGCATAATAAAAATCAAGCACCTCATCTATACGCCCTAAAACGACCACACCATACTGCTGAGTGATTTCATCTGCAATCACTGATGGTGCGGTAAAAATACCTATTCCTGCTTGACCAAAGGCTTTCATCAACGCACTGTCGTCAAACTCACCAACTATTTGTGGCCGTAGGCGTTGTGAATCAAACCAGCGCATCAGTCGGCCACGCATGGCAGTATCTAAACTTGGCACTAATAATGGCGCATGATTAAGGCTTGCAGGAAAGTTAGCGCCATATTTTTCAGCGAGTGCAGGCGCAGCAAAAAAGCTTACCCCACATTCACCAAGTTTGTGATTTAAACCCTTAATGTCCATTTCTGCAGGCATGGGTCGGTCTGATAGTACGAGATCTAAACGATGTATAGCCAAATCGCCAAGCAACTTATCCAACTTATCTTCTCGGCATATAATTTTTATCGGCTCATTAAGCGACATCGCTGGCGCAAGTAAACGGTAAACGATTGATTTCGGCATTACATCAGCAATCCCCACGCGAAAAGTTGCCACCTGTTTCACGGTGCCACCACTCAGCGCCTGCTCCATTTCAGCGCCTATTTCAAAAATCTCATCGGCATAAGATAAAGCTAAACGACCTGTTTCAGTTAGCTCTAATCCGCGCCCAACACGGCGAAATAAACTAGCTTCTAAAGAAGCCTCTAACAGACCAATTTGGCCGCTAAGGGTCTGGGGGGTGAGGTCAAGCTGCTCGCTAGCGCGTGCAATACTGCCAGCGCGTGCAACTTGCCAAAAATAATTCAGCTGTTTGTAGTTCAACATAATCGGCCAACCATCAGTTTTTACGAATTATCAATCAGTATAATCTTTATTTTTACGATGTGTTAATTCGCCTATCATGTCTTCACGTTAATGCTTACTTAAGGAGATTTAAGATGCAACTTGATATTCAAACCAACGGATTTTTATTAACCGACGGGATTCGCAATTACGCCACACGTCGCATGCAGTTTGCACTTGATAGAAACGATGGGCATATAATGCACGTAAAGATTAGCCTTGCCGATATTAATGGCCCACGCGGTGGCGTAGATAAAAGATGCCAGATTAATATGGCGTTGGCTGGACACAGCAACATTGTCATAGAAGACACTGAGGCAGATTTATATGTTGCCATAGATCGTGCAAGTGACCGTTGCGCGCGGACCCTAAGCAGAAGACTGGAAAAGTTCAGAGAGCATACCTATGAGTCTGCACCCATTCCACTAGCCACGGAAGAATAAGCGCATTTATTTTTTTACGACTTTGGCCTGAGCTAGCCATGGTTTATTTAAACTGTTCACTACCAATTGTTTATGGAGTTTGCAATGAAACGTATTTTATATTTTTTAGCCACCAACCTTGCCATCATGCTGGTGTTATCTGTCACCATGCGCATTCTTGGCGTAGAGCCTTATTTAAACGCTAACGGTCTAGACCTTAAAAACCTGCTAGCTTTTGCCGCCATTATGGGTTTTGGTGGTTCGTTTATTTCACTGGCAATGTCTAAGTGGTCAGCTAAACGCATGTCTGGTGCGGTAGTGATTGAAGAAGCTAAAACGCCAACAGAAGTTTGGTTACTTAAAACGGTACGCGCACAGGCCGATATGGTTGGCATTAAAATGCCTGAAGTTGCTGTATTTGATTCGCCTGAAGTAAATGCATTTGCAACGGGCATGACTAAAAATAGCTCACTGGTAGCGGTATCAACTGGCCTGCTCAATAAAATGAGCAAAGATGAAGCAGAAGCAGTATTAGCGCACGAGGTTTCACACATATCGAATGGCGACATGGTCACGCTCACACTCATTCAAGGCGTGGTGAATACATTCGTCATGTTCCTGTCACGCGTGGTTGGTTATGCGGTCGATAAAATTATCTTTAAAACTGAAAAAGGCACGGGCCCAGCGTTCTTTGTCACAATGATTATCGCAGAATTAGTTTTAGGCATATTAGCCTCGATAATCGTCATGTGGTTTTCACGTCAACGCGAATTTAGGGCAGATGCAGGCGCGGCTAAATTATCTAGTAGCAAGAAAATGATTGCAGCGCTGGAGCGCTTACAAGTTGAACATGAACCTTCATCCTTGCCTAAACAAATGGCGGCTTCTGGCATTTCTGGCGGTGCGGCAGGTGGCCTAAAACGCTTATTTTCAAGCCACCCTGATTTAAGTGACCGTATTGCTGCATTACGCAGTAATTCATAAAAACTGAGATAAAAATGAAAATGAAACGTATTGAGTTGTTCTTAGAACACTTTATGTTTGGAAGTCGTTGGCTGTTAGTGCCGTTCTACATAGGCTTAATTGCGGCGATTGCTTTATTATTAGTGAAGTTTTCTAAAGCCTTCTTCGCGCTGATTCCCACCGTATTTGACGGTGATGGCGGCGCAGCATTACTGGGAATTTTGACCTTGGTTGATATTACACTGGTCGCAAACTTGTTACTTATTATCATTTTTGCTGGCTATGAAAATTTTATTTCTAAAATTGATACTGGCGACAATGAAGACCGCCCAGACTGGATGGGGCATGTTGGATTTTCTGACTTAAAATTAAAGCTCATTGGCTCTATCGTAGCGATTTCAGGTGTTGAATTGCTTAAATACTTTATCAATGTAAAAGAAGTGTTAGCAGAACCTAACGGGAATTATCAGCTTGCTTGGTTGGTGGGTATTCACTTAACATTAGTGTTTTCTGGCGTAATGTTTGCGCTAATGGACAGAATTGCTGCTGGTAACCATGGCGCTAAAAAATAAACAGAGCCTCAACCAGTGTTAAATATCAATACCTCATTTAGTCGTCGGATCGCACCTTGGCTAGCGTTGGGCGGCTTAGTGTTGCTTGCATTTATGGTTGTTGCACCATTTCTAGCGCCTATCGCTTGGGCGGGGGTTTTAGCTTATACGACTTGGCCAGTGGCCGAGCAAATTCGGCGCTGGTGTAACAATAAAGATACGCTAGCAGCTAGTTTAGCCACAGTCTTGTTAGGGCTCACTCTATTTTTGCCGTTAATTTGGTTAATTTGGCTGGCGCAGCAAGAGCTTGGTCATCTGTATCCTACGCTTCAGGCATTTTTGGCTAATCCGCCGCCAGTACCAGAAACATTGCGCAACATACCTTGGCTAGGCGATTGGTTGATGCATCAGCAAGCTAGTTTGATGGCTAATCCGCAAGGTGCTTCATCTGCCATTAAAGCTTGGCTTGCAGCACACAGTGCCGACCTAAGCACGTTAGCGGGCGGCTTGGGCAAGAGCTTTGCAAAAATGATATTTGTTGTGGTGATTTTATTTTTCTTCTTTCGTGACGGCAAGCGCATTATTCGTGAGTTACGCCACGTATTGGAGCGATTTATAGGAGCCCATATTCATGAATATTTACACGCGGCAGGCACCACTACCCGCGCAGTGGTGTATGGCATATTACTCACCGCTTTGGTGCAGGGCGTGGTCGCTGGGCTTGGTTACTGGGTTGCTGGCTTATCATCCCCCGTCATGTTTGGCATACTCACCATGATATTAGCACTCGTTCCATTTGGCACACCCTTAGCTTGGGGCTCGGCTGGGCTTTTGTTGTTGTTGCAGGGTGAAACAGGCGCAGCCATTGGTGTGTGGATTTGGGGTGCAGCAATCGTTAGCCAATTAGATAATGTACTTAGACCTTTATTTATCAGTAGCATTAGCCCAATACCCTTTCTTTTAGTACTGTTTGGCGTACTAGGTGGGCTACTTGCTTTTGGCTTAGTTGGGCTATTTATCGGGCCCATTGTGCTTTCGGTTGTTTGGGCAGTTTGGCGTGAATGGACAGCACATTTAGACGAAGAAATAATAAATTCAATCAGCACTGATTAATTAAATTAACTAACCTTACATAAAAATTAGAAAAGACTAAACATGGGTGAATTTCAATCAATTGGTCAATGGTGGATGTGGGCAAGCTTTGGCCTATTTGTGATTGCCATGCTAGCTATAGATATATTGGCGTTAGACCGAAAAGGTGCGCATAAAGTTAGCACTAAAGAAGCGCTCGTCTGGTCGCTTATTTGGTTTACCTTAGCCTTAGCGTTTGGTGGCGCATTGTGGGCTTGGTTAGACCATACTTCTGGGCGCGCAATAGCCGATGCCAAAGCGATGGAATATCTCACAGGTTATCTGCTAGAAAAAACACTAGCAATGGATAACATCTTCGTCTTTGTTATGCTATTTACCTACTTTGCCGTGCCAATGGAATATCAAAAACGCGTGCTAGTTTACGGCGTGCTAGGGGCAATTATACTTAGAGCCTTAATGATATTGCTAGGAGCATGGCTCATTGCCGAGTTTCATTGGGTGCTCTATGTGTTTGGTGCATTTTTACTCATTACTGGTATCAAAATGTTTATTTTTGCAGATAAAGAGCCAAATTTAGCGCAAAACCCACTCTTAAAATGGCTAAAAAAGCACATGCGAATTACCGATACTTACCATGGAGACAAGTTTTGGGTCACTAAAAATGGCGTACGCTGGTTTACACCCATGTTTTTAGTTTTGATACTTGTTGAATTTTCAGACGTGATTTTTGCCATGGATAGCATTCCAGCCATTTTCGCCATCACTAGCGACCCCTTTATCGTATTCACATCAAATATCTTTGCCATTCTAGGTTTGCGTGCACTATACTTTTTACTCGCCGATATGGCGGATAGATTTCATTTGCTTAAATACGGCTTAGCCGTAGTGCTGATGTTTGTTGGTACAAAAATGCTCATTGTAGAGTGGTTTAAAATACCTGTGGCAGTATCACTTGCTGTGGTTATTGCCGTATTGGGTATAAGCATATTACTCAGCTTAAAAAGCACACAACACAAAACCTTACGCTAGCCAAACATTAAAAATCACTGCCCTGCAAGGCATATGGATATTGGCTCGCAGGGCAGGTGTTTTAGTAAAAACGATTGATTCAAACAAAATAAAAAGCCCGCTTTTGCGGGCTTTGTAATCTTTACTACTTTAGCATTAGAAATTAAATTTCCAACTGTGGACGACCTGCTTCTGGCCAATCTAAGTGGTAGAACTGACCACGTGGCTGGTCTTTTCGCTCATAGGTATGCGCGCCGAAGTAGTCACGTTGACCTTGTAGCAAGTTAGCTGGTAAGTCTGCACTGCGGTAGCCATCGTAATAGGCCATCGCCGCACTAAAACCTTGCGCAGGAATACCATTGACAACTGCTAGAGCAATCACTTTACGCCAACCTTCTTGGCCATCGTTCATCGCCTTAGTGAAATATGGGTCTAGCATTAAGTTTTTTAAACGTGAATTTAATGCATATGCTTCTGTGATTTTTTGCAAGAAACGTGCACGGATGATACAACCACCACGCCAGATTTGTGCAATTTCACCGAAGTTTAATTTCCAGTTGTAAGCCACTTGTGCTTTATCAATCAATTGGAAGCCTTGCGCGTAAGCACAGATTTTTGAGCAATACAAAGCGTTTTTAATCGCTTCAATGGTCGCTTTTTTATCCGTTTCATGTTTAATCTCTGGGCCTTTTAAGATTTTGCTCGCCTCTACACGTTCTTCTTTTAAGCTTGAAAGTGCACGTGCATAAACAGCCGCTGCAATCGCGTTTGCTGGAGAGCCAAGCTCAAGTGCATTCGCTGCCGTCCATTGACCTGTACCTTTTTGACCTGCAGTATCTAAAATTTGGTCAACTAAAAAGCCTTTAGTCATTGGGTCTTTTTGTTGCAGAATATCTGCAGTAATTTCAATCAAGAAACTTGATAGTTCGCCTTTATTCCACTCTTCGAACACTTTACCAATTTCGTCTGCTGGCATGCCAAGCAAGTTTTTCATCAACCAGTAAGCTTCACAAATGAGTTGCATGTCGATATATTCAATACCGTTGTGCACCATTTTTACGTAGTGACCAGCACCGTCTGGGCCGATGTATTCAGCACATGAGAAGCCGCCAACAACTGGCTTTCCAGGCTTGCCGCCTTCCATTGGTTCACCAGTCACTGAATCAACCTTAGCAGCGATATCACGCCAAATTGGCTCTAGGCTAGACCATGCTTTACGGGTGCCTGATGGCATGAGTGATGGGCCAAAACGTGCACCTGTTTCACCGCCAGATACGCCTGAACCGATAAAATCAATGCCTTTAACTGCTAACTCTTTTTCACGACGGATAGTATCAGTCCATAATGAGTTACCACCGTCAATAATAATGTCGCCTTGCTCTAAAAATGGCAATAAAGCATTAATCGTCACATCTGTCGCACTACCTGCTTTTACCAATAAAATAATTTTACGTGGGCGCTTAATACTTAATACAAATGAAGCTAAATCCGCGTGACCCACAACGCGCTCAAATGAAGGTTCATTTTTTTTGCATTCTTCAATGAAATTCACCATTTTCTTAGAATCGCGGTTATAAACTGCAATGGTGTAGCCGTGATCGGCAATATTGAGGGCTAAATTTTGGCCCATAACAGCTAGGCCAACTAGGCCAATATCAGCATTTTTTGTAGACATTTATCTTCTCTTTTGGAGTTGTTTAATGGAAAGGGTAATTTTGTATGCAAGATTATAAAACTTAATGGGGAATTAAGCTGTGAAAAGTTACTTAAATTAGCATTTTATTTTGCTACAAAACTGAAAGTACCGATATGCATCAGATAAAATATCTTAAAAAGTATTGCTTCTACCAGTAGAGTAGCCTTGCGGGATGTCGTTTTGCCATTCATCACATGTCGCACAGCGATGATCATGCATTGTTAGGCTCAACACCAATTGCTGACCTCCACAAAATTTGCATTTTTCAGCATTTAATTTTGGCGTTTTATGATGTGTTTCATGATGCCCAGTAGCTACCTTTGCACCACCTAATCCATATTTATTATCCATGGCTAACTCCATAGTTAATACATTATTGAGATTGTAAAATTACGCCATTTTTGTACCCTATGCAAGGGTTAAATTTCACCTAAAATAGGCAAAAAATTATTTTTTGAGCTGTGGCTTACATCCCACATAAGCAATCTTATCTCCATCGTTAAGCGTCGTAGCATCTCCACTCATCACCAGAGAAATAGCGCCGCTAACAAATCGATTACTATCACTGCTTTGCATCAAATTAACTTCATGGTCAGGATAAATCAGCCAAGCATCTTTACCATTATTGAGCATACGCACATAAAATTGCTTATTACCATCACACACATAAGCCGTGGCATTTTGTGGTGTACGTAACTGTTCATGTGTACTTGAACTAAATGGGTTTGAAATAGCAATCGAGCTACATGAAGTTAATGCTAATAAACTCGCAGTTACTAGAAATTGATTAAATTTGTTTACCATATTTGACCTAATTTATTAAATAAAAAAATGCCTATTAAAACGACTGTTTATAGCATGTGGCGCTGAATTACTACCCTCTATGGCCAGCGCGATTTAGCCTATCTAATACCGCGGCCCATTTTGGCGTATTATCTGGCAACTCAACCAATAGCCGATCTACTTTCATCGCATCTAGCTCATGAAGTGCGCTGTATAGTCTCTCGGCAACCTCTACTGGCTTATTAGGTAATTGTACGACGTTACAGTTTGGTTGTTTACCCTTACCAATTAACAAAGCAGCACATTTGAAACCGGCTTGCGTTAGTGCTTCACATTCTTGAATAAGCATTATTTTATCTTTAAACAAAAAAAGTGGTGTTCGTGGTGAATAGTGTAAAGCATGCTGTCCAGGTGCTTTAGGTTTAGCTTCTTCAGCTAAGGTTTTATCTGAACCCATAATATTTTGTGGTTGAGGCTTGCCTGCTATACGGATAATATCGTCTTCGCTTATCATGCCAGGTCGCAATAGTTGCCAATGACCTTCTGCCGTAACACTCACTATGGTAGATTCAATCCCCACTTTGCAGGCGCCCCCATCCAGCACAGCTACACTCTCACCCAATCCCGCCTCAACATGTTCTGCAGTAGTTGGGCTAAGTTGTGTAAATAAGTTTGCTGAAGGTGCCGCAACACTCAAACCACTGAATTCAAGTAACGCAAGTGTCATAGGATGATTTGGTACACGTAAAGCTATCGTAGATTCACCACCACGCACCACACGTGAAACATGATTTTTTGCAGGCAAAATCAATGTGAGTGGACCAGGCCAAAAAGCTTTTGCCAGTTTTACAGCCACCTCCGGAAAACACTCAGCCCAGTCAGCAACACGGTTAATATCACTAATATGTACTATTAATGGGTGGTCTGCCGGACGCTGCTTAGTAGCAAATATTTTTTGCAACGCAATATCATTCGAGGCATCAGCAGCAAGTCCATATACCGTTTCGGTAGGAATCGCGACTATCTCGCCTTGGCGAAGTTTTGCTACTGCATCTTCTAAGCTAATTCGCATATAAAATTAATGGCTGTTTCAAAAGCGCTATTTTACTACTTATGCTTGTTTTCAATAACAATTCAGCGTTGATAAGCTAAAATAGCGCATCTTAACTATTCAAAGAAACTATCATGAGCCAAGCTAATGTTAATCAAATCACTGTAGAAAGCAACCCTTCACAAACACGTTTAGATGCACTCAATGTTAGCAAATGGCCTACTTGGCAAAAAGAAGTTTCAGTATTTCCTTGGACATTTCCAGAACAAGAAATTGCCTACATCTTAGCTGGCGAATGCATTATTACACCTACTGGTGGCTCGCCTATTAGTTTTGGCAAGGGTGATTTAGTCACATTCCCGGCCGGCATGACGGCTAGCTGGGAAGTAAAACAAGCGCTCCATAAACATTACAAACTAGATGGTAACTTAATTAGCCAGACCCTTAGACGCATTAAGGCTGCATTAAAGCTGTAATTGCACTCCCATGCATAGATTTTTATTTATTTTAATTTTATTTTGCCTTTCAGCTGAGGTAGCAGCTGAATGGACCATGATTCAAACAAATGATGATAGCAATCTATATATTGACTTTGACAGCATCAAAAAATCTGGTGATTTAATTAAAGTATTAAACTTAAATGACTATTATCTAGCACAACAAAAACAAGGCCTATCATCACAATGGGAAGAATTGGTCGATTGCAAAAACAAAAAATTTAAGGCCCTCTCCATTAATTACTATGCTGAAAACATGGGGAAAGGTGAAATTCTTAATACAACTCACTTCAATGAATCAGAAACCAACTGGTCAGATATTGTGCAATACAGCATCGGCGAGCTGAAAATCAACATTATTTGTAGTAAATAATGCTAATTAAAACAGCTGCATCCACAAGGCAATTGAATTAATCGGAAAATCAGCCCCATTAAAAAATGCTTAATAATGTTAACGAACTTAATAAAGCAGCTGACTTCCTTACCAATTTAGATGACGATTGGGCTAAACTCGTTAAAACAATCGGCCCATGCACTTTTGAAGTCAAATTTGAGCGAGAACCATACGAAGCGCTTATACGCGCTGTGGCTTATCAACAACTGCATGCCAAAGCAGGAGATGC
>JAIPCR010000039.1 GCA_021738125.1 Sulfuritalea sp.
TTGTTGTTGGCGGTGTTGGCTACAGTTTGGTTGGCAGATAGCGCTGCATATTTTGCGGGTAAACGATTTGGTCGCCATAAACTCGCATCAGAAATTAGCCCTGGAAAAACCTGGGAGGGAGTTGCAGGTGCCCTTTTAGCGTCAACGTTGTATGGTTTAGCGCTTTGCTATTTTTTGCATATTAGTCGCTGGCTAATTGTAGGGTTATGGCTTATCGTCGTGCTAAGCATTATGGGCGATTTATTCGAATCGCTATTGAAGCGTCAAGCAGGGAAAAAAGATAGTAGCCACCTACTTCCTGGGCATGGAGGGGTGTTAGACAGAATTGATGGTTTAATTTCAACGCTACCTTTAGTGTTATTCTATATTTACTTTCCTGTTTTTGCGAATCTTCAATTACATGTCCGATAAATTGAGCTCGCAAAAAATCCAATATGTAACCATTCTTGGTGCTACTGGCACTATCGGAATGCAAACATTAGATGTTATTTCACAACATGCTGAACGCTTTGCTGTTTTTGCACTAACTGCTAATAACAATGTTAAGGGGTTGTTCGCCTTATGTGAAAAATATAACCCAAATTATGCTGTTATGCTGCATGAATCATCTGCGGTAACGTTGGCTACTCAACTAAAAAATATTGGTTCTACTACTATTGTTTTGCATGGCGAGGCAGCACTATGCGAAATGTCGGCGCACCATCAAGTTGATATTGTTATGGCGGCGATTGTTGGTGCTGCAGGTTTACATCCAGCGATGGCTGCAGCAAAAGCAGGCAAGCGTATATTACTAGCAAATAAAGAAACACTAGTAATGGCGGGGAATTTATTTATGCAAGCAGTGATCGATGGCGGAGCTGTCTTGCTCCCGATTGATAGTGAGCATAACGCCATATTCCAGGCAATGCCTCAACACAAGTCCTCTAGTTTAGCTGGCATGGGTGTAAAGCGAGTGTTACTAACCGCATCTGGCGGACCTTTTAGGAACTCAAGCATTGATGAGTTAAAAACCGTGACTCGTGCGCAAGCACTGAACCACCCTAACTGGGTGATGGGGCCGAAAATAACCATAGACTCTGCCACTTTGATGAATAAAGGTTTAGAAGTTATAGAGGCATACTGGCTGTTTAATGCACGGCCAGAGCAGATTGAGGTGGTTATTCATCCGCAAAGTGTGATTCATTCTATGGTTGAATATATCGATGGCAGCGTATTGGCGCAACTGGGCAATCCAGATATGCGAACGCCTATTGCTTATGGATTAGGTTACCCAGAACGACTAAGTAGTGGTGTCGGTAGTCTAGATTTGCTGACAATAGCACGCTTAGATTTTAGTGCGCCAGATAGAATACGCTTCCCCTGTTTGCGAATAGCCTACGATGCCTTAAATGCAGGGGGCACAGCACCAGCGATTTTGAATGCTGCAAATGAAATTGCTGTTGAGGCATTTTTGGCAGAGAAAATTGGCTTTATGGATATTCCTAATGTTATTGAACGTGTATTGGCAGAGGCTAAAGTAGAGCATGTTGAATCTATAGAGCAGTTAGTTGCAGTGGATAAGATGGCAAGACAGTCAGCTGGACTTCGAATTCAAGCGCTATGTTAACAATATTAGCTTTTATTGTTACTTTAGGTTTGTTGGTGACTGTGCATGAATATGGTCATTTTCAAGTTGCCAGATGGTGTGGCGTCAAAGTATTAAGATTTTCGATTGGCTTTGGGAAACCACTTTGGTCAAAGAAAATTGGTTTAGATCAGACAGAGTTTGTGCTAGCCGCTATACCTTTAGGTGGGTTTGTTAAAATGCTAGACGAGCGTGAGTTTGAGCAAGATCCTATATCGCTAGATGATTACACAGATATAGAGCTAAAACGAGCTTTTAATCGCCAATCTGTCTTTAAACGCATTGCCATTGTGCTCGCCGGGCCTGTGGCTAATTTGTTGCTTGCTATTTTTTTGTATTGGTTATTATTTATGACAGGGATTGTGGGGATGAAACCTACACTAGGAAAAATAATTGATTCTAGTCCTGCGGCAATAGCTCATTTTTCACCTGGAGAAACTATACAGAAAATCAATGGCAAAAATGTCTCTACATGGCAGGAGGTCAATTGGTTTTTATTGAGTGAATCCTTAAAAAGTAGCAATGTAGAAATACAGGCAATTACCAGTAATCAAGAGATTAAAATACACCAGCTAGATTTATCAGCGATTAATATCGATGACGCAGGTAAAAATGCATTAACGTTGTTAGGGCTGACAGTAAGTCAGCCTAGCATTCCAGCAAGAATTGGTGATGTCCTAAATGGCAGTCCAGCAGATTTAGCAGGCTTAAAGACTAATGATTTAGTCTTATCTATTAATGATGCCAAAATCAATACATGGGAAGATTTTGTGGAAGTGATTAGGAATAAAGTCAGTGCGCCTATACAAATATTGATATTACGCGACGCGGCAGAAGTTAAATTAACAGTTAAGCCAAATGCTGTGATTGAGAATGGTAAAAAAGTAGGGCGTATCGGAGCCGCATTGAGGATTGAGCAAAGTGATTTAGATCGATTTTTTGTAACCGTACATTATTCCGCGACTGAATCATTATTTAAAGCAACTGCAAAAACTTGGGATACTGCAGTTTTTAGTTTAAACATGCTAGCTAATATGCTTAGCGGCGAAGCCTCTTGGAAAGGCATGAGTGGGCCAGTGACTATCGCTAATTACGCGGGGCAAAGCGCCAGTATGGGTATTAAGGTCTTTATTGGTTTTCTGGCACTTATTAGCATTAGTATTGGAGTGTTAAATCTATTGCCTATACCAGTTTTAGATGGGGGCCATTTGATGTACTATATGGTTGAAATTTTAACTGGCAAACCCGTCTCTGAATCTGTAATGGTGATTGGGCAAAAAATAGGGTTTTCTATGTTAGGTTTTATGATGGTCATCGCATTTTATAATGATATAAGTAGATTGATAACAGGCTGATTGCATGTCAATAAAAAAATTAATAAGCTCAAACCAACTAAAAAGTAAATTGAAGAATTGTAATCTTATTTTCTTTTTAACTCTTGGTTTGTATGCGGGTTCAGCTCTAGCGATTGAGCCATTTGTAGTTAAAGATATTCGTGTTGAAGGTATACAGCGAACAGAAGCCGGCACCGTCTTTACTAATCTACCCGTTAAAGTTGGCGATACAATGAGTGATGAGCTTGCTTCACAAGCCATTAAAGCTTTATATGGTACTGGATTTTTTAAAGATGTGCGTATTGAAAGCGAGAACAGTGTATTAATCGTTACTGTTCAAGAGCGTTCCTCCGTTGCTCAGATTGATTTTAGTGGCAATAAATCATTCCCCACTGACAAAATGAAAGAAGGTCTCAAACAAATAGGTATTTCTGAAGGTCAAATATTTGATAAATCTCAACTTGATCGTGCAGAACAAGAGATTAAGCGGCAATATTTATCTCAAGGCAAATATGGTGCTACAGTTAAAGCGGTGGTCTCTCCATTAGAGCGCAATAGAGTTGCTGTAAGGTTTGATATTGAAGAGGGTGCTGTTTCAAAAATTCGTAGTATTAATATTGTCGGTAATCAAGCTTTTTCTATGGATGATTTGCGGGCTGAATTTTTACTGACAACCCCCAATTGGATGAGTTGGTGGAATAAAGACGATCAGTATTCAAAACAAAAATTAAACGCCGATTTGGAAACACTTAGATCGTTTTATATGAACCAAGGTTATCTTGAGTTTAATATTGATTCAACTCAAGTATCAATTACCCCTGATAAAAAAGATATTTATATCACGGTGAATGTGACTGAAGGCGAAAAATACACTATTTCAGAAGTGAAGTTAGCTGGTGATACTATCGTGCCAGATGCTGAATTGCAGCAATTAATTACAGTTAAAAAAGGCGATACGTTCAGCCGAAGTAATATTACACAGTCGAGCAAAGCAATTAGTGATCGTTTAAGTAATGACGGATATGCCTTTGCTAACGTCAATCCTGTGCCTGATGTTAATAAAGAACTACATACTGCCGCGTTTACCTTTTTCATTGATCCAGGCAAGCGCGTCTACGTCCGGCGGATTAATATTGTAGGTAACACCCGTACGCGTGATGAAGTGGTGCGCCGCGAAGTAAGGCAATTAGAATCTGCTTGGTATGCTTCTAACAAAATTGATCGCTCAAAAGAGCGTTTAGTTCGTACCCAATATTTTTCAGACGTGAATATTGAAACCCCTGCAGTAGCAGGTACAGCAGATCAGGTTGATTTAAATATCAGTTTAGTGGAGCAATCTACCGGTAGCATACAATTTGGCGCGGGTTTATCCAGTAGTGAGGGTGTGGTGTTTGGCATTACAGTGAACCAAAATAACTTTTTAGGCACTGGAAATCGCGTCAGTGCAAATGTGAATACCGGTAAAACGAATACGACTTACGCATTGTCTTATACAGACCCTTACTTTACGCCGGATGGAGTAAGCCGAGGTTTTGATGTGTACCGACGAGATGTTAACACCAGTTCAACAAACGACGTGGGTACTTATAAGACCTCATCCTATGGCGGTGGTGTACGTTTTGGCATTCCTATAAATGAAAGAGATGGCGTTAGTTTTGGCTTATCTACCGATTTTACCGACATTACTTTGTATGACAATAGCCCGGTACAATATCAAAATTACTGTGGCAATACTACAGGATGTACAAGTAACTCTATAGCCCTAAGTGCAGGCTGGGCACATGATAGCCGTGATAGCATTATGTATCCCAAGAATGGCGTGTATCAGCGCCTAAATGGTGAGATTACTATGCCTGTGCTTGATTTGAAGTATTATAAGGTTAATTACAAGCATTCTTGGTACAAAGAAATGGTTAAAGATCTTACCTTGATGCTTAATGGTGAGCTTGGTTACGCCCATTCTTACGGCAGTGCACAGTACCCTTTCTTCAAAAACTTTTATATGGGTGGTGTTAACTCTGTGCGTGGTTATGCAATTGGTACTTTAGGGCCTAAAGATTCCACCAATACTTATTATGTCGGTGGTAATCAGAGTGCGTTAGCTACTGCTGAATTGCTTTTCCCTATTCCTGGCATTAAAGATTCTAAGCAGTTTAGATTGAGTACTTTCGTTGATTCAGGCTACGTTTGGGGCGCTAACCAAACTTACAATGTAAATGATTTGCGTTATTCGGCAGGGTTTGGTGTGAGTTGGTTCTCACCATTTGGACCTTTGTCATTGTTTTATGCTAAAGCACTTAATGCTAGCCCGACGGATGTCACTGAAACTATACAATTTCAACTCGGCCAGCAGTTCTAAAATTTACACGTCATAGTTACTTTATAGTGAGTTAGCAGTTAGATTTGTTGTGGCATAATAGACAGCGGTTAAAGAGTATTTCGGGAGATTAAATTGAGTCATACATTAAAAATTTTAGTTGTAGCTGGTTTTATGTCAGTTGGGTTGCACGTTCAGGCTTTAGAGTTGAAGGTGGGTTATGTGCAAGTAGATAAAATCTTACAAGAAGCGCCACAAACTGCCGAAAGTGGTAAAAAATTAGAACGTGAGTTTAGTCCTAGATCACAAGAATTAGATCGTATGGCTAAGCAAATTAAAGAATTAGAAACTGCGCTAGATAAAGATGGCTTAACCATTACTGAGGCGGAGCGTCGCAATAAAGAGCGTGATGTGCAAAATATTAAAATTGAGTTTCAACGTAAACAACGCGAGTTGCGCGAAGATATTAATTTGCGTAAAAATGAAGAGTTAGGTAGCTTGCAAGATCGAATTAATAAAGCTGTGCAATCAGTTGCTAAAGCAGAAAACTACGATTTAGTTATGTACAGCGGTGTGGCTTATGCCGCCGATAAAATTGACATCACAGACAAAGTGCTAAAATTGCTAGGTAAAAAATAACGCATATATAGCCTTTAATTGATATTTAAGATTGAGGCTTACTGTAATGGTAAAACAATACACACTAGGTCAAATTGTTAACGCCCTAGGTGGTAAAGTCATTGGCGATGAAACTACATTAATAGTGCGCGTTTCATCATTGCGCAATGCGCAGTCTGGGGATGTTTGTTTTATTCATGACCCTAAGTATCTAAAAGAGCTTAGTGAATGCCAAGCTAGCGCATATGTACTGAGTGTTAAGGATGCAAACCTAACTAATCTTCCCAGAATTATTGCAGATAATCCTTATGCTTATTTTGCTAAGGTTTCTACGCTTTTAAATCCACCGTTAAAACCTCATTTAGGTATCGCAGAGAGTGCTGTCGTAGACGTAAGTACGTGTATTCCAACATCATGCAGTATTGGAGCTTTAGCTGTGGTTGGTCAGAATGTGGTGTTAGGTGAGAATGTGGTTATTGGTAGTGGGTGTGTGATTGAAAATAACGTCACTATTGCCGATAATTCAAGATTAGAGCCAAATGTAACTATTAAACATCATTCTGTAATAGGGCGAAATTGCCATATTTTTCCAGGGGCTGTCATTGGTTCAGATGGTTTTGGTTATGCCCAGGAATCAGGCACTTGGCTAAAAATACCCCAAGTAGGGCGTGTAGTGCTTCATGATAATGTTGATGTTGGCGCGAACTCTACAATAGACAGAGGCGCGTTGGACGACACTATTATTGAAGAAGGTGTGAAGTTAGATAACTTGATTCAAATTGGTCATAATTGCGTTATAGGTGCACACACTGTTATTGCTGGATGCACGGGTATTGCTGGCAGTGCTAAAATTGGTAAGTATTGTAAAATCGGTGGCGCCGCAATGATACTTGGTCATTTAGAGATTACAGACCATGTAACCATTTCACCTGGTAGCATGATTACACGCTCCCTATTGGTTGCTGACACTTATACCGCTTTAATGCCATTCCAATCGCACAAAAAATGGCTTAATACTGCTGCAAAAATTCGACATTTAGAGTTATTGTCAGATAAAATTAAAAGTCTAGAAAAAGACATAGCTCTGTTAAAATCTAGCTAGCAGTGATATGAGATTTAATCATCTAAACATAGCACCAATCTATAAAAGCAAGCTGAGATAAAAATGACTGATAACAAAAATTCTACAAGCATGGATATTCATGCAATACTCGATCACTTACCCCATCGTTATCCTTTTGTCTTAATCGACCGGGTTATTTCTATTGAATTGAGTAAGGAAATTGTTGCATTAAAGAATGTAACAATTAATGAACCTTTCTTCCCAGGACACTTCCCATATCATCCAGTAATGCCTGGAGTGTTAATTGTTGAAGCCATGGCACAAGCAGCGGCAATTTTATCTTTTAAGACCATGGGCGTGAAACCTAGTGATGATTCAGTTTATTACTTTGCTGGCATTGATAGCGCACGTTTTAAAAAGCCAGTCTCACCGGGCGATCAAATCGTATTTAACGTTAAAATTGATCGTATCTTAAAAGGGATTTGGAAATACTCTGGCGTCGCACGTGTTGACGGCAATGTTGTTGCTGAAGCTCAGATGATGTGTATTTTAAAAGCGATTGATAAAAAAGAAAGCTAACTAATGCAAGTACCAAAAATCCACGCAACGGCAATAGTTGATGCTAGTGCTGAGCTTGATTCTAGCGTAGAAATTGGTGCTTATTCAATCATTGGCCCACATGTAAAAATAGATGCAGGCACACGCATTGCTGGGCACGTCATGATTAATGGCCCGACATCTATAGGTAAGAACAATCATATTTATCAGTATTCATCATTAGGTGAGGCGCCGCAAGACAAAAAATATAACGGCGAGCCAACTTCATTAGAAATTGGTGATAACAATACCATTCGTGAATTTTGCACCTTCAATCGCGGCACAGTGCAGGACAAAAATAATACTAAAATTGGTGATAATAATTGGATTATGGCGTATGTGCATATTGCACATGATTGTCAAATAGGTAGCAATACAATTTTAGCTAACAATGCCTCGCTCGCCGGCCATGTTGATATTGATGATTATGCAATCCTAGGCGGATTTACACTTATTCACCAGTTTTGCAAAATAGGCTCTCATGTTATCACTGCGGTTGGGTCTGTTGTATTTAAAGACATTCCGCCTTACGTGACCGCTGCCGGTTATGATGCTAAGCCTCATGGCATTAACGCTGAAGGCCTTAAACGTCGAGGCTATAGTGCTGATACTATATTGCAAATAAAACGTGCTTACAAAGCTTTATATCGCAATGGACTGACCTTGGAAGAGGCTAAAATCGAGCTTGCAACTATGCAAAAAACGACACCAGAAATTAGACTGCTTACAGATTTCCTAATTGCATCTTCGCGCGGCATTGTCCGTTAAATTACTATAATGCTCAGAATAGGCATTGTGGCTGGTGAAGCCTCAGGCGACTTACTTGGTAGCCATCTCATTCAGGCCCTGAAGAAAAAACATACTGATATTGAGTTTGTTGGTATTGCTGGCCCAAAAATGATGAATGAGGGTGCGCAATCTCTTTTCCCAATCGAGCGATTATCTGTCCGAGGTTATATAGAAGTCCTTAAACATTTATTTGCTCTGCTTAGATTAAGACGCCAACTTCTTAAACATTTTCTTAGTAATCGATTAGATTTATTTATAGGTATCGATGCGCCAGACTTTAATTTCTGGCTAGAAAGAAAATTAAAGAGAAAAGGTATTAAGACTATTCATTATGTAAGTCCTTCAGTTTGGGCTTGGCGTAAAAACAGAATTAATAAAATTAAAAAATCAGCGGATCATATGCTTGCACTATTTCCGTTTGAACCTACTTTGTATGAAGGGGCAGGCATTCCAGTAACTTATGTAGGCCATCCATTGGCAGATATGTAGCCAATGGAGCCAGATATTCTAGCCGCGCGAGACGTTTTAAAATTAAAGTCTTCGGCTTTGGTTGTTGCAATGTTGCCGGGTAGTCGTCAAAGTGAAGTGCAGCAGCATGCTGAGCTATTTGTGAAGACGGCTAAACTGATTTATGCTGAATACCCTAATGCGATATTCTTAGTACCGCTTATTACGCGAGAAACAAAACAGATTTTTGAATTAGCTATTTTTCATGAAAATGAAAGCCTGCCTATTCAAATTCTATTTGGCCATGCACATGATGCTATGGAAGCTTCTGATGTCGTCATTGTCGCGTCTGGAACAGCGACACTTGAAGCTGCACTTTTGAAAAAGCCTATGATTATTACCTATCGTATGCCTAAAATAAGCTGGCAAATTCTAAAGCGTATGCGTTTGCAGCCTTATGTGGGTTTACCTAATATATTGGCAGGAAAGTTTATAGTGCCAGAATTATTACAAGATGATTCCACGCCTGAAAAGCTTGCAGAGGCAACAATTAAGCTTATAAGCGACAGCAATCATATCTCTGAGATTAAGGCTGAATTTACCAAAATGCATCATAGCTTGAAGCAGAATACTGCGGAACAGGCTGCTAATGTCATTCTTTCCCACCTTGCTTAAATGTCAGTCGTATATTCATGCAATTAATATGTGGTGTAGATGAGGCGGGACGAGGACCATTAGCTGGCGGTGTTTATGCCGCTGCAGTGATTTTGAATCCAGAGCATCCAATATTAGGTTTGGCAGATTCTAAAAAACTTTCTGAAAAAAAACGCGATCTATTAAGTATTGAAATTAAAAAGCATGCCTTAGCTTGGGCGATTGCTAGTTGCAGTGCAAAAGAAATTGATGAGATTAATATATTGCAGGCTAGCCTACTTGCAATGAAACGTGCGATTGTGCTTTTGCAACAACAATACAGCATCGCTTCAATGTTGGTGCAAGTAGATGGAAATCGATGCCCCCATGTCAACTTTCCATGTGAAGCAATAGTGCAGGGGGATAGTAAGGTGCCGTCGATTTCAGCGGCCTCCATTTTAGCCAAAGTGGCACACGATGCTGAGTTATATTTATTAGACCAGGAATATCCACAATATGGATTTGCCAAACATAAGGGCTATCCAACGGCGCTTCACTTACAAATGCTTGCTGAGCATGGTGTTTCAACGATACACAGGCTCACTTACGCGCCTGTTAAAAAATTAATGAATACGTTAAGCTAACAACAGAAATATAGTTGGTCGTTTATGCAAATCTGGTAGTGGTGACTTTCTCCATGATGCAATCGTTTTACTTGATATTAACTCAGTAGTTAAACTGACATCACAAGCGATACAAAGCTTAGTGTTAGGTTGGCACACACTCATAATTGCTTCCAACATATGCTGATTGCGATAGGGCGTTTCAATGAAAATTTGTGTTTCTTTATTTGTTAACGAGCGCTTTTCAATTTCTTTTAATTTTTGATTGCGCTGCGTCTTATCGACAGGCAAATAACCTAGAAATGTAAATTGTTGCCCATTAAACCCTGATGCCATTAGGCTAAGTAAAATTGAGCTTGGGCCTACAAAAGGTATAACGCGAATACCTTTTTGATGCGCTAATTCAACTAATTTAGCACCTGGATCTGCAACACCTGGACAGCCTGCATCACTCATTAATCCAACATCTTTACCTGCTAGCAATGGCGCTAATAAGGCGTTTACATCCTTTTGCTCCGTATGCTCATTAAGTAGATTTAGGGTGAGCTCACGCACTGGCCTAATAGTTTTAATGGTACTTAAAAAATGACGTGCTGACTTCTCGCTTTCTACGACAAAATTATCAAGCCTTTGAGCTACCTTCACCACATCAGGAGGTAATACTTGAGTTATGTTATCTTCGCCAAGCGTTACGGGTATAAGGTAAAGTGTGCCAAATTGCTGGGTCATTTAGTCATCCATCATCATTTCGTTATTTGCTTTAGTGTCATTAATGGTTGATAGATATTTATGAATATATTATTGGCTTAAGGTTTAAGCAGTTTCATATCACTGAAATACTTTCATTTTCAAGCATGCTGACAAGTTTAATGAGCGGTAAACCAATAAGCGCATTGGGATCTTCCCCTGTCATTTTTTCTATAATAGCGATACCTAAACCTTCCGATTTAGCGCTTCCTGCACAATTATAAGGTTGTTCCTTAATCAAATAATTTTCAATCTGGATATCACTCAAATTTTTAAATTGAACAATATAAGGTACAACTTCTACTTGCATATTTTCGGTCATAGGGTTGTAAAGACATAATGCGCTGTGAAATATCACTTCTCTACCACGCATCATTTGGAGTTGCTTGATCGCATTAAGGTGAGTAAGCGGCTTGCCGAGCTGAAGGTTATCTAGGGTAGCAACTTGATCGCAACCAATTATTAGTGCATTAGGATGACTTAGGCTAACTTTTCTAGCTTTCAATTGTGCTAATCTTGAAGCTGTTTCCTGTGGTAATTCTCCTGCTAAGCAAGTTTCATCGATATCTGGTGATATGCATTTAAATGGAAGTTGTAGTCGTGCTAATAGTTCACGCCTATAAACTGAAGAGGATGCAAGGATTAATTTTGTGGTCGTTGATTGGTAATTTAATTTCTGAGTGAGAAAAAAGCCGACAGCATTGTACTGTCGGCTTTAGACTTTAGCTCTCATTGTTTATTCTGGCTGAATTTCAAGTAATGACTCATCTGGTGTTACTGTGTCGCCTTTTACGACATGTACAGCGACCACCACACCTGAAGTGGCAGCTTGTATTTCATTTTCCATCTTCATTGCTTCAATCACTAATACACCATCGCCAGCATTTACTTTGTCACCAGCTTTAACTTTTACCGCAACAATTGTTCCTGGCATTGAGGTTGTCACGTGCCCAGCATGAGATGGACGGGGGCGACCGCTACCACCTTTATTAGCAACAGCTTTCTTTTTACCTGTGCTGTTACCACTTGAAACTTCTATTTCACTTAAAGTTTCAATCATTACCTCTTCAGCAATACCGTCAATAGATACGTAGAAAGGCCGTTTTTCTTGCCCAGCATGACCACTGCCAGTGAGATTGATGTGGAAAGTTTCACCGTGTAACGTTACTTTAAATTCGCTAGGAGCATAACGAGAGGCCCCAGCATTAACAGTTGCTTTATCTAAAAGCACTTCAGGCGTTAATGAATCTGCATTACGTTCTTGTAAATAAGTTTTTCCGATATCTGGGAACATGGCATACGTCAACACATCTTCTTCACATTGCGCGAAACGTTCAGCTTCACTAGTAAGTTTGGCCATTTCAGGCGCTAATAAGTCAGCTGGGCGGCAAGTAATAGGTTCCGTATCACCGATTGCAAGCTTTTTAACATCTGCACTCACTGTGCTCGGAGCTTTGCCATATTGCCCTGCGAAATAATTTTTCACTTCATTGGTGATAGATTTGTAACGATTACCTGTCATTACATTTAATACAGCTTGAGTCCCAACGATTTGGGAGGTGGGCGTCACCAATGGGATATAACCTAGATCCTTACGCACCAATGGAATTTCAGCTAATACCGCATCCATACGATCCAGTGCGCCTTGCTCTTTAAGCTGATTACTTAAATTGGAAATCATGCCGCCAGGTACCTGATTTAGTAATACACGTGTATCTACGCCTGAAAATTCACTTTCAAATTGCCAGTATTTCTTACGTACCTCACGGAAATAAGCAGTCACTTCTTGAACGGCAGCGACATTTAAGCCAGTATCAAATTCTGTGCCTTGTAATGCGGCAATCATACTTTCAGTAGTTGGGTGACTTGCGCCTTCTGAAAAAGCAGCACAACAAGTGTCTATCATCAGCGCGCCGTTTTCAAGTGCTCGCAACATGTTCATACTAGCTAAGCCACTTGTAGCATGACTATGAATATGAATAGGTAAGCTGATGCTCGATTTTAGCGCCTTTACTAGGTCAACTGTAGTTTGCGGTGTGAGCAATCCAGCCATATCTTTAATAGCAATGGTGTCTGAGCCCATTGCTTCAAGCTCTTTAGCAATACCTACAAAATGATTGACATCATGTACAGGGCTGGTGGTAAAGCTAATGGTGCCTTCAGCGTGTTTTCCAGCTTTTTTGACAGCTTCTATAGATACTTGCAAGTTGCGCGTATCGTTAAGCGCATCAAATACTCGGAATACATCCACGCCATTATCTGCAGATTTTTTTACAAAAGCACGAACTACATCATCAGAATAGTGGCGATAACCAAGCAAATTCTGACCACGCAATAACATTTGAATGCGTGAATTGGGTAATGCCTTACGTAACGTTTTTAAGCGCTCCCAAGGATCTTCCTTTAAGTAACGTACACAAGCATCAAAAGTAGCTCCGCCCCATGCCTCTAAAGACCAAAAACCAATAGCGTCCAACTTGGCGCAGATGGGAAGCATATCTTCAGTGCGCATACGCGTCGCAATATGACATTGATGCCCGTCACGTAAAACCAGTTCGGTGACATGTACTTTTGATGCATTAGGTGTTTTAGCCATAATTAACTCTTTACTTAAATTTATATTTTTTATTTACTTTAAATGCCTTCATGCGCAGCAATTGCAGCTGAGATTGCTGCAGCAATCATTTCTGGTGGAACTTCATTAGCATAGTGTGTAAGTTCTGGATGGGATTCAACAAAGCTAGTATTGAAATTCGCACTTCTAAAATCTTCATGTTTCAATATTTCTTGATAGTATGGAATGGTTGTTTTTACCCCGTAAATCAACATGTCATCAAGTGCACGACGGCCGCGCTCAATAACGCTATCCCAATCAAGCGCCCATACAGTTAATTTGGCGCACATAGAATCGTAGTAGGGGGGGATAACGTAGCCACTATAGATGGCTGCGTCCATTCGTACGCCAGGACCTCCGGGTGCATAGTACCGGGTGATTTTACCAAAACTAGGTAAAAAATCATTTTTGGGATCTTCTGCATTGATACGGAACTCCATAGCATAACCCCTAAACTGGACTTCTTTTTGAGCATATTGCAAGGGCAACCCATAAGCCACTCGAATTTGCTCTTGTACTATATCTATACCAGTAATGGTTTCTGTGACAGTGTGCTCCACTTGCAATCTCGTGTTCATTTCCATGAAGTAGAATGTATTGTCTGCGTCTAATAAAAACTCTACAGTACCTGCATTTTCATAACCGACTGCTTTAGCAGCCTTTACAGCAAGTCCACCAATATAATCTCGCTGTGCTTGGCTTAATTGAGGTGATGGCGCAATTTCAATTAACTTTTGATTTCGGCGTTGAATAGAGCAGTCTCTCTCAAATAAATGAATGACATTGCCTTGTGAGTCAGCCAGTATTTGCACTTCAATATGCCGTGGCGATACTACACATTTTTCTAAAAAAACTTCAGGCTTACCAAACGCTTTACTCGCTTCGGAGATTACACGGTCATAGTTGCTTAACAATTCTTTTTTGCTATCACAACGGCGAATACCTCGGCCACCACCACCATTGGTGGCTTTTAACATAACCGGATAGCCAATCTTGTCGGCTAAATCTATAGCTTCATCTAAATTCTCTAAATTACCGTCACTGCCAGGTGTACATGGTATTCCCGCACCAGTCATAGCATTTCTAGCCTGGATTTTATCGCCCATTTGTCGAATAACGTCAGCATTTGGCCCAATAAACTTAACGCCACGTCGTTCACAGATTTCGGCTAATTCAGGGTTTTCAGATAAAAAACCATATCCAGGGTGTAAAGCATCGCAACCAGATGCGACTGCTAAATTTACAATATTATGTGCGTTTAAGTAGCCTGCAACTGGATCTGCTCCGATGTTATAGGCTTCATCTGCCTTTTTAACATGTAACGCTTGGCGATCTGCATCCGCATAAATTGCTACAGACTTAATGCCCATTTCTGAACATGCGCGTACAATACGCACTGCGATCTCACCACGGTTAGCCACAAGAATTTTTTTAAACACGTTGCTTGCCTTAATTATTCACTCAAACCTAGCGATTGTAACATGTGAAATCTGATAGCCAAATCCCCTTCGACCTAAATTTTAGAGCACTAGAATGACTACACGTACAAAATTCATAGACAATCTTGCCTTTGCAAAAAAAAATGATCACCTAATAGATGAATTGTTACTAGTCGACTGTCCTAGATTAAATGATTTTTTACACCATTTTTCACTAATGTCTACTCCAAACATGTTGCCGTCAGGATTAATTCACTATGAATTGTTAGGTGAAACTGATGCAGCAGGCCGCCCGTTTCTACACTTAACCTTGGCAGCAAATTTAATTACTATTTGCCAACGCTGTCTAAATGAAATGCCTTTAAAATTCGCTTTGAATTTTAAATATTTGATAGGTGAAGTGGGAGATTTTGATTTAATGGCGCCGGAAGGCGATGGTAGTGATGATTATGATATGCAACAAGTTAGCTCCAATATGGATATTGTCGCACTAGTAGAAGATGAGATCATCATGGCGATGCCAATTGCACCCACCCACGAACAGCTTTGTGGTGAAATTGTTAGTCAAAGCGGGGGGGAACCTAACCCATTTGCCATCTTAAAGGGTTTAATTAAGCCATAAAAGTACAATTTTGGCTGACAAAACTTAGGTTTTGTATTATAGTGGCGCCCTAGTAGTTTAACGTAATCTTAAATTTTAGAGATGCAGTGTATTATTTAGCGTCTATATGTATGTAATTAAGATGATGTTTTAATCATTTTATTGGAGTTTAATATGGCAGTTCAGCAAAACAAAAAATCACCGTCAAAACGCGGTATGCATAGATCACATGACTTTTTGGTCAACCCAGCATTAGCGGTTGAGCCTACAACAGGTGAGGCGCACTTACGTCACCACATCAGCCCAAATGGCTATTATCGTGGCCGCAAGGTGTTGTCTACCAAAGGCGAATAACTTTCTTAAGTTTAGATTCAGTTGAATTGAATTCGCATTCAAATAATCTAAACATTAAAAAATTGTTTACGCAAATATTAAATTATCTAACGCCGCTCCAATTTTGGTGCGGCGTTGCTTTTTCAAAGCAACGCAAATATTGAACGCTCGCTAGTTAATAGCGCCTATAAGCTTAAAGTATAAACTGAGAAAATATGGATATTACTGTCGCAATTGATGCAATGGGTGGTGATCATGGTTTGGCTGTTACCATTCCAGCGGCACTTAAAGCACTTGAGGCTGATCAGCAACTCAATATAATTTTGGTTGGTCTGAGTGACGCGATAGAGGCTGAGCTTAAATCATTGCAGGTTAGTCCAGGTCAGCGATTAAAAATACATCATGCTAGCGAAGTTGTTAGCATGGGCGAACAACCGCAAAGCGCACTTAAAAACAAAAAAGATTCATCAATGCGTGTCGCAATTGATTTAGTTAAAAGTGGCGAAGCTTCTGCATGTGTAAGTGCCGGAAATACTGGCGCATTGATGGCGACAGCTCGTTTTGTTTTAAAAACGTTGCCAGGCATTGACCGCCCTGCAATTGCTGGCGTATTTCCTTGTCAAAAAGGGAAAATTTATATACTAGATTTAGGCGCTAATGCAGATTGTACTGCTGAACAGTTATTACAGTTTGCCGTTATGGGTAGCATGTTAGTGTCTTGTGTAGAAAATCGCGAAAGTCCGACTATCGGTCTACTTAATATTGGCTCCGAAG
>JAIPCR010000040.1 GCA_021738125.1 Sulfuritalea sp.
AATAGTGGCGCAGGCCATTTAGTCATAATGAGTGGGAATGAAATAAGTAGGACGGCGTAGCCTACCATTGCTGGATTAAATGGGTTGTAGCCTAAGCCGCCATAAAGTTGTTTTGCAATGACGATTGCGAAGAATGTGCCCACCACAACTAGCCACCAAGGTGCTAAAGGAGGTAGTGCTAAAGCAAGTAGCCAAGCAGTTACTACGGCGCTCATGTCAATTAAGTATGGCTTTATTGGACGTTGACGAATTTTAAGTAAGGCCGCTTCGCAAGCTAAGGCGGTAATCGTCGCAACTGTAATTGACACTAAAATCCCACCACCATAAATCCATGTGTAAGCAATAATGCCGGGAACCAGTGCCAGCAATACTTTAAGCATAATGCTGGTGACGGTGGGTGCGTCAGTAATGTATGGTGAGCGGTTCAAATGCTTATCCTATTTAATCTTCCACTTTGGTTTTAGTGATGATGTTTGCTTTTTCGCGTATTGCGTCAGTTTCAATGATTTCGGCCTGAATTGTAGCACTAACGTTTTCAATATTTTTAGGTGAAACCCCCGCTTGGCTTGCTGCTAATTTTGCTGCTTTAGCACGTTCAATCGCGGCAGCAATCATGGCTTGTTTATCTTGTTTTATTTGAGCATCATTCGTTGTAGATGCTGAAATTTTATCGGCTACAATTCCTTCTGTAGAGGTGGAGGCTTCTTTTTGAGCTTTAGCGCGCGCTATTGCGGCGGCAATAGCGGCCTGTTTGTCAGTTGGCGCTAATGTAGATGTTTCTGAATTAGCGGGGGCTTTCTCTTTTTCTACAGAGAGGTTACTTGTGATGGCTTCAGTGCCTTTAATTTCAGCTTTACCTGCTTGAGCGCGTTCAGCATGTTTTTGTGCACGCTCCAATTTCTCTCGCTCAATACGGGCTAATCTAAACTCATTGCGTTCACGCGCTAAATCAGCAGCTTCTTTGGCTTTATCTGTAGCAATAATTTCACTTTTGGCATACCGATAATATTGTACGAGTGGAATATCGCTAGGGCAGACATACGAGCAACAGCCACACTCTATACAATCAAATAAATTATAGTCACGTGCTTTTTCAAAGTTATCAGACTTCGAAAACCAATACAGTTCCTGTGGTTGCAAGTTAACTGGGCAAGCATCCGCGCAACGGGCACAGCGTATGCATGGCATGGCGGGGGGTGGTGCAGGGAATAAATCAGGAGATGTCGCAATAATGCAATTAGCCGCTTTTGTAATGGGCACGTGTATATTAGGTAAGTCAAAGCCCATCATTGGGCCACCCATGATGAAATGGGTAGTATTTTGTTTGGCATTACCAGCCGCAACGATTAGCGATTGCAGTGGCGTTCCAAATAACACTTCAAAATTTTGAGGCTTTTCTACGTTGCCCGTCACGGTGACTATTCTGTTAATAGACGGCTCACCAAACACAAAATAACGATAAATGGCCAATACAGTCGCTACATTAAATACTTGAATGCCAACATCGGTAGAGCGCTTGTCATTAGGGATTTCTACATCTAGCAATAAGTGAATTAATCGACGAGCATCGCCGCTAGGATAGAGCGTGGGGACAACTTTTACAGATAGATCTTTATCAACGCATGCAGAGGTCATTGCACTAATCGCTAGGGGTTTATTATCCTCAATACCAATCAAGCATTTTTCTGCCCCTAATAAATACTTTACGATTTCAATACCTTTAACGATGTCATCAGCGCGCTCACGCATCAGCATGTCATCGCAAGTGATATACGGCTCGCACTCAGCTGCATTAATTACCAATGTATGTACGTTTGATTTGCCATTGGTGCGTAATTTAATGTGGGTTGGGAATGTGGCGCCACCTAAACCAACAATACCTGAAGAACGTAAACTATCAACGAGTAACTTTTTGTCAGTGTGCTGCCAGTCCACCGGTTGTAATGGCACCCAATTGTCTTTGCCATCTGGCGTTATTGTGATGCAACTGTCAGGTAAGCCTGATGGATGTGGAATCACTTGCTCGTCTATCGCTGATATCGTGCCTGAAGTAGGGGCGTGTATGGCTGCTGATACCGTGCCTTCGGCTTCTGCCAGCATTTGGCCTTTAAGCACATAGTCACCGACCTGCACTTTAACTTTAGGCATATGCCCCACATGCTGACGTAGCGGCAATGTCAGTGTTTCAGGGATGGCTAGCTGACTGATAGGCTGGGTTGTTGATTCAGCTTTGTGGTCGAAAGGGTGTACGCCACCATTAAAGGTGAATACCTCTTTATTGCTTGTTAGGCCTTGCAGTAAATTGCTGGCAAAGTGAATGATTGCGTTCATGCTTTAGTACTATTTATATTAGAGTGATTCGAATCAACAGGCATGGAAAGAATTGGAATGACTGGATATTTCCATTTCCAATTATCAGGATGTTCTGCAATCACCTCCATGCTGATGCAATCCACTGGGCAAGGCGCTAGGCATAACTCGCAACCTGTACATTCAGAAGCAATGATAGTATGCATGTGTTTGGCTGCACCTAGGATAGCATCCACTGGGCAGGCTTGTATGCAAAGTGTGCAACCTATGCAGGTGGCCTCATCGATAAACGCTACAGATTTTGGTTTTGGTAAGCCATGCTCTGCATTAAGTGGTTTGTATTCAACACCCATTAAGTCGGCTAGCGCATGTGCGCCAGCGTCGCCACCAGGCGGACATTGATTAATGTCCGCATCGCCTGCTGCGATGGCTGTTGCGTATGGTTTGCAACCAGGGTAGCCGCATTGTCCACATTGGGTTTGAGGCAAAATGGCATCAATTCGTGCAACTAAAGGGTCGCCTTCGACTTTAAATAAAATAGCGGAAATGCCTAATAGCACCCCAAGAACAAGGGCAAGGCCAAGCATAATATAAAGTGCGGTTAGCATGTTTTTATAACGGAGATATTTTGCCTAATATTTATCGAGACCAGCAAATCCCATGAATGCTAAACTCATGAGGGCGGCGGTGACCATTGCAATCGCTGATCCTTTTAGCACTAATGGGATGTCAGCTGCCTCTAGCCTTTCGCGCATGGATGCAAATAGAATTAGCACCAGTGAAAAACCGATGGCACCGCCAAGGCCGTAGAATAGTGATTCAATAAAGCTATGACTGGCTTGTGCATTTAATAAGGGGATGCCTAGTACTGCACAGTTGGTGGTGATAAGCGGTAGAAATATACCTAAACCTTGATACAGTGGAGGGAAGTTTTTTTCCATGACCATCTCGGTGAGCTGAACAACTCCAGCGATGATGACGATAAATGAAAGCGTACGAAGGTACTGCAAATTATTGGGCTCAAGTAAATAATGGTTGATACCCCAACTGGTCATTGAACCTATGCTAAGCACAAATGCTGTGGCACCAGCCATGCCTATCGAAGCTTCTAGTTTTTTAGAAACCCCCATAAATGGGCAAAGTCCCAGGATTTTAACTAGCACGATGTTATTTACAAGCACAGTGCCAATTAAAATCATGATGTAATGATGTAGATCAATCGTCATAATAATTTATCTAAAATGATAGCCTAAATTATAACGTGTTTCTCCTTTGGGGCGCCTCTATTAGTGAAGAAAAACCCGAGCTAATATTGTTGGGGTGCCAAATGATGACGTCAATTTTTAGTTTTTCTAGGCAAACTTTAACATAGAGAAACTACATATTCGACTGGCTTTTAAGTTAAAATATGGGATTATGAATACTTTAGGTTTGCGTATGTTGCAAGGCAATTTAGTCGTTCAAGGTAGTTTAGTCGCTATCGTCACCCCCATGTTTGAAGACGGTAGCTTAGACATTCCTGCATTGCAGGCATTAATTGAATTTCATATAGACCAAGGCACTGATGGCATAGTTATAGTGGGGACGACAGGGGAATCGCCCACAGTAGATTTTGATGAGCATTGCTTATTGATAAAAACAGCAGTGAACCAAGTTAATGGTCGAGTACCCGTTATAGCCGGGACTGGGGCTAATTCAACCAAAGAAGCCATTGAGCTCACGCAGAAAGCCAAAGCATTAGGCGTAGATGCATGTTTATTAGTTGCGCCTTATTACAATAAACCTACTCAAGAGGGTTTGTACCAGCACTTTAAAGCAATCGCCGATGCAGTAGATATTCCACAAATTCTTTACAATGTTCCAGGGCGTACGGCCTGTGACATTTCTAACGATACAACGCTACGTTTAGCCGCGCACGCCAACATTATTGGTATTAAAGATGCAACCGGTGGCATAGAGCGTGGTACAGATTTGTTGTTGCGAGCACCTAAAGATTTTGCCGTCTTGAGTGGTGACGACGCGACCGCCATGAGCTTGATGTTGTTAGGGGGCAAAGGCGTTATTTCAGTTACTGCTAACGTAGCACCCAAGCTCATGCATGAGATGTGTGTAGCTGCTGTGGCAGGCGATGTAAAGACTGCCTGTGAAATCAATGCAAAATTATTTCAGTTACATCAAAAACTCTTTGTTGAAGCAAATCCAATGCCGGTGAAATGGGTGTTGGAGCAAATGGGTTTAATTAAATCTGGCATTAGATTGCCGATGGTGCAACTGTCAGTGCAATACCATGAGGTCTTACGAAACGCTTGTAAGCCCGCACAACTTTTATAGTTTTATCATATTGTTAGTGACAACAATTTATAAAGTATTTTATACAGAGGTCTGAATGAAACAAATAAACATCAAACATAGCGCTATTTATATTTTGGTTGTCGCAAGTTTGGTTGCTTGTGACTCGATTCCTTTTATCAATAATACCTCAGATTATAAAGGTGCTGGACGCTCTCGTCCGCTTGAAGTGCCACCTGATTTAACAGCTAGTCCAGTGAGTGATGCCTATTCCATTCCTGGGAGCACTAATTATTCAAGCTATAGCCAAGCACAAGAAGGTCAAGAGATTGGCGTGGAAAAAGTATTGGTGACGCCAGATGGAGTTAGATTGGAGAAAGCGGGCGCGCAGCGTTGGTTAGTGGTGAATTCGCCAGCTGAAAAAGTATGGCCAGTTATACTTGAATTTTGGGCAGACCAAGGTTTTGCTGTACGTTCAGAGAATGCGCAACTGGGCGTGATGGAGACTGAATGGATTGATACTGAGGCCATTAAAAAAGATGAGACAGGTAATTTGGGTGATAGATTCGATAAGATGCTAGACAAGTTATCGGGATATGCGGATAAGAAAAAGTTTCGTACGCGTATCGATCGCGGTAATGAAGCGAATACTACTGAGATTTACATGACGCATCGATCAGTTTCGGGTGCACCTGATGACGGTAAAAACAGAATAAAGACGCAATTAGGTGAAATTGATACGGGGTATAAGTTAGAAGGAAAAACTGCTGTAGCGGAAGATGTACGAGATGCAGAATTAGATGCTGAGTTATTGCGTCGATTAATGGTGAAGCTTGGCGTTGCTGAGCAGAAGTCAAAGGATATTATTGCTCAGGGCGTGATACTGAAGCGTGCTGAAGTGATTAAAGAGGCGGATGGTAGTGCTACATTGAAGTTAAATGACGCTTTTGACCGCGCATGGCGTCGCGTAGGCTTAGCTTTAGATAGAGTTGGTTTTGTCATTGAAGATAAAGATCGGTCTAATGGTATCTTTTTTGTGCGTTATGCGGATGTTGATATTGACGACACACCTAAGAAAAAGAAAGGTTTGTTAGATACTTTAAAATTTTGGGGCGATGACGATAAAAAAGAGGCTGGTGCTGTTAACGATAAAGATGAAAAAAGCATGGTTGAAAAGCTAAAGTTCTGGGGTACTGACGATAAGCAAAAAGTAAATCCAGAAAAACAATACCGTATTAAAGTGGCTGATGGCGATAAAGACAATACAATCGTGACGGTGGTGGATAAAGACGGTACGCGTATTAGGACCACGACGGCAAACCGTATTGTCGCTCTCATGTATGAGCAATTAAAATAACCTTCATTATTATTGAGAGTCATTAACGATGCGTTTTGCCTCTCTAGGAAGCGGTAGTGCCGGTAATTCGCTAGTTGTAAAAGTAAATCACACCACATTAATGTTAGATTGTGGTTTCGGATTGAAAGAAACAATTTCTAGACTTGCACGCTTGGATGTTGACCCTAGTACTATGACGGGTATTGTGATTACCCATGAACACGACGATCATGCAGGCGGTGCATTTAAGTTTGCAGCAAAGTACAAAATTCCAGTATGGCTTACCTATGGCACCCTCAAAATGGTGAGTCGTTACATGCCCAATCAACATGATATACAATTGAATGTCATTGATAGTCACAGTTCGTTTGCAATTAATGACGTAGAAGTGCAGCCTTACCCAGTTCCGCATGACGCACGCGAACCTATACAATGTATTTTTTCCGACGGCAATCATCGGATTGGTGTGCTTACAGATGTTGGCCGCAGCACCCCTCATATTGAAAGTCAGTTAAGTGCTTGTCATGCACTGGTATTGGAATGTAATCATGATGCTAGTATGTTGCAAGCTGGTCCTTATAGCTGGGCATTAAAGCAGCGTGTAGGAGGTGATTTAGGACATTTAGAAAATTCAGATTCTGCCAAATTGCTTTCTAGATTAAACAATAATCACTTGCAACATATACTGGCAGCTCATCTGAGCGCTAAAAATAATACGCCAAAATTAGCCAAAATAGCTTTGGCTAAAGCATTGGGATGTGAAGAGGATTGGATTGGTGTTGCAGATCAGTTGGATGGATTTGATTGGCGCGAGATTTGCTAACATATAGTGAAAAATACAAAATAAAAAAGCCGACTTTAAGTCGGCTTTTTTATTACTAAAAGCTAATTACTTAGCAGCTTCAGCAGGAGCAGCAGCTGGTGCAGCTTCAGCAGCAGCAGCTTCAGCAGCAGGAGCAGCAGCTTCAGCAGCTGGTGCAGCTTCAACAGCTGGTGCAGCTTCAGCAGGAGCTTCAGCAGCTTTTTCGCCACAAGCAGTAACAGCAAGAGCTAACAATGCAGCAAGTAAAAGTGAACGTGTCATTTTGATTCCTTAAGATTTAGAACTGGTTAAAAAAGCTTTTTCGATAACTGCTGAAAAGTTTTATCTAATAAGCATACCGAGTGGGCTAAATTTTACCAGCAATTTTAAAAAAAACTAGTGCTTTTCATAATTGTGATGATGATTTCTATAAAAATATCTTATTTTTACAATACATTAACAATTTTTCGGATTTTAAAGCTATGGTTTATTAATAGAGCGTTACTTTGGATGCTAAAAAAGCTTTATTTTGACCTATAAGTCTAACCTTGTAGTGATATGGCCATCTTCAGTAGCATTTAATAGCTCTTTAAATCTAGCACCTAGTAAACTTGCCTCTGAAATGTCGCCTGAGCCAAATTTAAAGCGTGGTTGGTCAATATGAATTCGTTTTATGTAATTTTGCTCATCAGCTAATATAAAACAGTCTTTCGCATGTTTTACTGAATGATTAGTTTGATAGACAACCATTTTATGTCTGTAAATAGTTAGTAAGCTGACTAAGAAAGGGCATTTAATTTGAAAATAACCCGCGTCTTGTAAAATAATTGTTAGATGGCTACCAATGCTTTTATTTAAAAACTGTTGGAATAGATGAAATTTTTCCTTACTAGCAAAATCACCATGCATAAAGTTTTGGTCAAAAATGAGTAGTTCACGTTGTGCGCTACTTAAAATAATATTAATAGCTTCGGAATAAAGCTGCTCACCAACAAGAATTTGGTTTGGAATTATTGATGAGTGGTTATTCATGACTGCGTAATCATCATTTTAATTAAGACATTAAATGTAAGTAGCCGGCAATATACCAATCGTAAAGTTGTTGTAATAGCGATGGATTGATTGGTTTATAAGTCTTTAAATCTTCTGCAATAACACGCCGATTATCGGCTAGTAATTTTAATAGAGCAGCTGAATCTTCATTGTCATTAATCATTTCGCCATTCAAAAAGAAATACTCACCAGAAAATAGCATTAAGCTTTTTAGATCAAGAGTGACACCAACGGCTGTTAGTTTCTCGGCAAAAGCATGCAAAGTTATTTTTTTATTTGCCTCAAAAACTACATCTGGCTTAGGCTCTGAAAGATAGGTGCCAATGAATTCTGAAACCGTTTCATCAGACCATTTGATTTTTTGTAAATTTTTACTGACGGAATTAATCATTTTTTTGCTAATTTCAGCGGGATGTATTTGTAAAATTAAATCAGCATCTTGGTAAATGCCATCAAGTACAATTTGCTCTTGGTTAAATTTATCTTGCAGAAAGCCTAAAAACTCAGTGGCCAACTCTTGATTCTTTGGTGCCCGAAAACCAATAGAGTAAGTCATACAATCTTTACCGTTGTCTGATACAGCGATACCCCAGTGCGCAAGATGCGGCGGCAAATACAGCATATCTCCTGCTTCTAATAGCCACTCTTGCACAGTGTCAAAATTCTTTAAGATGCGCAAAGGAGCACCTTCAACTAAAGTTAAGTCAGATTGCGCACTGATGCGCCAAAGTCGCTTACCTTGACCCTGCAGTAGAAATACATCATAACTATCAAAGTGGGGTCCTACGCCACCGCCGTCAGGGGCGTAGCTGACCATGAGATCATCAAGTCGTGCATGTGGAATGAAATCAAATTGTTGCAACAGTGCAGATGCTTCTGGTAAGTAATGATTGACACTTTGTACTAATAAAGTCCAGTTATGTTCTTTGGATGGATTATCTGGCAACGTTGCAAAATCATCATCATCAAAAGGGCCTTGATGCGCATGCCATTTACCCTTTATATACTCAACAATGCGTGATTGAACATCGTCCTCACATGCTAAGCCAGCTAACTCTTCTGGACTCAATAAACCCTCAAAGTTAGGGATTGCATTTTTAATCAGCAAGGGTTTTTTTTGCCAATATTCAGCTAAAAATTGGCTAGGAGTAAGGTTGTTTAATAACTGTAAGGGTTTATTCATAATGTAATTTTAATCTCATTTTCTCCAGATGTATCAATAATAAAAATGCTAATTAATTGCCTTGATATACAACTTTGTATATAGTTAAGCTCATGAAGATAAGGTCTAATTTTAATAAATTGAGGGGATTTTTAAAATGAATAAGCCGGCTGATGTAAAAACTTTTCATGGTGGTTGCCCACACGATTGCCCAGACACATGTTCTATGGTTTATACGGTTAAAGATGACAAGCTCATATCAGTGACTGGAAATACCGAACACCCTATGACGCGTGGTGGTCTATGCGTTAAGTTGAAGGATTATGAAAAACGCCATTATCACCCTGATCGCCTGCTTTACCCTCTCAAAAGAACAGGACCTAAAGGCAGTAAGCAGTTTAAGCGTATTACTTGGAATGAAGCGCTAGAGGAAATTAGTTCGAAGTGGAAGTCTATTATAGCCACAGATGGCCCACATGCCATTATGCCTAATAGTTATTTGGGCAACCAAGGCTTGGTGCATGGATTAAATGGTGGCGATGCTTTTTTTAATCGTATGGGCGCTACTGTGTGTGAGCGTACCTTCTGTGGGGAAGGGTCATGTACTGCTTGGTTATTAACTGTTGGGCCTACAGCTGGAGTTGATCCTGAAAGCTTCAGTCACTCTAAATATATTGTTATTTGGGCATGTAACTCAGTAAGCACTAATTTACATCATTGGCACATTATTCACGAAGCGCAAAAACGTGGTGCAAAAGTGGTAGTGATTGATTCCTATGCTTCAAAAACCGCCAAAGAAGCTGACTGGCATATTGCCCCTAAGCCAGGTACAGATGGCGCTTTGGCAATGGCAATGATGCATGTCATTATTCAAGAAGGCTTGGTTGACCAGGACTATGTAGATAATTACACGGTAGGCTATGCTGAATTAGCTAAACGCGCTAAAGATAGAACGCCTGAATGGGCGGAAAAAATTACAGGTATTTTAGCTGATGATATACGCAAATTTGCTAGAGAATACGCCACCACGCCACCTGCCGCAATTCGTTTAGGTGTTGCGTTAGAACGTAGCTACGGCGGTAGCCAAGCCATTCGGGCAGTGACTTGTTTGCCAGCCTTGATAGGTGCTTGGCGCCATGTTGGTGGCGGTGCACTGCAATTCCCAGTGTGGGAACATCCGTATAAATTTGATGTAATTTCTCGTCCAGATTTAATTCCTGAAGGTACGCCTGTAGTAAACAACCTACAATTAGGTCGCGCACTTACCGGCGAGCTTAACCTCAAAACACCGATTAAATCGATGATGGTGTGGAATACCAATCCGCTAACGCAAGCACCAGAGACTGATAAGATTGCCAAAGGCTTAGCAAGTGAAGACTTATTCTTGGTCGTAGCTGAGCATTTTATGTCTGACACTGCCGCTTATGCTGACATTATCCTCCCAGCTGCCATGGGGGCAGAGATGGAAGACATGGTGCTGTCATGGGGTCACCTCTACCTTACTTACAATGAAAAATGCATAGAGCCACCAGGTGAAGCGATACCTAATAATGAAATTTTTAGGCGCTTAGCCAAGTTAATGGGCTACACCGAAGATAACTTTAAATGGAACGATACTGAGTGTTTAGAAAACTATGTGGATTGGGCATCTCCTACCTGTGAAGGTATCAATCTGGATTATTTACGTAAACATGGATTTGCGCGCTTAAAAGCGTTTGGTGATAAGGATGTACGTGCGCGTCATGCTAAAGGTGAATTTCCTACACCCACAGGCAAGTGTCACTTTTTAGTGGAAGGCGCTAAAAACTTTGTAGCTGGGCCTTTCCGTCAAATGTATGAGGGCTTTCAACCATTGGAGGATTTGGACCCATTGCCAGATTATTTAGCCTCACGTGAAACACCAGATACCAATCCAGTATTAGCCGCTAAGTATCCACTCAATATTATTTCACCTAAGAGTCATGGTTTTTTAAACTCTTGCTATGCCAATGTGGAAGAAAAAATTAAAGGGCAGGGCGAACAGTTTGTCATGATTAACCAATTAGACGCTACAGCACGAAATATTAAGGCGGGTGATGTGGTGAGAGTATTTAATGATCGCGGTGCGTTTGCCGGGGTGGCTAGAATCTCGGAGGATGTGAATGCGGGGATAGTCGTGGCGACGTTAGGGTACTGGCGACAACTCAATAATGGGACCGTTAACTGTATTAGTTCTGCAGAATTCGGTGATATGGGGCATTCGACCACATTTAGTGATAACTTGGTTGAGGTGGCTTTACGCTAATTTACCTAAAAGCTGTACTACTTTGCTGTAGAAGAATGTTTTGGCTAGTAGATTTTGGGGATAGTTGAGAATGCAGTAAAATCACGTGATGAATATTTACTCACTCGCAAGCCCACTATTGTTTCAGTTTGATGCTGAATCTATCCATGATTTTACTTTAAAAAGCTTAAATGCCGCAGAGCGTTTGGGCGCTTTAAGCATGTGTTCAGCTCCACCCGTGTGCCGATCTCGGCAGGTGATGGGTATTACGTTTCCTAATCCAGTTGGATTGGCAGCTGGCCTAGATAAAAATGCTGCCGTAATTGATGCTATGGCAGCCTTAGGTTTTGGCTTTATTGAAGTGGGTACTGTCACGCCTCGTCCGCAACCCGGCAACCCTAAGCCGCGTTTATTTCGATTAAAAGAAGCGCAGGGTATTGTGAACCGCTTTGGGTTTAATAACTTAGGAGTAGATCATTTAATCGAGAATGTGAAAGCCGCTAAATATAAAGGTGTGCTTGGTATCAATATCGGAAAAAACTTTGATACGCCTATGGAAAATGCGGTGGATGATTATTTGATTGGTATGCAAAAAGTCTATGCGCACGCCACTTATATTGCGGTGAATATCTCGTCCCCTAACACTAAAAATTTGCGTGCTTTGCAAGAAAAAGAAGCCCTATCAAATCTACTGGGTAGGCTGAAATTAGAGCAAACCAAGCTAGCAAATCAATATGGCAAATATGTGCCAGTTACCTTAAAGATTGCCCCAGACTTGGAGCAGGCGCAAATTGATGAAATCGCTGATTTGTTGATGACACATAATATTGACGGTGTGATTGCGACCAATACAACGTTGGCTCGTGATAGGGTGCATGGCATGAAGCATGCTGAAGAGGCGGGAGGCTTGTCTGGTGCGCCCGTTCGTGAAAAATCCACCTTAGTCATTCAGCAGTTATCACAACGATTACAGGGCGCTCTGCCAATTATCGGCGTAGGTGGTATCTTAAGCGGTGCTGATGCGGTGGAAAAAATTGCGGCTGGTGCGGATCTTGTGCAGCTCTATAGTGGGTTGATTTATAAAGGACCTAAACTGATACATGATGTTTGTAAATCTTTAGGTTAATGACTTTACCAATATTGTATTCATATCGCCGCTGTCCTTATGCTATGCGTGCTCGTATGGCACTCAAATTAGCGAATATTGATGTTGAAATACGAGAAATTGCTTTGCGTAATAAACCAGCGCATATGTTGCAAGCTTCACCTAAAGCGACCGTGCCTGTTTTATTACTGCCAGATGGTAAAGTTATAGATGAAAGCTTGGAAGTTATCTATTGGGCATTAAAAGAGCATCCCTTGATAGAGGGAATCGATACAAACTTTGAAGCGCTTGTGTTGGAGAACGACCAAGTATTTAAGCGCGCTTTAGATGCTTACAAATATCCTGAACGTCAACCTCATTTAACGCAGTTAGAGCATAGAGCGCAAGGCGAGATTTTTTTACAAAAGTTAGAAAATTTACTACAAAAAAATCAATATATACATAGCACTACACTCACTTTGGCAGACATTGCAATATTCCCCTTTGTTCGGCAGTTTGCCGCAGTCGATAAAGCTTGGTTTGCAGCAGCGCCTTATCCTAAATTGCAGGCTTGGCTTCAAATGCTCGTGGAATCAACACTTTTTGTTAGTGTGATGGAAAAACAGCCAACTTACATTGAATAAGTTGGCTGCTATTTTGCGGTGAATGGGCTCGTAAAGTTAGACTTCCGCCAACGCACTTTCTGCAACGGTCTTGTCATCAGAAAAAATTAATTTCACTTCATTGTTTGCATCAATGTCTACGTGCACGCTGCCACCATTAGCAAGTTTTCCAAATAACAATTCATCTGCCAAGGCCTTGCGAATCGTGTCTTGAATCAACCTTGCCATTGGACGTGCGCCCATGAGTGGATCAAAGCCTTTTTTACCCAAGTAAGCTTTTAATGCAGTACTGAAAGTTGCCTCGACCTTTTTATCATGCAATTGATCTTCTAGTTGAATTAAGAATTTATCAACCACACGGATGATGATATCTTGTGATAGTGGTGAGAATGAAACTGTTGCATCTAATCTATTGCGGAATTCCGGTGTAAATAGTCGTTTGATGTCAGCCTCTTCATCTCCAATTTGCTTCGCATTAGTAAAGCCCATATTTGCTTTAGATAAGTTCTCGGCACCTGCATTCGTGGTCATAATGATGGTGACGTTTCTAAAGTCCGCTTTGCGACCATTATTATCGGTGAGCGTACCGTGATCCATCACCTGAAGCAGAATGTTGAAAATATCAGGATGTGCTTTTTCAATTTCGTCTAACAACAATACGCAGTAGGGATGCTTTGTAATGGCTTCGGTCATTAAACCACCTTGTTCAAACCCAACATAGCCAGGAGGCGCACCAATTAAGCGTGATACGGCATGGCGCTCCATATACTCACTCATATCAAAGCGAATTAACTCTATCCCCATAATATAAGCCAATTGTTTAGCGACTTCTGTTTTACCAACCCCAGTAGGGCCGCTAAATAAGAAATTACCAATTGGTTTATTGCTTTGGCCTAATCCACTGCGTGCCATTTTTACAGCAGATGTTAGTACTTCAATGGCTTTATCTTGACCAAATACTACAGCTTTTAAATCACGCTCTAAAGTCTTCAGCGTGCTACGGTCATCGCTAGAGATATTTTTAGGCGGAATACGTGCAATTTTTGCAATGATGTCTTCAATCTCTTTATTGCCAATGACTTTCTTTTGCTTGGATTTGGGTAGTATGCGTTGTGCAGCGCCGGCTTCATCAATCACATCAATTGCCTTATCTGGCAAGTGGCGATCATTGATGTATTTAGCCGATAACTCTGCAGCTGTAGTTAATGCACTTATCGCATATTTAACGTTGTGATGAGATTCAAAGCGTGATTTCAAACCTTTTAGTATTTCTATGGTTTCTGCCACGCTAGGCTCCGCCACATCAATTTTTTGGAAACGACGTGCTAAAGCATGATCTTTTTCAAATACACCACGATACTCTTGGTAAGTGGTGGCACCTATGCATTTAAGCGTGCCATTTGATAGGGCTGGCTTAAGTAAATTGCTCGCATCTAGGGTGCCGCCACTAGCAGAACCGGCGCCAATCAGCGTGTGAATTTCATCAATAAATAATATAGCCTCAGGTTTTTCAGCGAGCTGTTTCATGACCGCTTTGAGCCGTTGCTCAAAGTCTCCGCGATATTTTGTCCCGGCAAGTAGTGCGCCCATGTCAAGTGAATAAACAGTTGCATTAGCCAATACATCAGGAATGTCTTTCTCAACGATACGGCGCGCTAAACCTTCTGCAATAGCTGTTTTACCCACGCCAGCCTCGCCTACCAATAAGGGGTTATTTTTGCGACGGCGGCAGAGTGTTTGCACGACCCGTTCCAATTCAGGGCCACGGCCAATGAGGGGGTCAATTTTTCCTGCAGCTACTTGTGCATTTAAATTGAGGGTGTAATTCTCAAGGGCGCCATTGGGTATCGCTTCTGCATCAGCTTCTTGATCTACGTTTTCTGATTTAGAGGTTTCAGCAATTTTTGAAACGCCATGAGAGATAAAATTAACAACATCTAAACGCGTGACACCTTGTTGGTGTAAGAAAAACACTGCATGGGAATCTTTTTCACCAAAAATGGCTACCAGCACGTTTGCGCCCGTCACTTCTTTTTTGCCAGATGATTGAACATGCAACATCGCGCGTTGAATAACTCGCTGAAAACCTAATGTAGGTTGGGTATCAACCTCATCTTGGCCATTAACTGTTGGCGTATGTTCTTCAATATACTGATTGAGTTCAGTACGTAATATTTCTAATTTACCACCACATGACCGCATCACTTCAGCTGCCGTTGGATTATCTATCATCGCAAGTAGCAAATGCTCAACCGTAATGAGTTCGTGACGCTTTTGTCTGGCGTCCATAAATGCCATGTGTAGGCTAACTTCTAACTCTTGAGCAATCATTTTAAATCCTTACGTTCTAATATTATTGGCCAGTCTAAGTTTCACAATACTGTATTGTTGCTAAGCTGGTTCAACTTCGCATTGCAAAGGATGTTGTAGCTCTTTTGCAAATTTTAATACTTGATTCATTTTTGTTTCTGCAATGTCTTGTGGGTATATGCCACATATTCCTACGCCCTCAGTATGAACTTGGAGCATAATTTTTGTCGCTTGTTCACGACTTTTGTTGAAAAACCTTTCTATACATTCCACTACAAATTCCATGGGCGTGTAATCGTCATTTAACAGTAACACTTTAAACATGGGTGGCAATTTTGTTTTTGCTTTTTCAGGTCTAAGTATCGTGTTGCTATTGTTCGGTAAGGTAGCCATATAAACCTATTTTGAGCTAACCTATAAAAAATTCAAGTCTAATTTGACTAGGTTGATGTTAAATGATTAATTAAAATTTCATTACGTGGAATAAGCACGCAAAAGACCGATAGATTAAGGAAAGATTTTAACGCTTTTGACGATGCGATTTTGAGTCTGCACAATTTCTAGCACATGCTTGCCAACTTTAAAGCTTGTGTTGGATTCTGGAATATCTTCAAAATGCTCGATGATTAAACCGTTGAGTGTGCGTGGACCATCAAGCGGAAAATTGAGGTTCAACTTTTTGTTAAGATCACGTAATGTGCTACTACCATCTACTAACCAGCTACCATCCGCTTCTTTTCGATAGCTACCAAGGCGAGAGGGTGATTGTGTGGTGAAATCTCCTATCATTTCTTCTAAAATATCTTCTAATGTCACCAAACCTTTAAACTCGCCATATTCATCAACAACTAGCGCCACACGTTGTTTATTTTCTTGAAACTGCTGTATTTGCGTATAAAGTGGGGTGCCAGAGGGAATGAAGTAAGGCTCAGCAATCACTTCACGCAATATTGCTTTATCTAAGGCATTACTTTCATGGTTGACACGTAATTGCGACATAATTTTGCGTAGGTGCAGAATGCCTATAATTTCCTCTTGCTCACCTTGGCGCACTGGCAGACGCGTATGTTGGCTATTAGCAATCTGCTGCAAAATATCATCCAGCGGCGCATCGAAGTCTATGGCCTCTACTTGCGTATGTGCGGTCATCACATCATCAACGGTAATTTTTTCTAACTCAAACAAATTCAACAAAATAGAACGGTGTTTTTTTG
>JAIPCR010000041.1 GCA_021738125.1 Sulfuritalea sp.
AGCAGCCAAGCGCCCTTTTACATCATCGTTCCATTGTTCTGTAAAGCCTTTGATATGTAAGTAGCGCACTTCATGGCGCGTATTTGAATGAAAGCCACCTATCGCCAATGGGTCACCCATTTGATCTATGGCCCATGCCAACAATGATACTGCCTCTTGGCTTAATTCCAATTTAGTTTGTGTACAACCGCTAGGCACATCGCCAAGTGATGCCGATAAATCTAATAAGACAGAGACCGCCACACTGCGGCCATCATGCTTGTGACTCATGTTGATACGCGGGTCTGGTGTACTGCCACTTTTCAAATCAATCAGCGAGCGCAGTGCGATGTCTAAATCCAGCTCAGCCCCCTCCTCTTGATAACGAATGCGCACTTTATGCTGCGGTTTGAGTAAATCAATGATGCGTTTTAGCTGTTTGGCTAAAACACTATGTTTTTCTAATAACCCATCAATAAATGCTGCGTTGCCTTGCGGATGCAAATTCTCGTAAACACTGACCCAATCTGGTCGATAAAGCTGACTGCCATAGTCCCATTCGGGGTAAAGCCGTGGCGGTAGCCTATTGTCCGCGTGTTCCTTATTTTGTGGTGGCGGCGGTCTAAGCGCCTCTTGCTCTTCATCACCCTCTTCAATGAAACGCCACATCAGACGATTGTCATCGCGGTAGCTAACCTCAACATCCTCAAACCAAACATTTGCGCTCTGGTCGGTCTGCAAACGCGTTTGTGCAATATAACTGAGACCAAACTGCACCATGTCATCAGTGCGAGTGCCTCCAGCCAACATAAGATGATGAAAGCGAGCGACATATTCGAGCAGAATAGGATGTGTATAACCATGCTGAGCATCTAACAGTGCGCGTGACAACATGGCAAGTCGATGACGGATAGCCGACCACCCCTCAGGACAAGCACCCTCTTTGGGTATTGGATGCAATTGGCACCATAGACTTTTTAATCCTGGGTATTGTTGCATTGCCAAATACTCAACGCGAGAATCTTCAAACACTTCTATGGCTAATCGCTGAAACGGGCTGAAGTTATCGGCCACTAAAGGCGTCGACCAACGCTGATGTGCAGCAAAGTGTGCCAACAAAGCACGGTAACGATTAATACCACGCACGCCATTAGGCATATCATCATAGACATCGGGCAAATGTATTGCCCATTGCTCTATACTCAGCGCATCTAGATAAGGCGAGGGTTTATGCGCCACATCAAATGCTAATGAATAAGGCAGAAAATCCATCTGCATATTCCATAAGCCGCGCAAATAAAGCGCTAAGCTACGCTCACTGTCTTTCAATAAGGTGCCGTGTCGTTCACGTTGCAATACCGCACGGCTATCTGCAGATTGCAACGAAAAGAACTCACACTGGCGGTCAGGATTATTCGGGTAAACTTTAACCCCGTAGTCTACCCAGTTACGCAACCCGCCTATCGATAACTGACCAAGCAGGACCGGTACAGTTTTAAGAAAATCCGGCAAACAGGGGCTGTTATACATCGTGTCTATACCATGCACCTTGGGCATGGTGCGTTCCATCGTTTGCCAAACCAATTGTAGGTACTCTTGGAATAAAGACTGGCTTTCTAATGCGCGGGCCGCAGCAGCGAGACTTTGTAAAAATGGGGCGATAGATTTGGCGTTAGGGGTACATGAAAGCTTTTGGGTAAATTCAACGACCATCACTATGACATCTTCACCGAGCTGTGCGGCAACGTCTGGCATCTCCTCAAGAAAGGCTAATACTGGCGCCTCACCACGCCCCATCTTGCCTATGACACGAGCACCCTCAATATAGGCAGCAACCCCCTCTGCGGTAAGTAAGCTGCGCGCATAAGCCAAGCAGTCATCAAACACCCTTTGCACACCGGCAAAAGCACAATCTAGGGCTTTACGCTCAGCTTGGTTGGCTAATAAGGTGGTTTCCATTCACAGCCTAGGCGAAGTGAGTGTTAAGCAAAAATAGCATCAATGGCATGATCTAGCGTGTCACGAATATCTGCATCATCCGTAATCGGCCTCACCAAAGCCATACGACAAGCATCTCTAACTGCGACGCCTCCATTCATCAGCGTAGCCGCATAGACTAATAAGCGGGTTGAAATACCTTCGTCTAAACCATGACCTTTAAGCTTACGTGCAATTGTCGCAATCTCAACGAGTTGCATGGCTAACGCCCTATCAACACCCGTTTCTTGAGTCACAATATCGGCTTCTACATTGGGTTGCGCATAATCAAACTCCATTGCTGTGAAACGCTGCTTGGTCGATTGCTTCAAATCTTTCATTAAGCTTTGATAGCCTGGATTGTAAGAAATCACCATTTGAAAATCTGCATGCGCTGTCACCAGCTCACCTTTTTTATCTAAAGGCAGATTCCGCCTATGGTCAGTCAATGGGTGAATAGCGACCGTCGTATCTTGCCTAGCCTCAACTACTTCATCTAAATAGCAAATAGCACCATAACGTGCGGCCAATGTCAGCGGCCCATCTAACCAACGCGTTCCGTTGGCATCTAGCAGATAACGTCCTACCAAATCAGATGCGGTCATATCTTCGTTACAAGCTACGGTAATCAGCGGCTTGCCCAATTTCCAAGCCATATGTTCTACAAAACGAGATTTACCACAACCCGTAGGGCCTTTGAGCATCACCGGTAAACGAGCCGCATAGGCAGCTGTATAGAGCTCAATCTCATTAGCTTGTGGCTGATAGTAAGGCTCTTGAGTAATCTTGTATTGCTGAATATCAAACGGGCTATTCATCATTTAAATCCTATAAAAACTAACTAATGAATTTCATCAAACACACCGACATTACGAAAAAGCCCCTGCAAAATAGGCTTGCAGGGGCTTGATTTTCTTTCTAAACGTTTATTTATGAACGCCTAGTTTTTCGCGCCAGCCTGGGAATATTCTATCAGCATCCCCTGGGAAAGACTCAAATGCACGCGCAAACTCTTTATGCTCTTTAGCATATTCAATCGGATCAGCGCCTGATTTCCAGCATTCAAAAGACTGACGCAATGAAATTGCACCGGCTGCTGGAGAGTCAATGTGACCATAGGCTCCACCACCTGAGGTATTAATCACGTTACCATGACCTAAATTCTCAAAAAAGCCTGGCAAGCGCAATGCATTCATACCGCCAGAAATAATCGGTGTGGTCGGTTTCATGCCATGCCATTCTTGGTGATAGTAAGGTCCATCGGCAGAATCACGTTCTATCATATAAGCAATAATACGATCATCATTGCCACCTTCCATCTTGCCGTAACCCATCGTACCTACGTGGATACCAGAAGCACCTTGTAATCGTGACATCTTACTCAATACAAAAGCAGTATAACCCCGCACTGAAGATGGTGACGTTACCGCACCATGCCCTGCACGGTGATAGTGTAGATATTGATTAGGGTATTGACGGCGAGCTGTAGTAATCATACCAGGGCCGCCTACATAACCATCGACCAGAAATGCGACCTTATTCGCATCAGGACCAAAAGCCTCTAAAATGTAATCCGCACGCGCAAGCATTTCATAATGATCATCGGCGGTAATATTAGCTGAGAATAATTTGGCTTCGCCAGTCTCATCCATAGCACGCTTCATGGCATCATAGACAAGTGGGATGACTTTTTTAGTTGGGCAGAATACTTGATTGCCTTGTGGCTCATCATTTTTGATGAAATCGCCCCCTAGCCAAAATTGATAAGCGGCTTTAGCAAATGGCTCTGGGCGTAAACCCAATTTAGGTTTAATGATTGTGCCGGCAATATAACCACCATTGACACGAGGACGTCCTAAAATGTCCCACAAATCAGTAATGTCTTTAGCAGGTCCATCATACATACGTAGCATAGACCACGGTACATAGAAATCCTGCATTTGCAAATGTTTAACATCACCCATGCCCTGATTGTTACCAATAGCCAGCGTCAAGAATGACACCAGCATCGCACGGCCATCAGTCAAATTGCGGTCAAATAAGTCATTAGGATAAGCGACTTTCATTACGCCTTTGGCTTCATCAATGAAATACACCAAAGCATCTACGCCCTTAGTGAAATCATCTGTGGTACTCACCTCTACATTGGTACCAGTAGATGACTCGGCAGCAATATGCGCTGCCACTTCCAAATAGCCATGACCTGAGGCAGGCTGCATGTGATAAGCAACCAACACATGCTTATCACCTTTGATCAAATCCTCTTCTTTAAGACTAAGATCTGAATAACGCCCAGACTGATCCATCACTTTCTCCCCTAACGCATTTTTATAAAAATAATTTATAGCAAAATTTCAGTGTAATCGTTTGCTAGACATGCTCTATTCACACTATACCAACACCCAATTCTAAGTAACAGTAATTTTTTTAACAAATAAGATAGGCGCTGTTAGAATAGAAACCATAACATATAACCATAAATATATAAGGGGGAAAGTATCATGTCAAAGAAACATCCCGTTATTGTTGTAACCGGATCATCCGGTGCTGGTACCACCACGGTAAAACGTGCTTTTGAACACGTATTTAGACGTGAAGGCATACATGCAGCAGTGGTTGAAGGTGATAGCTTTCATTCTTTAAATCGTAAAGAATTTAAAATAGCTGTCAAAAATGCTGAGGCTCAAGGCAACAATCATTTTAGCCACTTTGGCCCTGAGGCAAACCACTTCGATAAAATTGAAGAATTGTTCAAAACTTACGGCAAATCAGGCACTGGTAAAAAACGTTATTACATTCACAACCCCACAGAAGCCGCAGAACATAACGCACGACTAGGCACGCATTTAAACGCGGGTGAATTTACACCATGGGAAGACTTACCCGCCAATAGCGATGTGCTATTTTACGAAGGTCTACACGGCATGGTTAAAACCAGCCAAATTGACCTACCTAAACATGTGGACTTGGGTATAGGCGTAGTGCCGGTAATTAATTTAGAGTGGATTCAAAAAATTCATCGAGATAGCTCAGAACGGGGCTACTCAGCAGAAGAGACTGTTGACACCATCCTTAGGCGCATGCCGTCTTATATCAATTATATTGCCACACAGTTCTCTAACACGCATATCAACTTTCAACGCGTAGCGATTGTCGATACATCTAATCCATTTGTGATGCGAGACATTCCTACACTAGACGAAAGTTTCGTGATTATTCGCTTCCGTGATCCTGGCATGGCGGATTTTCCGTATTTAGTCTCTATGCTGCATAATTCATTTATGACCCGACGTAATACGATTGCAGTGCCTGGTGGAAAAATGGGCTTAGCGATGGAAATTATTTTAGCGCCCTTGATACACGACCTCATGCATAATCGCTAACTTCTAATTGAGCGTGAAATAACCTCTGAGGAAAAAATGCAATTACAAATGGTTAAATTGAGAATAGAATAAACTCATGAGAGTGATTTGTTTTGCACTTTGCCTAAGTCTTTTTGCCAGCTTAATGCATGCGGCAGTGATGCCTATTGATGCGCCGGCACAGTCTCATCAACAAATCGGTGTATTAGATAATTCAATACATCATTGTAATGACAATAGTTCTCAAGAAATTCCATTAAAAAGTTCATGCCATGACAACAATCATCAATGCTGTCTAAACTTAATGGTCACGACGTTAGGGAATCTAGGCTTAGCTAACGGATATTCAAACAGCCTAGTCTCCACTCGCACTTCATTGGCTTTTCAATCAATAACAGATCTCATCTTTAAGCCTCCCAAAACAATCATCTAGTTCAGCAAAATTTAAATTATTTTGATTGGTGACATTTAGTCACGATTTTATTTTGGAGAAATACGATGAACATGACTCATTACATGGAGTTATTGGCTACTAATCAGCCATGGAATTTAATTATTTTTATGGCTATACCCGTCATTCTGGCGGAAACTTTAGCGATAACTGAGCTTTATTTACTCTTTACTCGTAAGTTTGTCGGTGCAATTTATCAGCTGAATCGCTTCTCAGGCATTATTGTTGGTATCTATTTTATAGGCATCATCATTTACATTATCACCCAAGCTGTTATTCCAATCACCCAAGCAGGCGAATGGAGAACCATTGTTGATATTATTGCTGTGAGTAGCTATGTCGTTGCTGGCTTGCCTTTAATTTGGATTGCTTTACAAGAATTAGGGCTAATTAATAAACGCTCAGGGCATGAAGATAAATTGAAAGTGCATGCTGTTTGTGTCGCTCTATTTTTGGTATTTGGCCATATCGCCATGATTACCGGAATGTTAGACCCGACAATTTTTGGTTACACTGAAGCCAATGCACATCAAATGGATGGCGGGAATATGTCTCATGAGTCTTCTAGCATGCAAATGAATTAGCACAAGTAAAATTGCTAATATTAGCTATAGTAGGTTTTAATTTCTTGGGGTCCTTGGTCAACTGCACCTTGGACCTTCAAGAAACTCAATCGATTGGTGGCATTGTCCGGTCGAGTGAATATTTGCCCTAAAATTATTAACATCCATCTGCCTATTTTCGCATTCTCAGCGCTGCATGATATTCTGTCAGCCTTTTCACCCAGAGCATTCATCATGAACACAAACACAACAGAAACCTTTATTCCTAGTAAAGATGCCTCATTAGAATCTTCCATCAACACCTTGCAAGGCAAATTAGAGGCTTTAGGGATTCATGTGGAAGAGAAATCATGGCTCAACGAGATTGAAGGCATTTGGTCTGTGCACGTGATTGATAAAGATTGCACACGCTTATTTACCAATGGCAAAGGTGCATCACAATTGGCTGCTCGCGCTAGTGCTTTAGGTGAATATTTTGAGCGTTTAAGTACCAACTACTTTTGGACCCATTTTTACTTGGGCGAAACCATTGCCAATAAAGATTTTGTGCATTACCCCAATGAGCAATGGTTTAAGGTCAAAGGTGATCAATGGCCTAAAGAATTACTCACGCCAGAATTACAAAAATTCTACAACCCAGAAGGTGGCGCACTGGCTAGTCAGTTAATTGATCTTAATTCAGGCAACGCTGAACGCGGTATTTGCGCCATTCCTTATCAAAGATTACGTGATGATAAGACCGTGTTATTTCCAGTGAATCTAATTGGCAATTTGTATGTGAGCAATGGTATGAGTGCGGGCAACACGCTGATGGAGGCCCGCACACAAGCGCTGGCAGAGATTTTTGAACGTGATATTAAGTTTCGCATCATTCGTGATGGCATTTGCCTACCAGACGTGCCTGAGCACGTCATTAATCGCTATCCGCGCATTGCCGCTGGCATTAAAGGCTTGCGTGATGCTGGATATGGGGTTTTAGTAAAAGATGCTTCGCTAGGCGGGCAATATCCAGTCATGAACGTCACGCTATTACACCCAGAAGACCAAGGCTGCTTTGCTAGCTTTGGTGCCCACCCACGCTTTGAAGTGGCGCTAGAACGTGCATTAACTGAGCTATTACAAGGTCGTGCCATTAATAGTTTAAAAGGTTTTGTCGCCCCTGGTTTTGATATGGAAGAAATTGCCGACTCACAAAATTTAGAGATTCATTTTGTGGATTCTAGCGGTGTCATTAGCTGGGAATTTTTACGCAGCACGCCCGACTACGCCTTTGTCGATTGGAACTTTGGCACGACTACGCAGGAAGATTATGACTGGTGTGTGAATGCCATTCACAATAGCGGCCACGACATCTATATCGCAGACTTCACCCATTTAGGCGTCTACGCCTGCCGTATTTTTGTACCTAGTATGAGTGAAATTTATCCTGTAGAAGAATTGCAATGGGAAAATAATACCGTAGGTAATTTAGTGCGCCCTTTTGCCATCAGATTACCTGAACTGAATGCTGCTGAATCTGCCGAATTACTTGAAACACTGCTTGAATTAGAGTTAGCCGATGAACTGCCTGTGACGACCTTAATCGGCCTATGCGCCGACCCAAATACCACTTGGGTAGATTTACGCGTGGGCGAGCTTAAAACACTGGCGGCCCTTGCTTGCAACAGCATAGACGATATATTAGATGGCTGTGCATGGATTGCTCAATTTAACGAACTTAATGCAGAGCGGGCAAAAGTCTATCGTTGTATTGCCAACTTAGTGCAAATTACTGAAGAATTGGAAAATGGCGACACGCGTTTGTTTGAAGCTAATTTAGAGCTGATGTATGGCAAAGATACGTTAAATCAAGCGCAAGCCTTGCTGAACCAAACTGCACAGTATTTCGGCTTAGGCACTTTAGGTAAGAATATGGAAGGCAGTAAAATGCACCAACAATTACTGGCTGCCTATGGCAAGGTATGGAAGCGCTAAAGAGACTATTGCAATGATTCTTGACACCCTAAACAACGCAGAACGCTATAGCACGCTACATCCACTATTTTCACAAGTGTTTGCCTTTATGCGTAACACCCCTTTGCAATCGCTTGCAGAGGGACGGCATGCTGTTTTAGGAGATGATGTATTTGCGATCGTGCAACGTGTCGCAGGACGCACTCGCGATGTGGCGCAGTTAGAATGTCATCGCAAGTATATCGACATTCAGCTCGTATTAGACGGTGTAGATGAAATGGGCTGGAAACCCCTCGCCGACTGCCACCAACCAGTGAGCGATTACAGCGTAGATGCCGACATTCAATTTTTTCATGACACACCCAATGCATGGGTTGCCACGCCAGCTAACTCTTTCTGCATCTTTTTTCCAGAAGATGCCCATGCACCACTTATTGCAGCGCAAAGCATACATAAAATAGTGTTTAAGGTGGCGGTCAATGTTGGCTAAGCAACAGGCTGTTATTGAATGGCGTGATGGCCAGCCTTATGCCAGCGCTTTTCAAGATGTTTATTTTTCTACAGATAATGGCCTACTTGAAACCGACTATGTATTTTTGCAAGGGAATCAATTAAAAAATCGTTGGCAATCTCTTAACGCTAACACCTTTACCATCGCCGAAACTGGCTTTGGTACAGGCTTAAACTTTTTATGTGCAGCAAAATGCTGGCTTGAAACCGCGCCTAAAGAGGCGAAATTGCACTTTGTCAGTGTGGAAAAATACCCCCTCGGCCTATTAGAAATCACTACTGCATTACGTCTATGGCCAACACTTAGTGCGTTAAGCGAGCCATTTTTAGCCCAATATGAACGCTTATTAAAAGGCACAACCAGCATAAGGATGTTTGATAACCGTATTCAGCTGAGCCTGCTGATAGGAGATGCCACAGAAGCCTACCAATCAAACGACATTAAACACACAAGTCCAGTTGTTGATGCTTGGTTTTTAGATGGTTTTGCACCAGCAAAAAACCCTGATATCTGGCAAACTGCACTTTTTAAACATATGGCCTTACTATCAAATGCAAACACTACTTTCGCCACGTTCACCAGCGCCGGCGCAGTGCGACGCGGATTAACTGATGCTGGTTTTGCGGTGATAAAGCAATCCGGCTTTGGTAAGAAGCGTGAAATGTTACGAGGTTACTTTGCAGGCGCTAAAGATGACAGCTAATACTGCCATTGTCATTGGTGGTGGCATTGCCGGATGCAGTACCGCGTATGCGCTAGCTCAACGTGGTATTAAAGTTACACTGCTAGAACGCAACACCGCTATTGCTAGTGAAGCTTCTGGTAACCCGCAAGCCATGCTTTATCCGCGCTTAAGCGGTGATGATACAGCCAGTCAATTCGCGCTCGCGAGTTATTTATATAGCTTGGATTTTATTAAAACATTGAATCTCAGCCCAACTGATTTTAACGTTTGTGGCATGCTACAACTTGGCTTTAATCCTAGAGAACTGGCCCGCATTCAAAAAGTAGCTGCATTTTTTGAATCTGAAGCGTTTGTAAAATACGTCTCTGCAAAAGAAGCAAGCAGACTTGCCGGCGTTGAACTGATGCACGATGCCATATATTTTCCTAATGCCGCGTGGGTCAATCCACAGCCACTATGTCAGCGTCTAATTGACCATCAAAATATCTCAGTTAAAACTTCAATAAGTGTAAATAAGCTATTGAAAAATAATGATTTATTTGAAGTTTATTCTAATGATAATCTGGTAGAAAAATCCGATGTCATTATCATTGCGAACGCCAATGAAGCGAAAAATATGGGGCTATCTTTACCCATCAAAACACAAGCAGTCCGCGGTCAAGTGAGTATCGTTAACGCCAGCACCATGAGCGCACCGCTTAAATTAATTGTATGCAGTGATGGTTACTTGAGTCCAGCCACCCATGCACAGCATTGCTTAGGTGCAACTTTCTCATCAGATTCTGTGGATTTAACCATTGATGAATTAGACCATCAGGCTAATTTAGCAAGACTCAAAAGCTATTCCATGGCCTTGTATGAAAATCTTAAAGACAATATTTGCGCTGGCCGTGTTTCATTAAGATGCAGCACATCCGACTATTTCCCCTTAGTTGGCGAATTGCTAGATGGTAGCGCGCTGATATCAAGGCCGCCGCGCCCTAACGCCACAGCAGCATCACTACCTTGGGTAAAAGGGCTTTATATCAATGTTGCACACGGTAGTCGGGGCTTCACTAGCGCACCACTCTGTGCAGAATTACTCGCGAGCCTCATCAGTCATGACAAGCTACCAATAGCAGATGATTTGGCCGGCTTATTAAACCCCAACCGTTTTCTATTACGTAAATTAGGTTTAAAAAGATTAGCTAGAATGCTTGCCACATCAAGTGCTACTAGCGTTACCAAACCTATTTCGGGTTAAAATTAAACCATGCCGCAAGCCCACTATCTCAATGCAATCAATCTATATCGCAATGGCAATTTAGCGCAAGCTGAGCAGTCGCTTAAAGAAGTGTTAGCCTTGCAAGCGAAGCATGCTGACGCGTTGCATCTGCTAGGCGTTATTTGCTATCAAAGCAATCGTACAGGTGAGGCGGCGCAATACCTACAACAGGCACTCAGCTTGGAACCGCGCAATGTTGATTATATAAATAACTACGGCCTTGCCTTACGGGCTAACGGGCAACATGAAGCGGCCTTAAAAAGCTTTCAGCAAGCACTACTCCTTCAGACTAAAGATTTAGATATTCAGCTTAATATCGCAAATACCCTACTCACCCTCAATCGATTTCAAGAGGCCACTACGTATTACCGTCGCCTGCTACAAATATATACTAAGCAAAATAATAACAATCAATCGAGTGTAAGCGCTGCGCTATGCCATTGCCTAACAGCGATGGGCAATCAAGCACAATTGACGGGTCACTATTTACAAGCTGAAGTATGTTTCCAGGAGGCATTGGTATGTAGTGCAAAAAATAATATAGAGGATGCCGCTTTATATTACAACTTAGCTAATGCACAACGTGAGCTTGGTAAAGCTGCTGAGGCCACTCAGCACTATCAAATAGCAGCCCAGTTAAACCCTAATGATGCCGATATTTACAATAACTTAGGTAATGTTCAGCGTGAATTAGGTCAACTTGATTTTGCCATTGAAAGTTACGAAAAGGCGCTATCCATTAACCCCAAGCTCTATCATGCAAAAGTGCATTTGGTGCATCAAAAACAACATTGTTGCAACTGGCATGGCTTGCAAGATGATGTTAATGAAATTCGCCTATGGTTAAAAACAGCGCCGGAAGCGCAAATATCGCCTTTTGCATTCTTAGCGATGCCTGGCACGACGGCGGCAGAACAAAAAACATGTGCTGATCATTGGCTGACTAATCGTTATACAAGCCTTATTGCGCAAGGCCAAACACTCAACTTTAAATACGACTTGCTTAGTAAAAAGCCAAAAATAAAAATTGCTTATTTATCCGCAGATTTTAGATTGCACCCACTGGCTTTTTTAGTGACTGAATTAATTGAACTACACGATAGAAATCAATTTGAAATTATTGCGTTCTCGTATGGCGTTAACGACCAATCTAGCGCCAGAACACGCTTAGAGAAAGCCTTTGATCAATTTCATGACATCAGACACTTATCTGAAATTGAGGCGGCTCAAAAAATAAATGCCTGTCATATTGATATATTGGTTGATTTAACCGGCTTTACACAAACGAGTCGGAGTGGCATTGCCGCTTTACGACCTGCACCAATTAATGTTAGCTGGCTAGGCTTTCCAGGTACGATGGGTGAAATTGCAACTGTCGGCACCGAAGGCAAACAAGCCTTATTTGACTATCTATTAAGTGATATCTTTATCACCCCAACGGATAGCGCAGAACACTATGCTGAAAAATTAGCATTACTGCCACATTCCTATCAAGCCAACGATAGCAAACGACCTGTAGCCAAACCTCCTACTCGAGCCAGTTGCAACCTACCAGAAGAGACATTTGTATTCTGCTGCTTTAATCAAACATTTAAAATAACGTCTGATGTTTTTGCCATTTGGTTACGTTTACTCAAAACTACACCGAATAGTGTACTCTGGCTTCTAGACTGCAATCGTTGGGCAAAACAAAACTTAATAGCAAAGGCGCTAGCACAGGGTTTAACTGCTGACAGGCTAATCTTTGCCCCTCGCATTCCTATTGCAGATCATCTGGCACGGCATGCGCATGCCGATTTATTTTTAGATACACAACCATACAATGCCCATACCACTTGTAGCGACGCCCTATGGATGGGGGTGCCGGTATTAACCTGTGTGGGGGACACTTTCTCAGCTCGCGTAGCAGGCAGTTTATTGAGTGCCGTTAACTTAACTGAATTGATTACATATTCACTTCAAGACTATGAAAATAAAGCACTTTATTTTTATAGAAATCAAAATATCCTATCCAGCATTAAACAAAAGCTATTGGCCAACAACCAACAGTCAGCCTTGTTTAATACGCAGGGTTTTGCCCAGTCTTTAGAAACGATTTATCAATTTATGTGGACGCACTATTCAGATCAGCAAAACACTAGGGGTGGCACTAAAGAATAGTGCAAAAATTTATGATAAAGTCATACTCAGAATTAATTCATTATCGATAGGATTCAACATGGCGGCAATCGACATTAGTCCAATTTTAAAATTCATGCTAGATAAAGGGGGCTCTGACCTTTTCTTTAGCACTGGCGCTGCGATTCATATTGAGGTGGAGGGCGATACCCTGCCGATTAATGCACAAATTATGAAACCAGGCATGATCAAGGAAATCGCTTATTCTTTAATGAGTGCAGATCAAATCAAAGAATTTGAAACCACGCTAGAATGTAATTTTGCAATTGATAAGAAAGAGCTTGGTCGTTTTCGCATCAATGCATTTAGACAACGTGGTGAAGTCGGCATGGTCATTCGCCATATCAAAACAGCCATCCCTTCCATTGACAGCCTTGGCTTACCCACCATATTAAAAGATTTGATTATGCGTAAGCGTGGTCTCATTTTAGTGGTTGGTGGCACAGGTTCTGGTAAAAGCACTACCTTGGCTTCCATGATTGATTATCGCAATGAAAATGCGAATGGTCATATTGTCACTGTTGAAGATCCATTGGAATTCATTCACCCCCATAAAAAATCAATCGTCGATCAACGTGAGGTGGGCATAGATACACTCTCTTTTGAAAATGCCCTTAAAAACGCCATGCGCCAAGCACCCGATGTAATTTTGATTGGTGAAGTACGTGATATGGAAGGCATGAAAAATGCCATGACCTATGCAGAAACAGGCCATTTATGTTTAGCTACCTTACACGCTAATAACGCTAACCAAGCGCTAGAGCGTGTCATCTCATTTTTCCCTGAAGATGCTAAAGCGGGTTTACTACTCGGCATATCAATGAACTTAGTGGCGATTGTTTCTCAGCGTTTAATTCCAGGCAAATTAAGCAAGCGCGTTGCCGCCACTGAAATTATGATTAATACACCTTACATCGCCGAACTTATTCAAAAACAAAAACTGAGTGACATCAAAGAAACCATGGCCGATAACAATGATATTGGCATGGTGACTTTTGATCAATCGCTCTTCAGATTGTTTAGTAATGGCAAAATTGATGAAGACAATGCACTAGCAAATGCTGACTCACGCAATGACTTGTCACTCAAGATACGCTTTGCGGCTGAAGGCTCACGTGGAAATACTTTTAGCAGCTAACTTTGCTCACTTGCGGCAAATATTGCCGCTAATACAATCAAGCTACCGCCTACCCACTCATTAAGCGCCATAACTTCATGCGCTAAATAATAAGAGGCGATGGCGGCCACCACCAGCTCAAATAAAAAGATAACGGATGCACGCGTGGCTGGAATTTTTGTCACGCCATATTGTACTAATACGGTTGCCGCCAAAAGCAGTATGGCAATTATAATCATCACCATCCAATTGGTCATTGTTAGCGTATGAGGATTCGGAAATACTTCATTGCTTAATAAAATATACGCTAGCGACATGACTAATACCCCAACCCACACCGCAAAAGATTTTGCACGGACACTTAAATGTGTTGATTGCCTAGTAAGAACGTTCGTCAGAGAAAAGCCTATACCAGCAGACAAGGCTAACCATTCCGCTGTATTTTTTGGCAAAGGCAAACTACTCACATATGGGTTATACAACATTACAAAGGCACCTAGCAGCGACACAGCAATGGCGACATAACCTTTTACACTAGTTTTTTCTTTTAACCAAAAATGGGCCAATATCAATGTCCATAAAGGGGATAAATAAAACAACAGCATGACACGCATGACCTCACCATCAATCACAGCAAGCACATACGCTAAATTAGTCCATCCCGCCACCACGCCTAAAAACACGATACTCAAGGGTAGCTCAAAGATGCCTCGCCAATGTTTGGCAAAATAAATACCCGCAATCATGATTGCAATGCTGTAGGTATAAAAACTTGAAGCGGCCCCAGCCATTCCAGCCTCGGCCATCAGTCGGTAAGGAAACCAAATGATTCCCCAGCATAGTGCGCCAAATAATAAGCCAAATATGGCGATAGATTGACTGGCGCTATTGTTTTTTAATTGTTCTGTGTTTTTCATGTTATTCGCTTGTAGAAACTCATTTATTCATTTTAGCCAAAATCTTTACCCTATATTACAATATCGGCTATGAATCAAAATCTAAATTTACTACAACCCTACCCTTTTCAGCGCTTACGAGACTTATTTAAGGGCACAACCCCTAACCCAGCTTATGCGCCCATTAACTTATCGATAGGTGAACCTAAGCATGCCACACCACAGCTCATTAAAGATGCTTTAGTCGATAATTTAGCAGGTTTAGCAAACTACCCAACCACTATAGGCGCATTAACCCTACGTGAGTCAATTTCCAACTGGATCTCACGCCGATATGGTGTAGCGCTACTCAACCCTGAAACTGCAATATTACCCGTCACCGGTAGTCGCGAGGCCCTATTTGCATTTGCACAATTGATTATTGATCGCTCAAAACCAAACCCAGTGGTTATTTCACCGAATCCTTTTTATCAAATATACGAGGGTGCAGCATTTTTAGCAGGCGCTGAACCTTACTTCTTAAATACACTCCCTGAAAATGACCACGCCATGGATTTTGCCAGCGTGCCAACGGACGTATTAAATCGCACGCAATTAGTCTACGTATGCAGCCCTGGCAATCCTTCCGGCAAAGTGATGAGCCTAGCGCAATGGAAAGTGATTTTTGACTTATCAGATCAATATGGCTTTGTTATTGCCGCTGATGAATGCTATTCAGAAATTTACTTTGACGAAAGTCAGCCGCCATTAGGTGCACTACAAGCGGCACATCAGCTCAATAGAAGTTATAAAAACCTCGTTGTGTTTAGCTCACTGTCTAAACGTTCTAACGTGCCAGGCATGCGCTCAGGCTTTGTAGCTGGCGATGAAAAGATTATTGAGAAATTTTCCCTGTACCGCACTTATCATGGTTGTGCCATGAATCCAGCCGTACAAGCGGCAAGCATGACTGCATGGAATGACGAGACGCATGTGATTGAGAACCGAAAACTGTATGCAGAAAAATTTTCGGTCATCACCCCACTTTTAAGTGGTGTATTGGAAGTTAAAAAACCAGATGCCGCTTTTTACTTATGGGCAAAAATAAAACCATCTAATGGACATCAATTATCTGACACCGAATTTGCTTTAACACTCTACCGTGAATTCAATGTCACAGTATTGCCAGGCAGTTATTTAGCGCGTGAAGCGCACGGTATTAATCCTGGGGAACACTTTGTACGCTTAGCCTTGGTTGCTAGCCTAGATGAGTGCGTCGACGCTGCTAATCGCATTAAAAAAATGATGATCTAGTTCAAGTCGATCAATTTAT
>JAIPCR010000001.1 GCA_021738125.1 Sulfuritalea sp.
ATGCCAAGCTGGCTATTTATTTCTTACGATATTTGGCATAGCTTTGTCATTTGCCTGCCCATTATTGGACTAGTTGCCCTATGGCGACGTGATATTGCTTTCGCCATGCTAGGCTGGCCATTTCATATTGTGCTGGACTTTCCTTTTCATAGCTTAAGGTATTTTCCAACACCCATATTTTGGCCTATTTCAGATTTCGCCATCGATGGCATCCCATGGTCTAACCCCAAAATATGGCTACCTAACGTCGCTGGTTTAATTGTTTTATTAGCCTATCGCCATCGGCAAAAGCGTAAGGCGTCGAGAGACTTTTCTAATTAAGCTAAAAGCTAGTGTGTGAGTGAGGTTTAGATTAACACGCGATATACTTCAAATGACTCATGCAACCGGCATAGCAATCTGATGCGCCAAATCTAGGGAACAAGACTGCTCCCAAAGTTTTCTGATTAATTTCACACTCTGCCTCAACAAACCGTTCTACCTTGGTAATCGTTGCAGAAGTTGAATTAAGCAAATAATCAATGTGCCATCTTAACTTTTTATCTTCAGCTAAATGACGGCGAATCCGCGCCTCAATATTTCTTTTCGCGCTACCGGTATAAATGTAATGCCCTGCAGGAAAATCGAACGACCCAAGCTTACCAATCGCCAATGTAACTGGTTGCTTTACTTCGATGAATAATTGGTAAGTGACAAAATTACTCATAAAGCAAGACGCAACTTATTACTTAGCAAGCAAACAGCTTACTTCTGCCAAGCATCTCGCAAAGTCACTGTTCGGTTAAACACAGGCTTACCCGCTACACTGTCTTTTTTATCCGCAACAAAGTAACCGTGTCGCTCAAATTGAAAATTATCTTCTGCCTTGGCATCTTTTAAACTCGGCTCTAACTGTGCCGTAATCACCGTCACCGAGTTTGGGTTAATATCATTTAAGAAATCTCTGTCGCCCTCGCCTGGGTGCGCTTCTTTGAACAATCTATCGTACAAGCGTACTTCACATTCATAGGCATGCTGAGCAGACACCCAATGAATATTACCTTTCACCTTAACGCTGTCTGAGCCTGGTGTACCTGATTTAGTATCAGGCAAATACTCACAATGCACCACAGTCACTTTGCCAGTTGCATCTTTTTCACAGCCAGTACATTTCACCACATAGCCGTAACGTAAACGCACCAAGCCATCTGGGACTAATCTAAAAAATCCTTTGCTAGGTTCTTCCATAAAGTCTTCACGTTCTATCCATAGCTCACGCGTTAGTGGCACAACGCGTTTACCTAATTCTGGCTTGAGTGGATGATTAGGCGCAAAACAGTCTTCTACTTGATTAGCAGGATAATTATCAATCACCAATTTAACGGGATCTAGCACAGCAATGCGACGTTCAGCGGACTCGTTGAGCACTTCACGCATACAATCTTCTAGGATGGTGTATTCAATCCATGAATCAGCTTTAGACACACCAATTCTATCGGTAAATAATCTAAAACCTGCTGCCGTATAACCACGGCGGCGAGCGCCAGCCAAGGTGGGTAAACGCGGATCATCCCAACCAGACACGTGCTTTTCTTCTACCAATTGAATCAGTTTGCGCTTTGATAACACCACATAGCTTAGATTTAAGCGGGCAAATTCATATTGTTTTGGCAAAGGATGTGCTAGCAAGCCTGCTTCAGCCAAGCGCGCTAATAACCAATCGTAAAATGGGCGTTGATCTTCAAACTCTAGCGTACAAATAGAATGTGTGACTTGCTCAAGTGCATCTTCAATCGGATGCGCAAATGTGTACATCGGGTAAATGCACCACTTGTCACCGGTGTTATGGTGATGCGCACGTCGCACCCGATAAATAGCTGGGTCACGTAAATTGATATTGGCTGAAGCCATGTCAATTTTTGCACGTAACACTAGGCTACCGTCAGCATGTATGCCATCGCGCATCTCACGGAATAACGCTAAATTTTCAGCCACAGTACGATCACGCCAAGGTGAGTTTTTGCCTGCTTCGGTCAAAGTGCCGCGCGTGATGCGCATTTCTTCAGCAGTTTGGCTATCGACATAAGCATGGCCATGTTCAATCAAACTTTCAGCAGCGCTATACATAAAGTCAAAATAATTGCTGGCGAAATATAAATTGCGCTCATTATTATTTTCCCAACCAAACCCTAACCACTTCACCGCATCGGTAATGCTGTCCACATATTCTTGGCTTTCTTTTTCTGGGTTAGTGTCATCAAAACGTAAATGACAAACGCCTGCGTAATCACGTGCTAAGCCAAAATTTAAAAAGATAGACTTGGCGTGACCAATATGTAAATAGCCATTAGGCTCAGGGGGAAAGCGCGTACGAATTTTTGCAACATCAGGCTGTCCAGCCGCATGATGCGCAGCATCCCCTGGGCTACCCGCCCATTTACGTGATTGATAGACGCCTTGCTCAAGATCTTTATCAACAATTGCTCGAATAAAATTAGAACCTAATGGGATGGGTGTTTTTTCAGTTGCCATGATGGACTTAATCGTTAACTCAAAATAATTTCGCTTATTTTACACCATAGAACTGAAATCAATTGAGCTCTGCGCTAACTTGCTAATCACGTTGCTTAGTCAATCACTACACTAGGCCAATTAGCCCTGTGATAAACTGCAATTTCATATGAATACGCTCACTTTCACGATTTTACGCTTACTCGCTGATGGAAAATTTCACTCTGGTGAAGACATTGCTCGGCAGTTAAAAGTCTCGCGGGCCACAGTTTGGAATGCGCTACAAGATGCTGAAAAACTAGGGGTGGAGATTTTTTCAGTGCGTGGCCGTGGTTATAAACTACCGCAAGCTGTTACTTTACTAGATGAACAATCCGTATTAAATGCCATAGGCGAACATAAGGCCTGGTTTAAATTGGAGATTCATGATCATTTAGCATCCACCAATAGCGACATGATGAAAAAGCTCAACGCCGGCCAGGCTCATGCCAGTTGCGTCGCTGCTAACTTACAAACCAACGGTCGCGGCAGACGTGGTCGCAGTTGGCAAGCTGGTTTAGGTGCTAGTCTGACTTTTTCTTTGTTATGGCGATTTCAATGTGGCGCTTCAGCATTATCTGGCTTGAGTTTGGCGGTAGGTGTTGCGCTGATTCGTGCCTTGCATAGTTTTGGCATCAGCCAAACAGAACTTAAATGGCCTAATGATGTGTTAATTGTAACTAGCAATCAAGCGCCTGAAAAATTAGCCGGCATTTTAATTGAGTTACAAGGCGATATGGAAGGCCCCAGCGCGGCTGTTATTGGCATAGGCATTAACCTAAATCTGCCGAAAAAACTAAAGCAACAGATTGACCAACCCGCAACTGATCTTAATAGTGTTACGCCACAAATCATTAACCCCAATGAATTGCTAGGTGTATTGCTTAAGCATTTAGCCGAAGTGCTGAGCCACTTTGAACAACAAGGCTTTACCAGCTTACGCGATGAATGGACAAAATATCACGCCTACCATCAGCAACCAGTCAAAATGATACATCCGGATGGTAGAGAGACGTTTGGCACTGTCACGGGCGTGGCCGAGGATGGCATCTTATTGATTAACACACCACTAGGTGAACAGCGTTTTTCATCTGGTGAAATTAGCTTACGTGGCACAAATTAAGTACTAGGCGCAAGTGAACTCACGCCTAGCTTACTAATTAATACTTCAGCGTTAACCCCACATTGACAGAACGACCCATACCTGGAACGGCCGTACCCCACAGTGGCACTGAGCCTGTCGGCACTAGTGCAGTCGTCATGGTAGTACCTTGGCCTACATAGGCGCCGCCTAGTGGTAAGTAATAATGCTTGTCAAACAAGTTTTCAACGCCAAAATCTAAACGTGCTTGCTTCCAGTTATAGCTAGAGCGCAAATTCACCAAACTGTAGCCGGCTGTTTTAATTTCGTTACGCGCATCTGAGGTATGGTCTTTGGCCTTCACCATCTGCACTTCCAGGGCGTTATCCCAATCTTGGTAATTGTGTGTCAAAGTTAATTTACCATTGAGTGGCATGATGTTATACAAATCATCACCAGTGTCACGATTTTCACCATTGGTGTAGTTTAGCAGGCCTTTTAACGTAAATAGCCCCACGCTGGTTTGTGCCAAAGGCATATGGCCAGATACATCTAAACCATATAGGCGTGCGGACTGGTTGGTATACCGCAAGGTGGTGAATGCATTTGTAGTAGGCGTTAATTGCACGGCGTCAATGTAGTCAGTCACGTGAGTGTAATAGGGTGTGGCTTTTAACTCCCAATCACGGTTGGCCGCATGCCAATCTAAGGTGGTAGAAATCGTGTGTGCTTTTTCAGGTTTCAAATCCACGTTACCAAAATAACCATTACCGTCACCCACTGTGTTATTCATTAGCGCCGCCATCTGCCAAGTTGACCAAGTATAGCGCTCATATAAATTAGGTGAACGCACCTTTCGAGCAAAGCCAAGTTCAAGGTCGGTATTGGGGTTGGCTACATAGCGACTTAACAGCGTAACATCCCAATTGTTATCGGTTTTTTTATGGTTCTGAGCATTGAAAGCGGAACTATCTCGCAACTGGTTCGTGATTATAGGTACCATTCCATTGCTATTTGCATACCCGTGGACATTTCCTGAATCAGTTTTAACGTGCTCATAACGCACCCCAGCCAACGTTTGCCAATGTGCGTTCAGTTTATTTTCCCACTCTGCAAACAGTGCGGTACGGTCACGCTCACCGTTGTTGATATTTAAAAATGTATTGGGTGACATCCCAGCACCTGACGGTTCCCACCAGTCATCTAAGCCATAGCGTTGCAGTTCAGCACCCACTCGCAGCAAGTCTTGCTGGCTAAGCTTAATATCACCCTTAACGGAAGCGCCGGTGGTCTTACCTTCCGTGTACATCGGCATACCAGCAGCGCAGGTAGCGGTTCCGACCGGAGTACAAGGAAAACCGTTGCCCCCAACACCAGCTGGACCACCAGAGCCAGTTGGCGGCGCACCATTACCATACCAGTAACGCTTATCTGCGCCAAAATCCATGTAATGGTCAACCGTCTCGTGATACGCCCTAGCTTCTAAAGCACCCCAATCAAACTCACCTAGATAACGCAAGTTAATACGTTTTTGCTCATTGTCTAGCAAGTCCATACGTTGATTAGGATACAGTTGCTCAGGCATGTTTTGGTAACCAAACTTCGCTTCAACCAAATGATTGCCACTTTTAAACGCTAATCCCAGCGTTTGATTGCTGGTTTCATACGCAGTAGAGCCTACTTCGTCTAACGCTAAGGTATGGCCTATACGGCCAGTAACGGGTGAAGTTTTAAAGTTTTTACCAGCCTCATAATTATCTGCTTTACTAGTTGAACCGCTATAACTAGCATTGAACGATTCGGTAGCAAAGGTGGCAGATATATTGCTGCCTTGTGCGTTGTTATTACTGCGATAAAACGTACCAATTTGACCTTTTACCAAATTGCCTGCGCCAGCCGCGGCAAATTCAGGTTGAGCAGAATTCACCAGAATAGTACCGCCCAAGCTATCACCACCCACACTCACCGGCGTGATGCCCGCATAGACTTTGATATTATCGATATTAGTCGGGTCAATATAAGATAAAGGTGGGTTCATGTGGTTAGGGCAAGAGGCGATTAAATCCATCCCATCCAACTTAACGCGCACCCTATCATCAGCCAAGCCATGAATGACTGGTAAGCTTGATACGCCCCCAGCACGGTACAAAGTCACCCCCGGCTCATCGCTTAACAACGAAGCTGAATCGCTGGTATTGAGCGATGCATTGTTATTTTCTTGCATTCTATCAGCGCGCACTTCAATATCTGGCAAGACTACTTCTTCTGCAGATACCATCGTAGACATAGCGCCAAACAAGCATGGTGTTAGAATACTGGAAATAAAAATGTATTTTTTTGAATATTGAAACAACATGGCCTTACCTTTATTATGGTTTTACTTAGTGTGAGATTTTATAGCCTTTATATGTGCTTGAGAATGTGGCAAATTGTCGCACCATGGCCCTTAGCAAGGGGTTTGCCATGCTACTAACAATTGATTGTGGCAACACCAGAACCAAGTGGGCTCTATTTAATCAGGCCGGTGAAATTACTCATGAGAACGCCTGCCTGAATACTGAATTAATGACGATAGATTTATCGCCTACTACGTTAAATTATCAACGCGCCATTATTTCTAATGTGTCTGGTGAGCAATCCGTCGCTCTCATCAAAAAAAGTTTGGGTGCAAACATAGCAACACATTGGCTTAAATCCACATCAAAGATAGCGGGCGTTTCAAATCACTACAACAAACCTGATACTTTAGGATGCGACCGCTGGGCGGCGCTCGTTGCAGCTTGGCACATCAAACAAGCGCCCTGCGTGGTTGTGAATGCCGGAACAGCTCTGACTATAGATGCGCTGACCATCAACAATAATCAAGCCGCATTTATTGGCGGCCTAATATTGCCAGGCTTAACCTTAATGCAACAAAGCTTAGGCCAAGCGACCGCACAATTACCCGTAGCCAACTCGGTCGCATCTGAAGCGCCTCAAAGCAACGATAGTTTTCCGAAAAATACAGTGGATGCCATATACACAGGGGCTTTACAGGCCATTACCGGCGCCATTACACTCATGTCTCACAAGCTTCAAGCAGAATGCAAACAATTACCGTATATTCTGATAAGCGGTGGCAATGCGCAGACCATCAAAGATAGTTTAATGAGCGATGCGACTCAACAAGCCTTGGTGGTCGACCATTTGGTGCTTCGCGGCCTGTATTTGATAGATCAATTTATGCAAAGTGAATGTGCAATATGATTAGAAAGATTATTTTTTTATTAATATGTTTTAACCTAGGCTTATTAAGCTATTTCAACGCTGACCTTATTTTACCTAGCCCAGTGAAAGCAGTGACTCAGGAAATTAGTCCAGAAAAAATTCAAATACTGACACCGCAACAAATAGAAGCTTTCCCGAAAAAATCAGCTGAAAATTCAAACACGGCCATTAATGCAAGCGATGCGACCCCCACTGTAGCAACAGATACCAAGCCAGTGGCCTGTTATGAATGGGGCGTGTTTTCAAAAGCCAGAATCACCGAGGCACAAATTGCATCGTCCAAAATCGCTTTGCAACCGCTGGTCATAGAACACAGCTCTGTAGAAGCAAAACGTTTTTGGGTTTACAAAGCCCCGCTTAAATCTGCTGAGGCGGCGCAAGCCAAAGCGCTAGAACTAAAAGCGCTAGGTATTACAGATTTATATGTTGTAGAAGATGCTAAGTGGAAAAATGCCATTTCTTTTGGTATTTTTGAAGAAGAACAACTTGCGACCAATCTGGTTAAAGAGCTTAAAGCCAAAGGCATAAAAGACGTCGTCAAAGCCCTACGTAATCAAGGAAAAGGCTATACAAGCTTGATATTTAAAGAGATTACTGCTGAAAAAATAAGCGAACTTCAGCAATTAAAATCTAATTTTCCAGAAGCAAATTTAAAAGAAGTGAATTGCAATTAGCCCTATTACCTAGCAATCGCCATATTGCTCACTTTATTCAGCAATTTTCAAAGCTTTTTTAGCTAAGCGCCGCACTAAACAGCCCGTCTTCTACTATAATTTGCGTATGAAATTTCTCTGTATAAGCTTGCTATGAATATACTGCTCTCAAATGACGATGGTTATTTTGCGCCAGGGCTCAGCATGCTGGCAGAACACATTGCAAAACTGGCCGATATTACCGTGGTGGCACCAGAGCGAAACAGAAGTGGTGCGAGCAATTCACTGACACTAGATAGGCCTTTAAGCGTGAAAAAAGCGGCGAATGGCTTTTTTTATGTTAACGGCACGCCAACAGACTGTGTGCACATTGCGCTGACAGGGTTAATGGACAAAATGCCAGATATGGTGATTAGCGGTATAAATGATGGCGCTAATATGGGTGATGATACAATATACTCTGGCACGGTTGCAGCAGCAATGGAAGGCTATTTACTAGGCATTCCGTCTATTGCAATTTCCATGTCTCAGCATAACGCTAAACATTTTGAAACTGCAGCAAGAGTGGCCGTAGAGTTAGTACAGCACTACCAAAAACATGGCTTTCAATCGACCACATTACTGAATGTGAATGTACCGGACATCCCTTACCATGAACTTCAAGGCCGCGTAGTCACGCGCTTAGGTAAACGCCATAAAGCTGAACCCGTGGTACAACTTAAAACACCTCGAAATGAAACGGTCTATTGGGTAGGCGCCGCAGGCGCTCCTAACGACGGTGGCGAAGGCACTGACTTTTACGCGGTTGATAACAAGCAAGTGTCTATCTCGCCTATACAAGTAGATTTAACCAATCACTCACAACTGGGTGAGATTCAGCAATGGTTAAGCCCAGAACATCACAATCCATGAAAGTAACATTAAGTTGGCAATTTTAAGAACATCAGCACAAACCGGCATTGGCATGACATCACAGCGCACGCGTGATCGCATGCTGGTGCGTTTGCGTGAGCAAGGCATTAAAGATGAAGTGGTGCTTTCTGCAATAGGCGCTATTCCACGCCATATTTTTGTAGATGAGGCGCTGTCTATCCGAGCCTATGAAGACGTATCGTTGCCTATCGGGTTTGGTCAGACCATTTCCCAGCCTTATATTGTCGGGCGCATGTCGGAAATTTTACGTAACAATAATCCGCTTAATAAAGTACTTGAAATTGGCACTGGCTGTGGCTATCAAACTGCCGTGCTATCCAAGCTCGCCAAAGAAGTATATTCCGTTGAGCGTATTCGCCCATTAGTCATGAAAGCGCGCGGACATTTACGCGAACTCAAATGTATCAACGTTAAACTAGGTCATGCGGATGGCAATATGGGGCTAAAAGACCTAGCGCCATTTGATGGCATTATTGTCACTGCGGCGGCCAGCCACATTCCGCAAGACTTGTTAGATCAACTGAACATCGGTGGACGTTTAGTCATTCCAGTAGGCACAGATGAACAAATTTTATATTTGGTAGAGCGCTTGTCAGAACTTGAATATCGGCAAACTAAACTAGAAGCTGTAAAATTTGTGCCTTTATTAGGCGGCCTATTATAACGATGCGCAACACACAGTATTTTGCTATTTTATGCTTAGTCATGAGCCTTATAGCATGTAGCTCCACCCCACCTGCACCCGTGATTGATCGCTTACCTAGCAGCAGTAAAGCCACTAAAGTTGACGCACCTGTCGCTAAAAAACAACCTTCAGCTTCTAGGCCCATCTATAAAGCAGGCGATTGGCGACCTGACACTTACACGGTAAAAAAAGGGGATAATTTATTTAGCATAGGATTGGAACACGGCTATTACTACAAAGACATCGCCCAAAACAATAACATTCCCCCGCCTTATAACATTCAAGTAGGGCAAGTCCTTAAGTTAAAAGTATCCAAGGATAATGCCACACCAACAACTAATAATGATGGGGTAGAAATAACCCCTATCAATACTGAAAGTAATGCGATTAGCGCCACCCCTGCAACAGTGGTTGCAATTAATGAGCCCAAGGCAATTCGTGAACCTTATAGCGATGAAGCTTTCAAAAAACCATTGCCTACGGCTAAACCTATTGCAAGCTCCACTACAAGCAAACCACCCACCGCCAACACAACAGAGGCCGCGAACAAACCTAATACTGAAAACAAAACAGAAAGTAAGCCTACTCTAGAATCAGCAGAAGATATAGAGTGGGCATGGCCAACCAAAGGTAAAGTCATTGCAAATTTTAACGAAGCCAGCAACAAAGGTCTTGATATAGCAGGTACTACAGGTCAACCCGTCAATGCGGCTGCGGCTGGCAAGGTGATATACAGTGGCTCAGATTTACGCGGCTATGGTAAGCTGGTCATTATTAAACATAATTCAACTTACCTATCGGTTTACGCACATAACAACCAAATACTCGTCAAAGAAGGTCAGCAAATCAGTGCTGGTCAAAAAATTGCTGAGATGGGTAGTACTGACAGTAGTTCGGTAAAGTTACACTTTGAAATTCGCCGACTAGGCAAATCGGTTGATCCAAGCAAATATTTAGCTGCAATTTAGATGCGTTAATTTCAAGTCCAAGAGAGATTATCTAAGAGAGATTAAAAATGGCGAGTGTAGACCCTAATAAATATAGTCGAAATAAAAACATCAAACCAGAAAGCAATTTAACCTCAATGTTTGCTATAGGGCGTATGTTATTAATGCTGATTGGTATTGTGGGCATCGCCATGGAGTTATTTCGCGAGAATGGTTGGCTAAAAACTGGGCTCGCCAAACTATTCGAAAACACCACCAACATGATGCTGATTCCTGTCATTATTTTTGTATTATGGGCACTTAATCGTTGGATGACATCACCCAATAAAGCTGAAACCTCCAGAAGTGGCGATTTACCAATGTATTTAATGATGGGGGCAGGCGGCTATTATGTATTCAGACTCATTACTACAGGCGCTTTCTAAAGAAATCGGGATTAGCCCCAATATATTGAATACATACCTACCCTATGGCATTCAATGCCGACATCAAGCTACCGGCAAATACACACTGACTTTAGTCCCCACCCCTAGCTGGCTTTCTATCTCTATGTTACCACCATGATGGGTGATGATATCTTTGTTAATCGCCATACCCAAACCAGTGCAGCGAATTCTCTAGCCTTAAATTTAAAAATTTTGCAAATGCATACTCATGCAAAACCACCAGCATAAATACAAAAGCGCACCAACAGATCATCTTATTGGTGCGCCTTATGTTTAAGGTTTGCTGTTAAATAAAAGATTTAAAACTGGAATTGCATCGATACATTAATCGCATTCACGGCTTTTGCACCGTCTGTTTTCGTATCAGAATACGCCACAGTAATTAATGCATTGTAGGGTGCAATCACATAATTAGTACCGACTTCATACTTTTTAACATTTATGTTGGTATCTGGCTCAAACGCTTGGTAGCGGACAAATGGCATAAACTTGCCCCAGCCCATAGGCGCACTGAATATGTAAGCTACACCGGCTGAGTAGGCTTTACCTTGCTCACTTGCGAATACGCCATCAGTATCATAATCATAGTAAGCCGCCTCAAAAGAAGCGGTTCCTGGACCGACGTCTTTTTTCTCCATCAAGAAATCAAGGCTGTATGAGGTGTAATCGCCGACTTTAGTTAAACTAGTAGCGCCATCAGTTTTTTGTCTGCCCGCTACGCCTATGGCTAAAATGTCTGCGCTACCAAAGTAATTGCCCGTACCGTAGTAGTCTGGCTCTGCATCCCAGAAATCAACCTGCACACGGCCGGCATACATCAAACTATCTTTAGCCGCGGCATTAGCCACATCCAATTGTGTGCCACCTGGCCCACTTAATCTAAAAATATTATCACCTTCAAATGCACCAAATGAATAAGCCACTTTGTTATCCATGCTGCTACCTACTACTGCCACCCCTTCATCACGGCCAAGAATACCGCCGTTCCAGCCGTAACGTGAAGCTATATTAGCCCAGTAGCCACCGCCCATTGAGTAGTAAGGGCCAGCCATGTTGGCTCTATCACTAGGGGATAAAAAACGACCTGCCCAAATTGCTACTTCTGGGGTTACTTGTAATTGAACGTTCGCATCAATAATATCCCAAGTGCCACTATCTGAAACGTTAGTATTGAGCATACCCTTGATGTATTTGTTGAATGAACCTGATAAATACAAACGTGAGCTATCCAAACTAAAATCGTTAGAACGACCGCCACTAGCAGATGTATCTTCAACCGAGCTATAACTTGATCGCATACCAAAGCCTACGCTGACTGATTTATCTTCACCTAATGAAATTGTCGTCCCGGCTTGGGCACCCATAGCGGTCAACATCAGCGAGGTAGTGACTGCATTAACGATTAGCCTTGCCTTAAGTTTAAATGTCATTACATATCCCCGTTAATAAAAAATGTGGCTGAATCTTTTGTTAACTTAAGGCTGGACGGAATTTAGTACTGCCAACCTGTTTAAACATGATACTAGGTTAGCGATACACCAGCGAGTGTGAATGCGTCATATTACATAGATGGGCAAATGAATATTGATTAAAATCAGTGATAACTTTGTTATTACTCAATTATTACTTGCCAGTTACCCAATAAAAAAGCGGCCTTTAGCCGCTTTTTTATTGGGTATTACTTAAGTGATATGACCACTTAATTAGTTTTCTTCGCTTGATCTTGATAATAAGCATGCACGCCACTCATATCAAACTCACGCGCCCATTTAATAATCTCATCAAACGCTGGTGCGCCAATTTCGCCCACTTGCGCATGAATGCCCGCTTGCTGGCGAATCACCAAAATACCTGGAATTTGATTGACTTGAAAGTACTCGCCAATTTCTGGGTCTGCTTCAGTATTCACCATACCAAATACAATGTCTGGATTTGCCTTAGCAGCCGCTTCAAAGGTCGGCGTAAATGCTACACATGGATCACACCAAGGCGCCCAAAAGTCGACAATAACAAAATTGTTTTTTTCGATAGTATCTTTGAAATTTTCTTTATTGAGTACGACAACTGCCATAACTGAATCCTAAACTTAGTGGGTTAATGTGATGATTTGAATAATAAGCGAGAGTTTATCAGACTTAGCCCTTTCAGTTAAGGTGATATTAATCAAGCGCCTGACCCCAAGCACCTGAAAAGACTAATTCACTGAGTAAACGGCGTGAACGTGCCGCTGTTTCACGCGTTAAAACATCACCCGTCAATATGGCAATATCCGCCGGAACACCGACACTAATCATGGCCATAGGCGTGAATTGCGATGGAATATTAAATTTTTCTCGCGTTAAATCTGCGTTAAATCCACCCAGTTGATGCGCCATTAAACCCATACTAGTGGCTTGTAAGCACAAGTTTTCTACCGCAGCACCAGTATCATATTGCGCCCAACGGTTGGGCTGTTGATTGTGATTAAATAAAGTATCTGCACAGCCCAAAATCAAGAGAGGGGCATCTTTAACCCACGTCTGATTACTAGGTGCTAAACAATCAAATGCCTGCTGCCAAGCCGCCGCATCGACCTGTTTATGCCAGACTATAAAACGCCAAGGCTGATCACCATAACATGAGGGCGCCCAACGTGCCGCCTCAAGCAAGGCAGTAATTTGCGCTTGACTCACCGACTGAGCGGCATCATAAGCACGCCCACTCCAACGATTAGCAATGGTTTCATGAATAGGCACTTGAGTAATCGCTGGTTTATGCATAATGATTGACCGTAAAAGAATTAAGCGCCAAGAAATGGATAATCTGTGTAGCCATGCTCAGTGCCACCGTAAAAAGTGCTTGAGTCAGCTTGGTTTAAGGCGGCATTGATGCTGAAACGTTTGACTAAGTCAGGGTTAGCAATAAATGGGACGCCATAAGCAATTACATCCGCATGTCCACTGGCAATGGCAGCATTACCGCGCGCTTTATCGTAAGATAAATTGGCCATATAAGCACTTTGGCAATGTTTGCGTAATGCGGGGAAATCAAATGGGTCAGCAATACCACCACCATGAATGCCACCTTCAACCACATGCAAATAAGCAAGCTTAAATGGGTTAAGTGCAGTCACCACATGATTAAATAGCGCCTGTGGGTTGCTATCTTTCATGTCATTAAATGGATTCACTGGCGAAATACGTATGCCAACTTTGTCCGATCCAGCCACTTCTACAACGGCTTTTGTCACTTCTAACAGTAAACGTGAGCGGTTTTCAATACTGCCGCCATATTCATCCTCACGCTTATTGGTACCATCGCGTAAAAATTGATCTAACAAATAGCCATTAGCCGCATGAATTTCTACACCATCAAACCCTGCCGCTAAGGCACACTTTGTAGCGTGTACGTAATCTGCCACGATACTTGGCAACTCAGATAAGGCTAATGCACGCGGCTCTACATAATCTACCAAACCTTGATAAGTAAAGGCTTTGCCCTTTGGCTTATTTGCTGAAGGCGCTACTGGCTGTGCGCCATTAGGCAATAAACTAGGGTGAGAAATACGGCCCACATGCCATAGCTGTATGACTATCTTACCGCCTTCGGCATGGACGGCATCAGTCACTTTTTTCCAGCCCGCTACTTGTGCATCCGTATAAATACCCGGCAAAGCTGGATAGCCGTGCGCCATGACTGAAATAGGCGTTGCTTCTGAGATAATCAACCCTGCTGATGCGCGTTGTACATAATAAGTCACGTTCATCGCTTGGGGCACACCGCCCTCACCTGCTCGATTGCGTGTGAGTGGTGCCATCACCATACGATTTTTAAGTGCAATACTGCCTAACTTAACCGGACTAAATAAATCTAATGCCATATATTTCCTTTATGTATTGCGGATAACGAATGATGTAGACCTATTTATGCGAGCGAAACTATGGCTTCAATTTCAACCAATACATCACGCGGCAACTTAGCCACTTGGACGGTAGAGCGCGCAGGCGTATGGCTACCAAAAGTCTCACCATACACAGTATTCATCGCAACAAAATCATCTAGATTTTTTAAAAACACAGTGGTTTTAATCACCTTGTTTAAATCGGCACCTGCCGCTTCAATCACGGCCTTCAAATTTGCCAAGACCTGTGTCGTTTGCACAGTAATATCGCCATTATTAAGCGTACCGTCTGCACGCAGTGGAATTTGACCTGAAGTGAAGAGTAAATTACCCACCACCATGGCTTGTGAATAGGGGCCGATAGCAGCTGGGGCATTGGGCGTTTGAATAACATGCATATAAAAACCTTTGAATAATCAGCGTAAAAAATTATATATTGGATGGGTCGAAATATTGAAAATGAGCCCGCTTAACATTACAAAATAGCTCATAAGCGATAGTACCCGCGCTACTGGCCACGGCATTGGCCGAGACATGATTGCCCCATAACTCGACTTGGCTACCTACGCCTGTTGCAGGCAAATCAGTTAAATCAACAGACAACATATCCATAGACACGCGCCCGATTAAGCGAGTGATATTGCCATCTACGGCCACAGGCGTGCCGGTTTTTGCAGATCGCGGATAACCATCAGCATAGCCACAAGCGACGATACCGACTGTCGTATCCCGCTCCGCGGTAAATATACTGCCGTAACCAATCGCATCACCTTTTTTAATCTTGACGGTTGAAATAATGCGCGAATTAAGTTGCATCACAGGCTGCAGTATATTATCTGCAGTCGACTGAATGATTGGATTTGCGCCATACAGCATAATGCCGGGCCTAGACCAGTGATGTTCTATAGCGGTTATCTTGGTTTGCGGCCAAGCTAAAATGGCTGCTGAGTTGGCTAAGCTAGTCTGTAGATTAGCGCTATGATGTAAGTCTTGAACCGTCTCCTGAAAGACTTGTACTTGCTGCATCGTGTGGGCAGACGCTAAATTATCGGCATTGGCAAAATGCGTCATTAGCACAATATTTTTCACATTTTGATGGGCTTTTAAGCGTGTATAGGCTTGTCCATATTCATGGGGCGACAAACCCACTCTATGCATGCCGCTATCCATTTTCAACCATACGTGTACAGCATGTTTAAGTTTCGCCGCGAGCAATACTTCAACTTGCCATTCTGCATGAATCACCATCCATAAATCATGCGCCACAATATCAGCCAATTCTGCCGCTTCAAAAAATCCTTCTAATAGCAAAATCGGTTCGGTAATGCCTGCCTCACGCAACTGCAAGGCTTCTTCTAGGCAAGCAACCGCAAACCCATCCGCTTCACTTCTGATTGATTTAGCGCATTGCACTGCGCCATGACCGTAAGCATTGGCTTTAATGACCGCTAAGGCTTTGCCACCATAATGCTGTTTAGCAACACGGTAATTATGTCTAAAAGCATCAAGACGAATGTGAGCGATTGCGGGGCGGGACATGGTATATAGTTTAAATACGATTACTTATGAGATGAAATTAATGGTCGCACTTATTGTAGCGACTTCCCGCATATCGACCAAGCGCCAAATCATCGGTTTTAATGGCAGGCTGATGATTCGCCATCAAATCAGCCAGCACTTGACCTGAGCCACATGACATCGTCCAACCTAAAGTACCATGGCCATTATTCAACCAAACATTGTCATACATAGCCGAGGCCAATCCTATAATCGGCGTACCATCAGGCGTCATGGGGCGTAATCCTGTCCAAAATAATGCTTGTGATGTATCTCCCGCCTCAGGAAACAAGCTATTTAACACCATTTCTAAAGTTTCACGTCGACGCAGATTAAGGCTTAAATCAAAACCGGCAAGCTCTGCCATACCGCCCACGCGAATACGATTATCAAACCGCGTAATCGCAACTTTATAGGTTTCATCCATGACCGTAGACACTGGCGCCGCATCACTATTCACAATAGGCACCGTCAGCGAATATCCTTTCACTGGATATACCGGTATTTGCAAGCCCAGGCCTTGCATTAACGCGCGGGAGTAACTGCCCAGCGCAACTACGTATTGATCAGCATGCAATATTTCTATACTTTTCTCTACACCCTCACCCGTGCTGATTTCTACGCCCGCCAGCTTACCTTGAGCTAACACAAAGCGATTAATCGTCACATCTTGCCTAAACTGCACGCCAAGTTTAGCGGCTTCTAGCGCCAAATTCGTTGTAAATAGCTGACAATCGCCAGTTTCATCATGCGGCAATCGTAAGCCACCCAAAAGCTGATCTTTAACCAAAGCTAGGGCGGGTTCGGCCCGCACACAACCGTCAGGATCTAAAGCTTCAAATGGCACACCACAACGCTCAAGCACTGCAATGTCTTTTGCTTCGGCATCTAACTGTTGCTGAGTGCGAAACACCTGCAAAGTACCCTGAGTGCGTCCCTCGTAGGCCAAACCCGTACTGGCGCGCAGCTCACCCAAGCAATCACGACTATATTCTGCCAAACGTACCAAACGTTCTTTGTTAATGGCATATTTTTTTGACGTGCAGTTTTGTAATAATTTGAGCGACCATTGCAACTGCCACAGCGTTAAATCAGGTTTAATCGCCAGTGGCGAGTGTCGCTGAAACAACCATTTCAATGCTTTCATGGGCACCCCGGGTGCAGCCCAAGGCGCAGCGTAGCCTGGTGAAATTTGGCCAGCATTAGCGAAGCTGGTCTCTAACGCTACGGCAGGTTGGCGATCTATTACCGTGACATCAAAGCCTTTTTTTGCCAAATAATAAGCACTAGTTACACCTACTACGCCAGAACCTAACACAAGCACACGCATAATGATTCCCCAAAAACGAGCGATAACACTTACATACAGAATATATGCCAATTAATTTTTAAATGACATAGTTAATTCACTTAAATTACCATAACGCATACTCTACTCAATCAAAATGTAGGCGGGCTACAAGAGCTCACCAAAGTGCAAGTTTGTCCACCTGCATTGCGAAAACGATGCGGCTCATGGCTATTAAAATAATAAGCATCACCAACTCCGAGTACCCGCGTATAGTCGCCCACAGTGACTTCTAATTTACCAGACAGTATCACGCCGCCTTCTTCACCCTCATGCTGCAGCATAATGGGCCCAGTATCAGCACCAACCTCATATGTTTCAAACAAAATCTGCAACACATGACCATCTCTAGCCGAACCTATTTGACGGTATGAAATGCCTTCACCACCGCTAATTTCAGTGAGTTCTTGTGCGCGATAAAACACCTCACTTTTCGCACCCGGCAATTCATCCGAGAAAAATTCAGCCAATGTCATTGGCAAACCAGCCAGTATACGTTTTAGCGCACTCACAGACGGGCTGGTGCTGCCAGACTCAATCAGCGAAATTGTGGCATTGGCCACCCCAGCTTTTTTTGCCAGCGCCCGCTGCGATAGCTGATGACGCAAGCGTGCCGTGCGTAAACGTGACCCTAAATCTACATCCATCATCATTCTCCCTTACCATTTGCCACATACACTGTTTAAAGTGTTAAATATACAATAACATTTAATAAATTAAAACCAATAAAATCAACAAGATAGTTTTAAAAAAAACCAGCCTTGACACACTATGCTAAACACCTGAAGATATTGCCAATAATCAATATTGCAGGAACAACCATGTCTAGCAGCAAGTCAGTTACCTTACCGAATATGGCCAATTATTGGGTGCCGTTCACCGCCAACCGCCAATTTAAGTCCATGCCGAGATTATTTAAAGCGGCTAAAGGTAACTACTTCACCTCCATCGATGATCGAGAAATTCTTGATAGTACTGCTGGCTTATGGTGTGTACCTGCCGGCCATGGCCGCGCCGAAATTGCCACCGCTGTTGGCAATCAATTAATGACACTAGACTACGCCCCCGCTTTTCAATCCAGCCACCCACTTGCTTTTGAGGCAGCGGAGCGACTAGCCGAATACATGCCAGCAGGTTTAGACCGCATATTCTTTACTAACTCTGGTTCAGAATGTGCCGATACCGCGCTCAAAATTGCGTTGGCCTATCATCGTGTCACTGGCAATCCATTACGTAACAAGCTCATCGGCCGAGAACGTGGCTACCATGGCGTTAATTTTGGGGGTATTGCTGTTGGTGGCATTGCCGGCAATCGCAAAGCTTTTGGCAATAGCTTGGCGGGCGTTGACCACATTCGCCACCCGCTAGATATCGCCAAAAATGCCTTTACTAAAGGCGTGCCCGCTGACGGCGGCATTGCGCTTGCCAATGAATTTGAACAGCGCATGATGACTTTGCATGACCCAGCGACGATAGCCGCACTCATTATTGAACCCATGCAGGGCTCAGCAGGCGTCATCGTGCCACCGGCAGCTTACCTAAAACGCTTACGTGAAATTTGCACCAAACATGGCATCTTACTTATTTTTGATGAAGTGATTACCGGTTTTGGTAGATTAGGCACTAAATTTGGCGCGGATTACTTTGATGTCATACCCGACATACTCACCTGCGCAAAAGGCCTTACCAATGGCGTTGTACCGATGGGTGCAGTTGCCGTTAAACGCGATATCTATGATGCCTTTATGGAAAATTCTGCGGCTGGCGCTATCGAATTGCCGCATGGCTACACCTATAGTGCGATTCCTATTGCCTGCGCCGCCGCGATTGCCACACTCAATATTTTTGCCACAGAAAAATTAGAAGATAGAGCCGCCACGTTAAGCACTTATTTCGAAACAGCAGCACATTCACTTAAGGGCTTACCGATGGTGAAAGATATTCGCAATATAGGCTTAGTTGCTGGTATAGAGTTTGAGCCGATTGCAGGCAAGCCCGGCGCTTTGGCCTTTGCAACTTATTTAAAATGTTATGAAATGGGTGTGCATGTGCGCTTTACTGGCGATATCATTGCCATTTCACCGCCACTCACTATCGAGAAATATGAAATTGACCGCATTTTTAATACCTTGAGCGATGCAATTAAATTTGTGATTGCTCAAGGTGAAGCAGGCCTAGACGCCAATAGCTACCTTAAAAATGAGCAAGCTTGGGCAATGCACAACCAACAGAATACTTAATCACAAAATATCGGAATCATCAAAATGAGCATTAAAACCATAGGGCATTATATTAACGGCCAGCATACCAGCGGCAGCGGCACTAGATATAGCGATGTATTTAACCCAGCTACCGGCAAGATACAAGCACAACTCAATAACGCTAAGGCCACCGATGTTGAGGCGGCTATCAGCGCTGCGCAAGCGGCCTTTGCAGAATGGTCAGCCACTCCTGCATTACGACGTGCGCGCATTATGTTTAAATTTAAAGCCTTACTTGATGAACGTGCGGATGATTTAGCCAAAGCCATTTCTCTTGAACATGGTAAAACCATTAGTGATGCACGTGGCGAAGTTACTCGTGGGATTGAAGTAGTAGAATTTGCTTGCGGCATGCCGCACCTCATGAAAGGTGACTATAACGACCAAGTGGGCACCGGCATAGATACTTACAGCATGCACCAACCTTTAGGCGTAGTGGCAGGCATTACCCCCTTCAACTTCCCCATTATGGTGCCGCTATGGATGATTCCAATGGCGCTTGCCACTGGCAATACTTTTGTACTTAAACCTTCAGAAAAAACACCCAGCGCCAGTTTAATGATTGCTGATTTATTGGCCGAAGCAGGCTTGCCTGCAGGTGTGTTTAACTTAGTTAATGGCGATAAAGAAGCGGTAGATGTATTACTCACGGATAAACGTATTCAAGCCATTAGCTTTGTCGGCTCCACCCCTATCGCAGAACATATTTACAGCACAGGCACCAAAAATGGCAAACGTGTGCAGGCTTTAGGTGGCGCAAAAAATCATTTAATTGTGATGCCAGATGCTGACATTGACCAAGTGGCAGACGCACTGATTGGTGCAGCTTTCGGCTCTGCAGGTGAGCGCTGTATGGCGATTTCGGTCGCTGTGACTGTAGGCAACGTGGCTGATGCGCTGATTGCTAAGCTGACCGAAAAAGTCAAAGGCATTACGATTGATCAAGGCCTAAACGAAAAAGCAGATATGGGTCCTTTGGTGACTCCCGAACATTACGCTAAAGTAAAAGGTTATGTCGATTTAGGTGTTGCTGAAGGGGCAACACTGGTGATTGATGGCCGCATATATCAGCATAAAGGCTATGAACAAGGCTTCTTTTTAGCCCCCTGCATATTTGATCACGTTAAAAAAGATATGCGTATATATCAAGAAGAAATTTTTGGTCCAGTATTATCGGTAGTGCGTGCTGAAACATTTGAAGAAGCCCTGCAATTAGTCAATGACCATGAGTTTGGTAATGGCGTGGCTATTTTTACCCGTGATGGCGAAGTGGCGCGTGAATTTACCCAACGTGTGCAAGCCGGCATGGTCGGCGTGAATGTGGCTATTCCTGTGCCTATAGCTTTCCATAGTTTTGGTGGCTGGAAACGCTCACTATTTGGTGACCATCACATATACGGCAATGAGGGTATGCGTTTTTATACCCGTCTAAAAACCACCACGTCTCGTTGGCCCGCTAGCAACAAAGTAGCTGGCGCTGAGTTTGTGATGCCTACCATGAAATGACGAATCTGACCTGAGCTTAACCGCGTATTAATTGCACAGTAAGTAAACCCAAACCGGTCATGGCTAGCGACCCCAACACATGTACTAAAATATGTGTGGTCGCCCAGCCATATTGACCACGCGATAGCAAGGTCACCGCCTCAGCAGAAAAAGTAGAAAATGTCGTCAAGCCGCCAAGCAAGCCGGTAATCACAAACAGCCTCAACTCTGGCGAAAATGAAGACGTTAAAGAAAATAATCCCATAAACAAACCAATCAGATAACCGCCCACCAAATTAGCCGCCAAGGTACCCAAAGGCAGCGCCGGTAAAGTTGAGTTCAATATCAGGCCAAGCCACCACCGCATCCAAGCACCTATTGCCGCGCCTGCACCCACCGCCAAAAAGCCATTAAAACTCATACCCACTCCTAAAATCATTGTTGAAGCAAATTGATAAAGCAATTCGTTTATACAATATAATAATGCATCAACGTCATTATCAAGAAAGTATATTTTGCGGGTTCTTTTTGCTACTTCTGAAGTTTTCCCTCTTATCAAAACAGGTGGTTTGGCTGATGTAAGTGGCTCTTTGCCTAACGCTTTACAAAACCTTGGCGTAGACATTCGCATACTAGTGCCTGGCTATCCTGCGGTACTAAATAAGCTCACTAATCTGCAAGCCATTGCCAGCTTTGATAATTTACCCGTCATTCATAATGCAGCGCTAATGCTGGGGACAATTGAAGAAACCCAAGTAAAAGTGATGGTGATTAAATCAGCCACCCTTTACGAACGTGACGGCGGACCATACGCCGATGCAAACGGGCTTGAATGGTTAGATAACCCTGTGCGCTTTGGCATACTGTCTAAAGTAGCCGCTATTTTAAGTGGGCCACATTCTCCATTAAGCGACTGGCGACCTGATATTGTGCACTGTAATGACTGGCAAACAGGTTTAACGCCCGCTTACATGAAATTAGTTGAGCATAGCCCAGCAAAATCCGTCATCAGCTTACACAACATGGCGTTTCAAGGATGCTACGCACCAGGCTGGTTATCTACTTTAGCCTTGCCACACACCAGCTTTTCAGTGGAAGGATTTGAATATCATGGGCAATTATCATTTTTAAAGGCCGGCATTTTTTATGCAGATTCAGTCACCACAGTCAGCCCAAGCTATGCCAAAGAAATTCAAACAGCCGCATTTGGCTTTGGCTTAGAAGGCTTACTCAGCAAGCGTGGCAATGAAATTAAAGGCATTTTAAACGGCATTGAAACAGATGAATGGAATCCAGAGACTGATCCACATCTCGTTAAAAATTATAATGCAAGTACATTGGCTGGTAAAAAACTAGTTAAAGCAGTATTGCAAGAAAAATTAGGGCTTCATATTGATGCAAGTGCACCATTATTAGGCGTAGTGAGTCGCCTAACTCATCAAAAAGGACTAGATATGCTGGTGCCTATTTTGCAACAATTAATAGATGCTGGTTGTCAATTAGCTTTATTGGGTAGCGGTGAAAGTGCCCTTGAGAGTGCATTTCGCACCTTAGCTATTAATAACCCAACTAAGATTAGCGTGACCATAGGCTACAACGAACCGCTTTCACACCAAATCATGGCGGGGTGTGATATGTTCATTATGCCTTCACGCTTTGAACCTTGCGGGCTCAATCAATTATATGGTTTAGCTTATGGCACACCCCCCATTGTAAACGCCACAGGCGGCCTAGCAGACTCAGTTATTGACACCAACCTTATCAGCTTTAAAAACAAAACTGCCAATGGTTTTGTCATGAGTGAAGCCAGCCCAATAAGCCTGCTCCATTGCATTAACCAAGCCTTAAACGTATTTAATAACGATGCGAATGCATGGAAACAAATTCAAAAAAACGGCATGACGCAAAACTTAAGCTGGGATAAAAGCGCGCTGGAATATTTAGCCGTCTACAAATCGTTAAGTAAATCTGCATAGCACATCAGGCATTTTAAGAAGGATGAAAAACTTGGCATGGTAAGTGCTTATTAAATACCAAGCTTCTCCAAAGCTGTTATTCTCCTCCTTTAGGGCGTCTTGTTAGACGCCCTCTTTTTTTGTAACTAGTTTAGAGCGAGGAATTAACTTAATGGATGGCTGCTCTGGGCCAGTTGAAGACATTCGCTATTTTCGTTGTATCTCTACTAACCCCATCCACACAGACATAGCTCAGGATGTGCTAAATACCCAATGACTCCTATGGGTCGAAAGAAGCAATCCAAACGTCCGCTATCAGTCTAAGTTAATTGCCTGATAATTCCTTTCAGCGACAGAAGCGGCTAGTGATACCATAGCGTTTTGCAAAAAAACTAATTCCCATGACCTTAGCCACTACTCAGCCCACTTATTTAACCGCCGCCTTGTATAAATTTGTCAGCCTGCCTGATTACAAGGCTTTACAAGCGCCTATTCTAAAAGCATGCCAAGATAACCACATTAAAGGCACTTTACTACTGGCTGAAGAAGGTATTAATGGCACTATCGCTGGCTTGCCAGAAAAAATTCATGCGCTATTAACATTCTTACGCTGCAATCCACGCTTTAAAAATCGTTTTGCTGATTTAGAGCATAAGGAATCTTTTGCGAGTGAGCATCCTTTTTATCGTATGAAAGTAAAACTCAAAAAGGAAATTGTAACGCTGGGTGTGCCTGGTGTAAGCCCCACGAAAAAAGTAGGCACCTATGTAAAACCTGCTGACTGGAATGCACTTATTTCTGACCCTGAGGTGATGTTAATTGACACCCGTAACGACTATGAAGTGGACATTGGTACGTTTAAAGGCGCCATCGACCCAAGAACTAAGACTTTTCGGGAGTTTCCTGAATATATCGCCGAACACTTTGATAAAACTAAGCATAAAAAAGTGGCTATGTTTTGTACCGGTGGCATACGCTGTGAAAAGGCTTCGTCTTATATGATGGATCAAGGCTTTGAAGAGGTTTATCACTTGCAAGGTGGTATTTTAAAATATCTTGAGACGGTGCCAGAGGCAGAAAGTATGTGGCAAGGCGAGTGTTTTGTGTTTGATCAGCGCGTGGCCGTAAAACATAATTTGGAAGTGGGTGAATTTGACCAATGCTACGCCTGCCGCCACCCGCTTTCACCTGCAGAAATGCAAAGCCCGCAATATAGTGCTGGCATCTCTTGCCCTTACTGCTTTGATAAAACAACTGAAGATAAACGCGCGCGCCTGATTGAACGACAAAAACAAGTAATGTTAGCTAAACAACGTGGCGAAACACATATTGGTGAAAAACAAAAAGAAGAATAGGCTACTTGTGGCTGAGCAATAAAAATGCATCCACAGCGCCCTTACCTTTTACCTCTATGCTTGATTTCTCTGAAAACACATAGGCATCTTGAAGTATCTGTTGAGTTTGCTGGGTAACTTGAATCGCATTAGGTAGACAAGTGTGCTCCATACGACTGGCTAAATTGACGGTGTCACCCCATAAGTCATAACTAAATTTAGTGCTGCCAATCACACCTGCCACCACTGGCCCAGTATGAATGCCAATGCGCATAGTCAAATCCAACCCTGCATTAATTGCCACTTCTTTTAATGCGCCGTGCATTTCTAGTGCCATGGAGGCAATTCTATGTGCATGATCATCACACGCGACAGGAGCGCCAGAAATAACCATATAAGCATCGCCTATTGTTTTAATTTTTTCTACTTGGTATTTTTCTGCCAATTGATCGAACCTTAAGAACACTTGAGATAGCAAATCAATCAACTGCGTTGGTGGCATTTTTTCTGAGATTTGCGTGAAATTAACTAAGTCAGCAAACATGACCGTCACCGCCTCGTAATAATCGGCAATTCGCATATCATTTTCTTTAAGTCTAGCGGCAATCGGCGCTGGCAAAATATTCAACAACAGCCTTTCTGATCGGTCTTGCTCAATGGCCAATGAAGCCATCACACGCTCTTTTTGCGTCTGAAAATAACGCAATACGCCATACAATATGGACGCCGTGCCAGTAATATTCATCAAGAAAAAGGTGTCTTTTAAATCATTTGGAATGGGCATCGCATTACCCGCAAAGTAATAATTGAGTTTCCATGAAATAAAAGCTAAGCCTATAAAAAGCAAAAACCAAGGACTAGACTGACGCGTACCAAGTATCATCAACGCACCGACTGGCGCTAAAATAGCCCAAATAGCGACACCACTAGAAGCCGCAAAACCACCAATAGCCCATTGCATAAAAAATGGCATGACCAACAACATGACGAGCTGGGTAAACGTGAAGTATTCAAATCGTTTGAATCGATAGAATATATATAGGCTAACGTAAGATACTACTAGGTAAACATAAGGCACAGAGGCAATGATGGCATAACCTTCACCTAAGCCTGAGAGTGTGTATATCCAAAAAATACAAACTAGGCTCTCTGCCAGTACCAATAACGATAATATAGACTTACCTAAAGCTGCAGGCGTGGGGTTAGATAAATTTATCCAAAACTCTCGACTTAATATAGAAATAGGCGCTAAATTTTCTGACATATTAATAATAATCGATGATGTTCTTATGTTGTAGCTACCAGCATACTATAGCTTAAGATGCTGACCTTTTCTACACTCTTCTGTATCGATTAATGAAGTAGTTTGATTGCATTCCATCAGTTTTAGTACATCAAGCTATTTTCTAGCCCTTATTACAAATTGATACTGAGCATGAACTAACAAATGCAGCGACTTTAAAAAAGATATCTTATATAAAACATAAGAAATGCCTTAATTATCGCTTGATTTGCTGGCATCTAAGGTTTATTGTTTAGTTCGGGCTTATATTCTAAAACCCTTTATTGGTAAGGTATTAGTAAGTATTAAGCTAAGTTTTAAACATAATAAAAAATCCACAAAGCAATGCAGTTTTACGGATAGATACACTACATTAACTATAGCAAAACTAGAGGAGTTAGCATGAGTTTAGATCTTTTAAAGGGCCTTGGCGTAAAAATACCTTACAAAGCCAAATACGATAACTTTATTGGTGGGAAATGGGTTGCTCCAGTAAAAGGGCAATATTTTGATGTTATTACACCTATTACTGGCAAACCTTACACAAAAGCAGCGCAATCAAGTGCAGAAGATGTTGAACTTGCATTAGATGCAGCACATGCCGCCGCTGATAAATGGGGCCGTACTGCACCTGGTGAACGTGCAAACTTACTACTTAAAATTGCAGATCGCCTAGAAGCAAATCTTGAACTAATTGCAACAGCAGAAACCATTGATAACGGTAAACCTATCCGTGAAACAATGAATGCTGATATTCCACTAGCGATTGATCATTTCCGTTACTTTGCTGGCTGTATGCGTGCGCAAGAAGGTAGCTTAAGTGAAATTGATGAGACTATGGTGGCTTATCATTTCCATGAGCCAATCGGCGTTATCGGGCAAATTATTCCTTGGAACTTCCCAATTTTAATGGCGGCTTGGAAACTAGCACCAGCAGTCGTTGCTGGTAACTGCGTGGTATTAAAACCTGCAGAGTTCACACCTATTAGTATTTTGATTTTAATGGAAGTGATTGCAGACATCTTACCGCCTGGCGTTATTAATATCGTGAACGGCTATGGTCGCGATGTAGGTGCACCACTTGCTAACAGTAGACGTATTGGCAAAATTGCCTTTACTGGCTCAACTGCAACAGGTCGAGTGATTGCTCAGGCTGCCGCTGGTAACTTAATCCCTGCAACATTGGAATTAGGCGGAAAATCACCTAACATTTTCTTTGAAGATATCGCAGATGCTGATGATGACTTCTTTGATAAAGCAGTTGAAGGCTTGGTATTGTTTGCATTTAACCAAGGTGAAGTTTGTACTTGCCCATCACGCGCTCTGATTCAAGAATCTATCTACGACAAATTCATGGAACGTGTATTACCTCGTGTAGCTGCCATTAAACAAGGCAACCCATTAGATCCAAATACCATGATTGGTGCGCAAGCATCGCAAGACCAATTAAACAAAATCATGGCTTACATGGATATCGGCAGACAAGAAGGTGCGAAAGTGCTTATTGGTGGTGAACGTAATGTGCTTAGCGGCTCACTTGCTGAAGGTTACTACATTCAACCTACGCTACTTAAAGGCCATAATAAAATGCGCGTTTTCCAAGAAGAAATTTTTGGTCCAGTGCTAGCAGTGACAACATTTAAAGATGAAGCAGAAGCGCTCTCTATTGCTAACGATACTGTATTTGGCCTAGGTTCTGGTGTTTGGTCACGTGACGGTAGCCGTGCTTACCGCATGGGTCGTGGCATTAAAGCTGGCCGCGTATGGACTAACTGCTACCATGCTTACCCAGCACACGCAGCATTTGGTGGTTATAAAGAGTCAGGCATTGGTCGTGAAACACACAAAATGATGCTAGATCACTATCAACAAACTAAGAATCTATTAGTCAGCTACAGCCCTAAAAAACTAGGCTTTTTCTAATTATTCTTGTTGCACTGATTTCTTGTTTTAGTATTTAAACAAGATTAAAATCAAGAGGCGGCTAACCCCGCCTCTTTTTTTATATTGGAGTTAAGTGATGACTAAACGTGTATCTGCAACCCCTGCCGCCACTGAGTTAATTCATCAACTCATCGCTAAGCATGGTCCTATCTTATTCTTTCAATCAGGCGGTTGTTGCGAAGGAAGTGTGCCACTGTGTATGCCGGCGAGTGAATTCAAGCCCAGTCCATCAGATATTGTGATAGGTGAAGTAGCTGAAGGTGCTATGTTTTATATGGGCCACAATCACTTTCAGTTTGCAGAAAACATGCACACGATAATAGATGCATTACCTGGCTCTAGCGGCTCGTTTTCACTAGACTGCGGCACTGGCTTGGCGTTTATTGCACATAGCCGCTTATACAGTGATGAAGAATTGAAGCAACTAACGCCTGTTGTCACCTATGGATTCAGCTAAAAACTGATAGACACTTTATTTTTTAACAAAGAAAGCATTTTCAAATAGTTCAGGTTCAGCCACGCCATAACCTTGCGCATAGTCCACACCGATTTCTTTAAGCACATCAAGAATTTCATCGGTTTCAGCAAATTCAGCAATCGTATGTATACCCATGATGTGGCCAACATTATTAATGGACTCAACCATGGCACGGTCAACTTTATTGTGAGCAATTGCTTTAACAAACATCCCATCAATTTTCAGGAAGTCGACATCTAAATTCTTCAAGTAAGCAAATGAAGACAGCCCACTACCGAAATCATCCAATGAGAAGCGGCAACCAATCTCACGTAGCGCTTGCATGAATTGGCGCGCTTTATCAAGATTAGCAATCACTGCTGTTTCAGTAATTTCAAAGCAAATCTGACGCGGATTAACCCCATGCTGTTTAATTTGGCTCAGCACATAGTTAAGGAAGCCGGCTTCTGAAAATGTTTGGCCTGACAAGTTAATCGCACACACATAAGGAAAGCTCGCTCCCTTGCGCGCAATAATTGCTAGCGCCTCACCCACCACCCATCTGTCTATCATTGGCATTAAGTGATAACGTTCAGCTGCGGGTAGGAAATAACCTGGGGGGTACAAAGTACCATCCATACCTTGCATACGAATAAGCAATTCGCAGTGAAGCTCTGCACCTTCTGTCAAACTGACCATACGCTGACTATATAAAACGAACTGTTTTTTCTCTAGTCCAGTATAAATACGTGACACCCACTCAAGCTGGTTATTGTGTTCTTTAATGTCTTTATCGCCAGCACGGTATACATAGATACGGTTACCGCCCTCTTCTTTAGCTGTATAGCAAGCAGAATCTGCCTCACTCAACAACTCACTCAATGTAGGAGTATTCTCTAATCCAATCTCGGTAAGGCCGATACTTGCGCCCACCTTAAAGACTTTATCATCAAAAGTGAAGCGATACTCGTTCACCGCATTTAACAAGCCCTCCACAATCACTTGCGCTCTATCTAAATCGCACCCCATCAACAACAATGCAAATTCATCACCCCCTAAACGTGCGAGTGAATCAGAGCTACGTACTTTGGATTTAAGATGATGCGCAAGTTGTCGCAACAATACATCGCCAGCCATATGGCCACAGGTGTCGTTCACCACTTTAAATTGATCAAGATCAATATAGGCTAAGCAATGCGTGCGGCCACCGTTAACAGTATCATCAATCGCATCTTGTGCTTTTCGATCAAATTCATAGCGATTAATTAATCCTGTCAGCTGATCATGTCTAGCTTGGAATGACAGTTGATTAGATAGCGTTCTCAGCATCGTGACGTCATGTAGCACTGTGACCACGCCAAAAGTATTACCATCTCGATCATATAGTGGCGAGGCTGACTTACGAAGCACGAACTCTTGACCGTCAGCGCGTTCAAGAATAACTTCATCTAAAATACTATAGGAATCTGTGAGCCATGCACTATCGACTATCGTGGTTTTACCTTCACTCATTAAACGGAATAATGACTGGATTTTTTTATTTTTAACTTCACTTAAAGTCACGCCAGTCAGACGCTCTGCAACCGCGTTCATATAAAGCACTTGACCTGACGCATTACTTGTAATCACAGCATCTGCAATACTCTCTAGCGTCACCTGAGCACGTTCTTTTTCTAACTGTAAGGCATACTGTGACTCTTCTAAGCTTTGCAACATGCCATTTACCCCATGAGAAAGGCTAGACAACTCATCATTGCCGCCGAGATTTCTCACGCGCGTTCTCATGCTACCTACATCACCCACATGAATCACATCTTCATTTAAACGCTCCAACCGCATTAGCACTAAACGGTCAAATAGCCAACTAATTAACGCCAACATCAGGGCAATCGCTGATGTAGACCAAGATAAGAAAGTAAGGGTAGTCTCACCTAGTTTAAAGATTTCCCTGTCGTCTATAGTGCTAACGATGAGTTGGTGAGATGCATCAATACTATCCATCTTGGCATAACCAGCTACTCGAGCTTCATCAAGCGGCTGCACTACTACCGCATCTTTTAACAAAGATGCCGCTACATCAGAAAATTTATCATTTGTTAAGGGCTCTATTGTTAGTTTTGCACCAACCACATCCTCAATATGTCCCATCAATGTTGCATCAAGATCTCGCACCATAATAAGCGTGCCTCGGTACGAACTATCATCACTGAGAATACTCGGCTCCACATCCACAGCCGAGACAATATAGACGTTATCTGATGTCCAAAAAAACCCTAATTTACTTGCCTTAGAAGTATCTGACAACGCCCCCCCCTTAATTACTTCTCGTTCAATTGCCTCAGGGATAGGCCAGCGTTTACCCGTATTAAAATCATAACCACGCTTATATAAAATCTTTCCTTGTGCATCAACAAGTATGATGGCTTTTATTTTTAGATTGTTAAACGTTTCATTTTTATAATTTGAGTCAACATAACGCGTATTAGGCTGTGCCATATAATGATAAGTATCATCCCAATGCCCGTACTCTGTAGCTACACCATCTAACTGCTTGGACTGATCCTTCAAGATGCTCACTGCACTCTTCACTTGAATAGTGGTTTTGTCTTTTTCTAACTTCAAATAACCATCAAGTAGCATGATTCGTACAACTAGAAATAACAAAGTGAAGAGCAACAATATCCCAGCCGCCACAACTATCAGCATTTTGGGACGCAAACCTGTAAAGTGTTTTTCTGACATTCAATTTACCAAAAAATTAACTTAAAAATACTACAATAATTCCCCTAACAATAGCCTAAATTGAGGTCAGTTAGCAACTGAAATAAAGGCTGAAAAGCATCGCTTATTCAATTTATAATTTAACGTTCATCATAACGCTTCTTACTACAAGCACGTCAAGGATGGGCATAGATTAGTGGCTCACGTTATAATATCGCTATGGCTAAAAAATTAACGCTAGAACGTATTATTCATCAACAAGGCTTTGGTGCACGCAAATTATGCCGCATCATGATTTGGAATAACGAGATCACCGTCAACGGCTTAGCTTGTGATAATCCCAATGCTGAATTTGATTTAGACAATCTGCAATATACCGTACGAGGTGAAAAGTGGGATTATCGTGAAAAATCGTATTTAATGTTACATAAGCCCAGCAATTACGAATGCTCACATAAAACCCAACATCATCCAACTATTTATAGCTTATTACCTCACCCACTGGTGGTGCGCGACGTGCAATGCATAGGTCGACTTGATGAAGATACTACCGGCTTAATACTAATTTCAGATGATGGGCAATTTATTCATCGCATGAGCTCGCCCAAACACAAGGTGCCAAAAATGTATGAGGTCACATGTAAACACCCGGTGGATGATAGCCAAATTGCCCAAATTCTAAAAGGCGTACAGCTGGTTGATGAAGACGCGCCAATCGCTGCACTTGACTGCACTCGCCTTAGCGACAATGTCATCCATATGACACTAGCAGAAGGTAAGTATCATCAAGTAAAACGTATGGTTGCTGCTATTAGCAATCGCGTAGAGGCGCTGAAACGGATACAAATTGGTGATCTGCAGTTACCCGCTGATTTAGCTGTTGGTGAGTGGCGGTGGTTGAGTAAAAGCGATATGGTAAAACTCGGAGTAATCTAATCATGCGTCAAACATTATGGCTTTTGTGCTTATTACTCACTTCTTGCATGGGGGTGCCTGATAATGTAAAGATTATTGACTCTGTAGATGCTAATCAATATCTTGGTACTTGGTATGAAATTGCTCGGCTTGACCATTCCTTTGAACGTGATTTGGAAAAAGTAACGGCCACTTATAGTTTGAGGGCAGAAGGTGGCATTAAAGTAATTAATCGTGGTTTTAATAGTAAAACCAATGAATGGAAGGCAGTCGAAGGCAAAGCGTATTTTGTTGACCGGCCTAATGCAGATAACACAAATACTGGCAAACTTAAGGTGTCATTCTTTGGGCCATTCTACGGCGCTTATAACATTATTGCGCTCGATAAACCCTACTATAACTATGTGATGATTTGTGGGCCGAATAAATCTTACTTATGGATACTTGCCCGCACACCACAACTCACTTACCCAATCAAACAACACTTGATTGCGCAAGCTAAAGAACTGGGATTTGATACAGATAAATTAATTTACGTGAAGCAATCTAGCGAGATTATTCAATATAAAGCGGGGCCACACGTCAATTAACTCAAGAGTATTTACGTTTACCTTCCACCACTCGCTTAGGCCTTACCGTACGCTCTAACTGTTCGCCACGCACCGTAGTAATTGGCTTATTTGAGAGAGGTTGCCAAGCAGGAATTAAATGCTGTTTGCCATTGCCAATTAAATCTGCACGCCCCATCTTCTGTAATGCTTCACGTAACATAGGCCAATTATTCGGGTCATGATAACGAATAAAGGCCTTATGCAACTTACGCACATTGCCCGCTTTAGGAATAGCTACATTTTCCGAATCTGCCGTCACTTTACGTAAGGGATTTTTGCCTGAATGATACATGGCAGTCGCCATCGCCATAGGGGTTGGTGTAAAGGTTTGTACTTGATCTAACTTAAAGTCGTATTTTTTTAGCCAAAGCGCTAAATTCAGCATATCTTGGTCTGTAGTGCCTGGATGCGCGGCAATAAAATAGGGAATCAAATACTGCTTTTTACCCGCCTCTGCACTGAATTTTTCAAACATGGCCTTAAACTCGTCATAAGCCTCCATGCCAGGTTTCATCATTTTACTGAGCACGTTTTCTTCAGAATGCTCTGGTGCGATTTTTAAATAGCCGCCGACGTGATGTTGTACTAACTCTTTCACATATTCTGGCGATTTAACCGCCAAGTCATAACGCACACCACTACCGATTAGAATTTTTTTAATGCCTTTAAGCGCCCGCGCTTTTCGGTAGAGCTGAATCAGCGCGCTATGGTCTGTGTTCAAGTTCTCACAAATTCCAGGATAAACACAGCTTAATTTACGACAAGATTTTTCTATCGTCTCACTCTTACAAGCAATACGATACATATTGGCGGTAGGGCCACCGAGATCAGAAATAACACCTGTAAAGCCTTCAACTTTGTCGCGAATCTCTTCTACTTCTTTCAAGATACTGGCTTCGCTACGACTTTGAATAATACGACCTTCATGCTCGGTAATACTGCAAAATGTGCAACCGCCAAAGCAACCGCGCATAATATTTACACTAAAACGAATCATCTCCCAAGCAGGAATTTTTGCGTCTTTGTATACGGGGTGAGGCCTACGCGCATAAGGCATGTCATAGACATAATCCATCTCTTTAGTCGTAAGTGGGATTGGCGGTGGATTTAACCAAACTTCTCGGTCACCATGCTTTTGTACCAATGCGCGCGCATTGCCTGGATTGGCTTCTAGGTGCAACACACGTGAAGCATGGGCATATAACACTGGGTCTTGTGTGACCGCTTCGTAATCAGGCAACCGAACGACTTGCTTAGACCTATCTGCTTTTGGTTTTCGGACAATCTCTATGGTTTTTGTACCTTCTGGCAAGGCTGTTTTTACTTGACTGTCCTCAGTTGCACAACTGGCATCCGCCTTCCCCATTTTCATTTCATAGGGGTCAACATGCTTATCAACTGCCCCTGGGCGGTCTAATTTTGTACTTTCGATCTCGCTCCAACCTTCTGGGGTTTTCTTACGCAAAAAAGCAGTGCCGCGAATATCCTGAATATTCGCCACTTTTTCACCTTTGGCAATCCGATGGCTTAATTCAATCAGTGCACGTTCAGCATTACCAAAGAGCAAAATATCAGCTTTAGAATCTACCAAAATACTACGGCGGACCTTATCAGACCAATAATCATAATGAGCAATGCGGCGTAAACTGGCTTCAATACTACCAATCACCAGTGGCACATCAGAATAGGCTTCGCGGCAGCGTTGACTGTAAACCAACACTGCGCGATCTGGGCGTTTGTTCGGTGCAGCATCTGGAGTATAGGCGTCATCACTGCGGATTTTCCTATCCGCTGTATAGCGATTCACCATACTGTCCATATTGCCTGCAGTCACACCGAAATAGAGATTGGGCCTACCAAGCGCTTTGAAAGCACTAGCATTTTGCCAGTCAGGCTGAGAAATTATACCTACACGAAAACCTTGTGCTTCTAATAAACGACCAACCAAAGCCATGCCAAAGCTTGGATGATCAATATAACAATCACCTGTAACCAAGATAATGTCACAACTATCCCAGCCTAGCGCATCCATTTCGGCACGACTCATAGGCAGAATAGGTGCCGCACCAAAGCGTTTCGCCCAATAGGGACGATAGCTTTGAATAGGCTTGGCAAGCATGGTTAAGTATTGTTCCAAAATATTCGCTACAAAATATAAAGTAGCCGCATTTTACGCGCTAATTGTATGATTAAGAAGATTTTTTTAACAATTTTGCATCTCATTAACCCTATTTATAACAAGTCTACCCCAAATTGTTTCATCACTATGGCAAATAGTAAAAAGACAACTAAAGTCAATATCACACAAGCAATTAAACTCAATACAAATCCCCATTTAGGCAATAGATAAGGGAAAATTAGAAACATGGGCAACGTAGGCAATACATACCAAAATGTATAGTAAGCATGGTTGGCAATTTTACTGGTCGGCTGGTGTTCAACATAAAGCCAAATTAAGGTAAGTACCGTTACCATAGGCAAAGCTGCGATCAGCCCTCCCAACTTATCACTTCGCTTAGCGAACTCCGAAATAAGCACGACAACGCCCGCTGTGATTAAATATTTCAAGATGATATATTGCATCATAATCCTTTCAACTAAGATATTTCATTGTTTAGTTTCAATTGACCTATTATACGTACAGTACAATCAGATAAATTATTTAAGAAAGCGTAATTTGGATATCGCTCAATGACTCATGCATACTATCAATTACCTAATGGGCGAGTTGCATGTATTGATGGTAATTGTGAATTTCCTACACTATCAAATGCTTTGAAAGAGCCTAATGGATTAATAGCTATTGGTGGCGACTTATCTACACCACGTCTTTTAAACGCATACCAACAAGGTATATTTCCGTGGTTTAACGAAGGCGATCCTATCATGTGGTGGAGCCCTAATCCGCGCATGGTGCTTTTTCCAAACGAATTAAAAATTTCTGCTTCGCTCAAAAAAACCGTCAAAAAACAACCATTTGAAATACGCTTTAACACATCATTTCGCTCAGTAATAACCGCCTGTAGTCAAGCCAAACGGCAAGGTCAACCTGGTACTTGGATTAACACAGAGATGATTAATGCATACTGCAATCTATTTGACACTGGTCACGCTATCTGCGTGGAAGCTTGGCTAGATAATCAATTAGTGGGTGGGTGCTATGGCGTAGTAATAGGCCATATGTTTTATGGCGAAAGTATGTTTCACCATGTTAGCGAAGCCTCTAAAGTCGCTTTTGTCCACTTGGTAGCGTATTTGCAAAAACAAGACATAGCAATGATAGATTGCCAAATGAAAACAGCGCTACTCACACAGTTTGGCGGGCGTGAAATCCCTCGCACTGCATTCATACAACAATTGATTGAACTGGTAGAATTTAAACATGACGCTCGCTAGCGAACCACCCTTACACAAGCTACAGTTTTATGTAACTACTGGCTACAAGTGCGGCTATTTACCCAATAAACTCGCACAAAGCTTAATCGCATCACCACAACATTTAATTGATGCCAATGTTTATAGCGAATTAATTCAGCAAGGCTTTCGACGTAGCGGAAAATTTGCCTACAGACCTCATTGTGAACACTGCCAAGAATGCATTCCGGTGAGAGTTGTGTTACAAGACTTCAATACTAACCGTAGCCAAAAACGTGCTTACAAACAGCATAAAAATCTTAACGCCACTATACTCCCAGTCGCATTTCATGAAGAGCACTATGCGCTCTACGCTGATTATCAAAAAGCAAGGCACGTCAATGAAGAAGATAATGTTGAACAGGATGATGCTGAGCAATATCGAAACTTTTTGTGCCAAACTAATGTTGAAAGCGTACTAGTCGAATTTAGAGAAAATGATGAATTGAAAATGGTCAGTGTCATTGATATGGTTTTCGATGGCATTTCAGCAGTTTATACTTTTTATAACCCCGCTGATACAAAAGCTAGTTTTGGCACCTACAACGTGCTTTGGCAAATTGAATGGGCCAAATCTTTAAATCTACCCTATCTTTATCTTGGCTATTGGATAAAAGACAGCAGAAAAATGGCATATAAACAAAATTACAAACCCTTAGAAAAATTGATTGCAGGCGAATGGCGAAACAATTAGCTCACTCATATAAACCTGTAAAAAAACAGCCATGGCTTCTGCTTGTTAATTCTAACGATGCTACAATCGACTTTGTTTAAAAAAATAGAGCTATGTGAATTGAAAAAAATTGTGATTTTTGGCGTGGGCTTGATTGGTGGCTCTGTTGCGCTTGCACTTAAAAAAGCTGACGCCAGTGTACAAATTGTTGGTATGGGTCGCAGTCAACAAAGCCTACAAACCGCCCTCGATTTAGGCGTAATAGATGTTGCAAGCTTAGATATTGCAACTGCGCTTAAAGATGCCGATATCGTCTTAATTTCAGCACCAGTCGCACAAACGACTTCTATATTGTCAGCCATTAAACCTCATTTAAATTCGAATACAGTAGTGACTGATGCTGGAAGTACCAAGGGCGATGTCTTGGTTTGCGCAAAACAAATTTTGGGCAATCAGTTTAGTCAATTCGTTGGTGGGCATCCTATTGCTGGCGCTGAAAAAAGTGGCGTTACAGCAGCAATGGCCGACCTATTTGTAGGGAAAAATGTTGTTTTAACCCCTTCCCCAGAAACGAGCGCACAAGCGCTTGCCTGTGTTAATAGCCTTTGGAAAACCTGCGGAGCAAAAGTCAGTCAAATGTCAGCCGAAACTCATGATGGTATTTTTGCTAGCGTCAGCCATTTACCGCATTTACTAGCTTTTGCTTTAGTCGAGGATATTGCTTCTCGTCCAAATGCTTCAGAGCTATTCAGCTTTGCCGCTAGCGGGTTTAGAGACTTTACCCGCATTGCAGGCAGTCACCCAGAAATGTGGCGAGATATTAGCTTAGCGAATAAAAACGCCCTGTTAAATGAGTTAACCGCATACCAAGCTGAATTGTCTATCCTGAAAAAACTCATTGAGAATGAGGATAGTCATGGACTAGAAGCGTTATTCGAGCGTGCAAGCGTTGCTCGTAATGCTTGGGCAAAATCCAAAAGTTAGCCGAAAAACTATTAAAAAGAAATAAAATGGAACAACTGACCTTACCTCCGGCTAGTCGCGCTGATGGCCGTATGACCTTACCTGGCTCTAAAAGCATTTCAAATCGTACTTTATTGCTGGCCGCACTGGCAACAGGTACAACTGAAATTCGCGATTTATTGGCTTCTGACGACACCGCACGCATGTTGGAATCCTTAGAGAAACTAGGCGTAAAATTAGAAAACTTCGCTGAAAATGCATGGCGCGTCACTGGTTGTGGCGCTAACTTTCCTAATAAAAATGCTGATTTATCTCTTGGTAATGCTGGCACTGCATTTAGACCACTCACTGCTGCACTAGCTTTTTCAGACGGCCATTACCAACTATCAGGTGTAGCTCGTATGCATGAGCGACCTATCGGCGATTTAATAAATGCCTTAAATCAAGCTGGTGCTAAGATTGAGTACTTGGGTAATGAAGGTTTTCCTCCACTAAAAATTTCACCAGCAACCCCCAATTTTAGTAAGCCCATACAAATACGAGGCGATGTTTCTAGCCAATTCTTAACTGCCCTACTCATGGCACTGCCCCTTACCAAACAAGAAGCCACTATAGAAGTTATCGGTGAATTAATTTCAAAACCTTATATTGAAATTACCCTTAATCTCATGGCGAGGTTTGGCGTACAAGTTCATCGTGATGGCTGGCAAAGTTTTACCATAGCGGCTAACAGTCAATACATCAGTCCTCAAGAAATATTTGTTGAAGGCGATGCCTCTAGTGCATCTTATTTTCTAGCTGCCGGCGTATTAGCTGGCAAAGTTTGCGTCGATGGCATAGGTCAACATAGCATACAAGGTGACGTACAATTTGCTGAAGCACTCAAAATGATGGGCGGTCATATTGAATATGGTGAAAATCATATTACTGCCAACAAAGCTGTAAAAATTAAAGCAATAGACCTCGACTGCAATCACATTCCTGATGCTGCGATGACGCTGGCCATCATTGCTTTATTTGCCGATGGAACGACTACACTCAAAAATATTGCCAGTTGGCGCGTAAAAGAAACAGACAGACTCTCAGCCATGGCAACCGAACTGCGTAAGGTGGGTGCGACTGTTGTTGAAGGCACGGATTTTATTAAAATCACACCACCGACTAAACTAATCCCGAATGCCGTAATTGACACCTACGACGACCATCGTATGGCCATGTGCTTTTCTTTAGTTAGCTTAGGTGGCGTACCCATCGTCATTAATGATCCAAAATGCGTCAACAAAACCTTCCCTGATTACTTTTCATGCTTAGCAAAGATTGTTCAATGAATTCAGCAATACCAGTCATCACTATAGACGGGCCTTCCGCATCAGGTAAAGGCACTGTGGCACAGTTGGTAGCAACAGAACTTGGTTTTCATTATTTAGATTCTGGCGCTTTGTACCGCATCGTTGCCCTTGCAACACAACAACAAAATATTGCATGGTCAAATGCACAAGCCATTGCTGAATGTTCGAAAAGTCTAGCAATAACGTTTATCAATGATCAAGTCTTTCTAAATAACAAAGAGGTTACTAGCGATATTCGTACTGAAGCCATGGGCAAAGGTGCATCACAAGTTGCGGTACATGAACCATTACGTAAGGTGCTCATTGAGATACAGCATGCGTTTTGTAAAGCACCTGGCTTAGTGGCAGATGGGCGTGATATGGGCACCGTCATTTTTCCCGATGCCCCATTAAAAGTTTTTTTAACAGCCTCTACTGAAGTTCGCGCAACGCGACGCTATCAACAACTAATCAATAAAAAACAAGCTGCTAACTACGATGGCATCTTGCAGGATTTACTAGAACGCGATGCCAGAGATCAAAATAGAGCGAGTGCACCACTCATTATGGCCAATGATGCCGTCTTGTTAGAAACCGATAATTTGACGATTTCTCAAGCAGTTAACTACGTTTTGGATAAATATCAACGATTTATATAATTTTCAGCGTAATTTATGTAAATAGTCTTTTATTTTTCAATGTTTTAGTTATAATTCTATTCTTTCAAATTTAGTGAATATTTTTCGTCTGCGCATTACATTAATCCGCAGTTTTTTTAATCAACCCACTGCTAGGTGGGATTATTTTTTAGGTAATTTTATTTAATGGCTTCTACTTCTAAATCTACTGCTTCATCTTCTTCAATGGAATCTTTTGCCGCGCTTTTTGAAGAAAGTTTAATTCATCAAGAAATGCGTTCTGGTGAAGTAATCACCGCTGAGGTTATTTCTGTTGACCAAGATCACGTCATCGTTAACGCTGGCTTAAAATCAGAAAGCGTTATTGCTGCTGAAGAATTCAAAAATGCTCAAGGTGAACTTGAAGTTAAAGTGGGCGACTTTGTAAAAGTATTAATTGAAAAACTTGAAGATGGTTTTGGTTCAACATTACTATCACGTGAAAAAGCCAAGCGCATGGAAACATGGTTAGATTTAGAAGATGCGATGAACGAAGGTCGCATCATTAAAGGTTTCGTGAGCGGTAAAGTTAAAGGCGGCTTACGCGTATCAGTCAACGGCATTATGGCATTCTTGCCTGGTTCATTAGTTGATGTACGTCCAGTAAAAGACACCACACCATTTGAAAATAAAGAGTGTGATTTAAAAGTTATTAAAATCGATCGTAAACGTAACAACATCGTAGTTTCACGCCGTGCAGTAATGGAAGTCAGCGCTGGTGCAGACCGTGAAGCATTGATGGGTTCACTTGCTGAAGGTTCAGTAGTAAAAGGTATCGTTAAAAATATTACTGATTATGGTGCATTCGTTGACTTGGGCGGCATTGATGGCTTACTACACATCACCGACTTAGCATGGCGTCGTGTTAAACACCCATCAGAAGTATTAACTGTAGGTGAAGAAGTTGAAGCTAAAATCTTGAAATTTGATCAAGAGAAAAACCGTGTTTCATTAGGTATCAAACAATTAGGTGATGACCCATGGATTGCTCTAACACGTCGTTACCCAGTCAGCACTCGTTTATTCGGTAAAGTGTCTAACCTAACTGACTACGGTGCGTTTGTTGAAATCGAGCCAGGCATTGAAGGTTTAGTGCACGTTTCTGAAATGGATTGGACAAACAAAAATATTCACCCAGGCAAACTTGCTCAGTTAGGTGATGAAGTAGAAGTGATGATTCTTGAAATTGATGAAGCCCGTCGTCGTCTTTCATTAGGTATGAAACAATGCCAAGCAAACCCATGGGATGATTTCTCAGCAACACACGCTAAAGGCGACAAAGTAGCTGGCCAAATCAAATCTATTACTGACTTCGGTGTGTTTATTGGTTTGCCAGGTGGCATTGATGGTCTTGTACATCTGTCAGATTTGTCATGGACGCAAACTGGTGAAGAAGCTATTCGTAACTTCAAAAAAGGTGATGAGTTACAAGCTGTTATCTTGGCTATAGATGTAGAAAAAGAACGTATTTCACTTGGGGTGAAACAACTTTCTGCTGATCCATCTGGCGCATCATCTGTTTCAGAAGATAAATCTGAAGCTAAACCTAAAGCTAAATCTGCTAAAACTAAAGAAGTTGCTTCAAAAGTGCCAGATGATGGTGCTGTTGCAGGTACAACCAACCTCGGTGCTTTATTAAAAGCAAAATTAGATAGCAAGAAATAAGCTAACTGGTGACAAGATAAAGGCGCATAAGCATGACTAAATCTGAACTAATCACGCTACTTGCGGAGCGTTTCCCGCAATTAGTAGTGAAAGACGCCGAGCTATCAGTAAAAGCGATTTTAGATGCAATGTCTGATAACCTTGCCACTGGCGAACGTATTGAGATACGTGGTTTTGGAAGCTTTAGCTTAAATTATCGCCCACCTCGCTTAGGTCGCAACCCTAAAACCGGCAGTAAAGTACAGGTACCAGAAAAACATGTACCTCATTTTAAAGCTGGTAAAGAGCTACGTGAGCGTGTGGATTTAGGTTAAAGCATCTTCCTTGTTACACAATAAAAAACGGCAACTTAAATAGTTGCCGTTTTTTATTCCCCAGATCCAGAAAATCTTACTTACTTTTAAAATTAAGTTAAAATCATACCTGTATGAACTACCTCCATCACCAACACATGCCTCATAAAGTGAATCCTCATGGAATTTGAGTTTTGGTGGCTGTTAACACTACCGTTATTTTTTAGTCTAGGCTGGCTAGCTGCGCGTATAGACCTTAAGCAACTGCTAGCAGAGTCTACCGCCTTACCTGCAGCATATTTCAAAGGTTTAAATTTTCTTATTACTAATCAGCAAGATAAAGCCATTGAAGCTTTCAGTGAAGCTGTACAAGCTAATACTGACTCTCTGGAACTTCATTTTGCATTGGGTAGTCTTTTTAGAAAACGTGGTGAAGTGGACCGTGCCATTCATTTGCATCTCAATTTACTTGAAAAAAAAGAACTTGAGCCTCAACAAAAATTGGCAGTTACGGCAGAGCTTGCGCAAGATTATTTAAAAGCCGGTTTACTAGATCGGGCTGAAGAATTATTTGAATCGCTGAATGATAATCGCTATCGCCAACCTGCCCTGCGCGCACTACTAGAAATATATGTTCGTGAGCGAGAATGGGAACGTGCTATTAAAGCCGCAACCGAGTTGGAACGTTTATCCGGCATACCATTTCGCATAGAAATATCTCATTATTACTGTGAAATGGCGGTGAAATCTAAATTAGCCAATGACACACATACTGCTAGATTCGAACTTGATCAAGCGCTAAATGCCAATAAAAATTGTGTTAGAGCCAATGTATTATTAGGTGACATAGAAATAGAAGCTGAAGACTACAAAGCAGCGATTTCTACTTGGAAACGGATTGAATTTCAAAAGCCTGAATATCTAGGCTTAATTGCACCCAAATTAATCAATAGTTACCGCGCCCTCAATCAAACATCAGAAGGCTTAAGCCTACTACAAGCTTATTTGCAAACTTACAAACTATCATCACTACTCAACGTACTATTTGAGGCTATCTTAGATGAAGAAGGTGCTGACAGTGCTGCAAAACTTGCACGTAATGAGTTAATTAGAAAACCTAGTTTAAATACATTAGATCAACTTTTGCAGGCGCGCGCTATTGTAGAAAGTAATCATCCACAAAATCAAAAGAATTCAAGTGCTCAAGACACGCAACTCATGCAGCAAGCGGTACGCCACGCCATCGGCAACAAGACCGCCTACCATTGTGAGCAATGTGGTTTTAAAGCCAAGTACCATCACTGGCAATGCCCAGCATGTAATGCATGGGAAGCACTGCCAGCTGAACCTACTACTATTTAATGTATATTCACCAATAATCTAAATCATGTCCCAATCAATCACTAACTGCAACGATCCTAAAATAATAGTAGCACTCGACTATGCTGATGCTGATGCTGCACTCAAATTAGTTCGACAACTTAATCCCTCCTTATGCAGACTTAAAGTAGGCAAAGAGCTATTTACTGCTGAAGGTCCGAAATTTGTCGAACAATTAGTACATGCAAACTTTGGTGTATTTCTAGATTTAAAATTTCATGATATTCCAAACACGGTTGCAAAAGCTTGTGCCGCCGCCAGCCAATTAGGCATATGGATGCTAAACGTTCACGCTAGTGGTGGATTAGAAATGATGCAAGCGGCAAATGAGGCGGTCAAAAGCACTGAAACTAAGCCCTTGTTAATCGCTGTCACCGTGTTGACTAGCATGAACCAAGCTAGCTTAAATCAAATTGGAATTACAACAGACTTAACAACGCACGTTCTTAAACTTGCCACACTCACACAGCAAGCTGGCCTAGAGGGTGTCGTCTGTTCTGCACTTGAAGCGAGCATGCTACGCAAGCAATTAGGTAATAACTTTTGCCTAGTGACCCCAGGCATACGCCCAGCCAATGCAAGTCAAGATGACCAGTCCCGCATTGTCACTCCAGCAGATGCACTGAAAAATGGGTCTAACTATTTAGTGATAGGCAGACCCATCACTCAAGCATCAGACCCTCTTAAAATGCTAGAGTCAATTCACGCTGAATGTGTCATTCAATAAATTCATCACAGCGAATAAAATTCATTTAATTAACTAAGTTGTAATCAATTAGCTATTTACGCTATTATTTATCGCTGATATTTGAATAGTTAACATAGCGTCTAAAACGATTATATTTTCAAACTTGGAGAGTCAAAATGAAAAGAATGTTACTCGCATTATTTACATTGCTAAGCTTCAGCCTCACTACGTTCGCTGCTGTTAACATTAATACAGCCACACAGGCAGATTTGGAAAGCTTAGATGGCATCGGCCCCGTAAAAGCAAAAGCAATTCTTGAGTACCGCAAAAAAAATGGCAACTTTAAAAGTATTGATGATCTCGATAAAGTAGATGGAATAGGTCCAGTCACTTTAAAAAATATGCGTAAGGACATTGTAATTGGTGGCATTGCTACCAGCAAACCTGCTAACACTAAGCCTGTTCAAACTATAAAAGCTGAACCGCCTAAAAAGGTAGCTGCAACCCAAAAAGTCATCATCGCCGACAAAGAAAATAAACCTGTAGCTAAAGTAGTAACTTCGTCAAAAACGTCTACTCAAAAGAACGTTGCAAATAAATCTATCGCAAAAAAAAGCAAATTAACCAAAAGCAAAACTAACAAACCTATAAAAGTGAAAACTAAGTAATACAGCGCCTATAATTTCTTGGCTCCTGCAAGCTAAAGTTAACTAAACACAGTCCTAATTAGCTTGCGGCATTGGCTACTATTTAACACGCATACCTAAGCTTGCACCAGCATCAGGGCTCAGTATAAATGGCCCGCCATTTTCATCGCTGGCGGCTAATACCATGCCCTCACTCATGCCAAACTTCATTTTACGAGGCGCTAAATTTGCGACCATGACCGTTAATCGTCCTACTAATGTTGTGGGGTCATAAGCTGATTTAATGCCTGCGAATACCTGACGTGATTTTTCTTCACCGATATCTAAAGTTAATTTCAATAACTTTTCAGCGCCTTCCACATGCTCAGCATTGACGATTTTAGCAATACGTAAGTCCACTTTAGTGAAGTCATCTATGCTGATATATTCAGCCTCAGGCAAAACTGTTGTTGCCATAGGCTTAGCTACTGGCGCAGCGACTTGCGGAGAGACGGTTAGGTTTTCTTTATTAGCTTCAGTCATAGCTTCAATTAATTTTGTATCTACACGTGTAATTAAATGTTCATAGGCATTAATTTGATGTCCATCTGTCATTGAGTCGGCCACAGCGCCCCAATTTAACGGGGCAATATTTAAGAATCGCTCAACTTCAGCAACTAATTTTGGCAATACAGGCTTGAGATACAATGAAAGTAATCGGAACATTTCCAGCGCTGCGGAGCAGTCTAAATGCAACTCTTGCGCTGCAAGATCACCCGCTTGTTTTGCCTTAACCCATGGCGCCGCTTCAGCAACATCTGCATTAGCAAGGTCCGCTAGACGCATAATTTCCCTTAAGGCTTTACCATACTCTCGTGCTTCATATGCTTCAGCGATAAGCTTCTGAGCACCTTTCAAAGCTTCAATCACTGGGTGCTTAGTTGTCGCCTTTAATTTCCCATCAAATCTCTTGTTGATAAATCCAGCTGTACGACTAGCGATATTGATGTACTTACCCACCAAATCGCTATTCACTCGTGCAACAAAGTCATCCAAGCTCAAGTCGATATCTTCCATCGAGCTATTCAGCTTGGCTGCGTAGTAATAACGTAAATACTCTGGATTTTTAATATGCTCTAAATAGCTACGTGCTGTAATAAACGTGCCACGTGACTTACTCATCTTCTCGCCATTTACCGTTAAAAAGCCATGTGCGAAAATTTGTGTAGGTTTACGATATCCGGAAAACTCTAGAGTGGCAGGCCAAAACAGCGCATGGAAATAAAGAATGTCTTTTCCAATAAAGTGATACAGTTCAGTGGATGAATCTTTCTTCCAATATTCATCAAAATCCAAACCTGCATCACGACATAATTTTTTAAAGCTAGCCATGTAACCAATAGGTGCATCTAGCCATACATAAAAATATTTACCTGGCGCATCTGGGATTTCAAAGCCAAAGTAAGGCGCATCACGTGAGATATCCCAATCATTTAAGCCATTCTCAAACCACTCACTCATCTTATTGGCAGCTTCACCTTGTAAGGTCCCTGAACGTGTCCAGTCTTTTAAAAAATCTTCACATTCTGATAGTTTAAAAAAGTAGTGTTCAGTTTCCTTACGAATGGGAGCCGCACCTGAAACTGCAGAATAAGCGTTGATTAATTCAGTGGGGTTATAAGTAGCGCCACAAACTTCACACGAATCGCCATATTGGTCTTTGGCATGACATTTTGGGCATTCGCCTTTAATAAAACGGTCTGGTAAGAACATGTTTTTGACTGGATCATAAAACTGTTCTATCGTTTTTGTGGCTATTTTCCCATTGGCTTTTAATTTCTTGTAGATGCTTTGTGAAAGCTCTTTATTCTCAGGTGCATTGGTTGAATAGTAATGATCAAACTCGACTAAAAACTCTTTAAAATCTGCTGAATGCTCTTTGTGTACACCTTCAATCAAGGCTTCAGGCGTAACCCCCTCTTTCTCGGCACGCAGCATAATTGGCGTACCATGCGTATCATCAGCACAAACATAATGCACTGTATGACCCTGCATTTTTTGAAAGCGCACCCAAATATCTGTTTGAATATATTCGACCAAGTGACCTAAATGGATACTACCGTTGGCATAGGGAAGTGCTGAAGTAACAAGAATTTTACGAGGAGATTTTACAGTTGCCATGAGATAAATGGATCTATTAAGCTAAAACGCTATTCTAGCAAATGAAGTGAGCATAACCCAGCATTGATTAATGCATTTATTAACTCAGGATTAATTAATATACTTAGCTCGCCAAGCCAATTTTTGATACAAAACACCCAAGCTAGTAACACATCAGTTAAAATACCTTATCTTTTTACTCAAGTTAATAATCTTAATTATTAAAAATAGGAATTTACGTAATGGCAATCTCGGAATTACTCATTCAAAGCACTTTAAGGGTATGTATAGATCCCAATACAGGGAAAGATTTTATCAGTAGCAAATCTGCTAAAAACATCAAAATTAATGGTAATGACGTCAGTGTTGATATTGTACTTGGCTACCCTGCAAAATCGGTCATGGCCGATGTACAAGTATTAGTGACTAATACGCTCAAAGCACTGCCGAATATTGGCCAAGTCACAGTCAATATAAGTAGCCGTATAGTTGCGCACAAAGCTCAGCAAGGTGTCACCTTACTGCCCAATGTGAAGAATATTATCGCGGTCGCCTCAGGCAAAGGGGGCGTTGGTAAATCAACCACTTCTGTCAATTTAGCTTTAGCCTTATCTGCAGAAGGCGCAAATGTAGGCTTATTAGACGCTGATATTTATGGTCCAAGTCAACCGCAGATGCTAGGCATTAATGGACGTCCTGAAAGTACTGATGGGAAAAGTATGGATCCAATGTTAGCGCATGGCATACAAGCGATGTCCATTGGTTTTTTAATTGACAATGACACCCCTATGGTATGGCGCGGGCCTATGGTCACAGGTGCTTTAGAACAATTGTTACGTGATACAAAATGGCGCGATTTAGACTATTTAATCATTGACTTGCCGCCAGGTACAGGTGATATACAGCTCACTCTAGCACAAAAGATTCCAGTCACCGGCGCGATTATTGTGACGACGCCACAAGATATCGCTTTGCTGGATGCGCGCAAAGGCTTAAAAATGTTTGAGAAGGTCAGCATTCCAATTTTAGGTATTGTAGAAAATATGAGCACACATATCTGCAGTCAATGTGGTCACGAAGAGCATATCTTTGGCAGTGGCGGTGGCGCATTAATGTGTAAGGATTACAACGTCGATTTACTCGGCAGCTTGCCACTAGATATTACAATTCGTGAGCAATCTGATGGCGGGAAACCAACTGTAATTGCTGATCCCAACGGTCCAATAGCTGCTATTTATAAAAAAATAGCGCGTGCTGCTGCCATTAAAATAGCCAACTCAAGCCAAGATCACAGCACTAAATTTCCAAATATTGTCATTCAAAATAGCTAGGCATTGCTGGTGGATATGAATCAAAAAAAACACGGCATTGCGGAAAAACTGATAGGCTCAACTTACGAAAGTATGGATGAGCGCACTAAAAAAGTTGCGCGTCATATTACCGAGAGAAAACACATATCGCGTGACACTTCCAAAGAGCTTGATGTCAGCATTACTTTTGGTCAGCGTGCAGCGGATGCCGTCGCTAAATTCGGGGGTTCTTGGTCTTTTATTATGTTGTTTGCAATTACCCTAGTCTTCTGGGTAATTCTTAATTCATACATTCTGATTAACTACGACAAAACATTTGACCCATACCCATACATACTGTTGAATTTATTTTTATCAATGCTCGCTTCCATACAAGCACCTATCATCTTGATGTCACAAAATAGGCAAGGTGAAAAAGATCGTTTAAATGCTGACCACGATTATGAAGTCAACCTTAAAGCTGAACTCGAAATCATGTTGCTACACGAAAAGATAGATGCATTGCGAACAGAGCAATGGAGCGAGTTAATCGCCATTCAAAAAGAGCAGCTAATATTGTTGGGTAATTTACTAGATAAAATCAAGACTAAGTAAACTCAACTTCATAACAATATACGTCTACACCGTTTTCTGGTGCAATCAATGTAGCTGGAATAGCAATTCCTTTACGCCAGTTATCAACAGCCTCTTGTTTACCTGACCCTGTAACAATAAAAATCACTTGCCGCGTATTATTTAAGCGATTTTGGCTAAGGCTGATTCGCTCTGCTGGCGGCTTAGGGGAATTAAACACAGGAACTGCGTCTGCAGTATTATCTAGTGCATGATTGGGAAATAGTGATGCAGTATGTCCATCTTCACCTAATCCTAAAAGTACCATATCAAAAGCAGGTGCGGCACTTAACGTCTGGGCGTAAGCTTTTGCACCATCTATTGGTCCCAATTCAGCAGGAATATCATGAACCTGACTTGTCGGAACATCCACATAATGCAGCCAAACCTGTTCGACCATCAGACTGTTGCGGTCTTCATGATTTACCGGTAAACAACGCTCATCACCATGATAAATATGCCATTTAGACCAATCCAAGTCCAATTCTCGTAGCAAACGATATACAGCGCGAGGCGTGTTGCCACCAGCAAGTACGATTGAAAACCGCCCTCGCTCAGCTATTGCTTCTTCGGCGCTTTTTACGATTGCCTCACATACACCATGCCTCAAACATTCTATACTCTCAAAGCGTTTCCATCGTGTATGTTTAGCCTGCATATTAGTTATATCTCACATCAAAAAAGTTAGGCAGAATTTGACACTAAATTAGCCAAGTTGTCATGCTTTTTATACTTTTTACAGCAAAACACTGTATGAATTAGCCTGCTTGCTTTATCATATACGGCTATTCTTAATACACATTATCAGGACTAAAAATGCTAATTAAAGACAGTGAAATTGTAGATCTCAACACTCCAACAGGTGAAATGCGTGCGCATATTTTCCGCCCCGCTGCACCAGGCAATTATCCTGGCATTTTAATGTTCTCAGAGATTTTCCAGGTGACAGCCCCTATTCGCCGCACCGCAGCGATGCTTGCTGGCCATGGGTTTATCGTAGCTTGTCCAGAAATTTACCATGAACTTGAGCCTGCAGGCACAGTGATTCCTTATGACGAAGAAGGCACCACGCGCGGCAATGCCCATAAAATTACCAAAGAAATTCATGCCTATGATAGCGATGCCCGCGCAGTACTAGATTACTTAAAATCACGCAGCGATTGCACAGGGCGCCTTGGTGTGATGGGTATTTGCGTAGGGGGCCATTTGGCATTCCGTGCCGCTATGAACCCAGGTGTGCTTGCTGCAGTCTGTTTTTACGCCACTGACATACACAAAAAAGCATTAGGTTTAGGTAAAAACGATAATTCATTAGAACGCGCCGGCGAAATTAAAGGTGAACTTTTACATATTTGGGGTCGCCAAGACCCACATGTGCCATTAGAAGGTCGCAATATGGTAAAAGCACGCCTTGACGAGGTGGGTACCCGTTACACATGGCACGAGTTCAATGGTCAACATGCATTTATGCGCGATGAAGGTCACCGCTACGACCCCGCACTATCACGCTTAAGCTGGGATTTATTACTCGAACTATTCCATCGCCGCCTAGGCTGGGGTGATTTAGATATGGAAACAGACGGCGCACCTGCTGAAAGCCGTCATTAATTAATAACGTCTTCAATATCCATCACTAAAATCGCTTAAGTAATAATGATTACCGATACGACACTCGTTATTACTTAAGCAAACATTTAAATTTTAAGGTTCTAAAATGGCTAAAAAAATTGACCCCTGTACTCTAGTACTCTTTGGCGCTAGCGGAAACTTATCTCGTGTCAAATTAATACCTGGACTATTTCGTTTAGATGCAGCAGGCCGCCTACCTGATCATATGGCGATTCTTTCTGTAGGTCGCGGTGATGTGTCACGCGAAGCATGGCAAGCCGATATCAAATCGATTTTAGATGCCAAATTTAAAAATGGTTACGACAAAGCAGTGTTCGATCGCTTTATCGCCCGTAATCACTATCATGCTAACCCGCCAACTGATCCAGATGCATTTAATAAAATGAAAGCATCATTGAGCGATGAAAAAGTATTTCCACAAAATTTAGCTTACTTCTTATCGGTTAGACCCACTGATTTTGCACCCATTGTTGAACAACTATCGAGTGTAGGTTTGCTAGATGAAAGTAAATATTGGCGTCGGGTATTAATTGAAAAGCCGTTCGGCACTGACTTGCCATCAGCTCAGGCGCTACAGACATCAATCACCAAACATTTAAAAGAAAGTCAAATTTACCGTATAGATCATTATTTAGGTAAATCTGCTCTACAAAACATCATGTTGACGCGCTTTGCCAACACTATGTTCGAGCCACTTTGGAATAACCAATATATTGACCATGTACAAATTACTAATAATGAAATTTTAGGTGTAGGTGACCGCACTGAGTTTTACAATAATACAGGCGCCTTACGTGACATGGTACAAAGTCACTTATTACAGACGCTTGCATTAGTCGCTATGGAAAAACCTAAAGATTTAACGCCAGACAGTATCCGTGAAGAAAAAATTAAGCTCCTAGAAGCGATTCAACCATTACCTGTGAATGAATTACACAAAAATGCATTTCGTGCTCAATATGCTTCAGGGCGGGTTTGTGTAGGGGATGGTCACGGTGAAAATGTCCCGGGTTATTTAGATGAGCTTGCTAGAGCAGGTGTAACCGAAAGTGTCACAGAAACTTACGCAGCACTGAAATTGTTTATTGATAATCCACGCTGGAAGGGTGTGCCCTTCTATGTAAGAACTGCAAAGCGAATGCATGAAGGCAATACTGCCGTCTCGATTCGATTCAAAAAAGCGCCTATGCAATTGAATGACACACAACATCAAAACTGGTTAACACTTAACATTCAGCCACGCGAATGCATCAAAATGGAAATTGAATCTAAGATTCCAGGTCTAGATATTGCTACTCGCACGCTAAGTATAGACGGCCCTCAACGGCAGCAAGGTGATGAAAGTATCGATTCTTATGAATCACTTTTACTTAACTTAATGGAAGGTGACCCTTCACTCTACCTACATATTAGCGAAGTAGAAGCACAATGGCGCTTAATAGACCCTATTGTTAAAGCTTGGGCAGAAGACAAATCTCCCGTACATCAATACAGAGCTGGTAACCGCGACCCTGAAGAATCTTGCGTAATTTTTGATGCTAAAGATCAGTTCTGGCGTTATAGCATTGAATTAGGTGGCGATAAACATTAAAAATTTATAACTAATAGTAATTTTATTGCTATTATCTGGACTTACTAAAGTCGGGCTAAAAGCGGGGTTAGTAACTCCGCTTTTTTATCTTTCAACCCCAGAAAAAAACATCAATTATGAGCATAAAATCAGATAAATGGATACGTAAAATGGCAGAGCAGCATGGCATGATAGAGCCATTTGAGCCTAATCAAGTCAAGCAAAATGCCGATGGTAGTCGCATGGTGTCATATGGTACATCTAGCTATGGTTACGATATTCGCTGCAGTAAAGAATTTAAACTCTTTACTAACATCAATAGTACGATTGTTGACCCTAAGAATTTCGATCCCAATTCATTTGTAGAAGTGAATGCTGATTACTGCATCATCCCACCCAATTCATTTGCACTGGCACGTACTGTTGAGTATTTTAGAATACCACGCAACGTGCTAACTATCTGTTTGGGCAAATCAACCTATGCCCGTTGTGGCATTATTGTGAATGTCACACCATTCGAACCTGAATGGGAAGGTTATGTCACATTAGAGTTCAGCAACACCACACCTCTGCCCGCTAAAATTTATGCAAATGAAGGTTGTGCACAAGTGTTGTTTTTTGAAGCTGATGCAGATGATGTTTGTGAAACGAGTTACAAAGACCGTGGTGGAAAATATCAAGGTCAAGTTGGCGTAACCTTACCTAAGATTTAATTAAGAGAATCTACTGAATGAAGTTCCGCTTTCCTATTGTCATTATTGACGAAGATTTCCGCTCAGAAAACTCATCTGGATTGGGCATTCGCATGCTCGCCAAGGCCATAGAGGCTGAAGGCTTTGAAGTATTAGGCGTAACGAGCTACGGCGACCTTACCTCATTTGTACAGCAGCAAAGTAGAGCTTCCGCCTTTATTTTATCTATTGATGATAACGAGTTTATTGAAGAAAATCGCGATGCTTTAGATAATTTGCGTAAATTTGTCGACGAGATTCGTTATCGCAACGAAGAAATTCCAATTTTCTTACATGGTGAAACACGAACATCACGCCATATTCCTAATGAGATTTTAAGAGAACTGAACGGCTTCATTCATATGTATGAAGATACGCCTGAATTTGTGGCGCGCTACATTCTTCGCGAAGCACGCACATATTTAGACAGCCTAGCACCACCATTCTTTAAGGCATTAACAGAATATGCAGCAGATGGTTCATATTCATGGCATTGCCCAGGCCATTCTGGTGGCGTGGCATTTTTAAAATCCCCAGTAGGTCAAATGTTTCATCAGTTCTTTGGTGAAAACATGCTACGCGCTGACGTTTGTAACGCGGTAGATGAACTTGGTCAATTACTTGATCATACTGGCCCTGTCGCGGCCTCTGAGCGCAATGCAGCGCGCATTTACAACTGCGACCATTTATATTTTGTCACCAATGGCACATCAACCTCTAACAAAATGGTCTGGAACAGCACAGTAGCGCCAGGTGACGTAGTTGTGGTAGACCGTAACTGCCATAAATCAATATTGCACGCCATCATCATGACCGGTGCAATCCCAGTATTTCTAATGCCCACACGTAATCATTTTGGCATTATTGGGCCTATCCCTAAAAGTGAATTTGAATGGGAAAACATTCAAAAGAAAATTGACCTTAACCCCTTTATTACCGATAAAAAATCCAAGCCACGCGTGCTCACGATTACGCAATCTACCTATGATGGCGTGTTGTATAACGTTGAAGAAATCAAAGAAATGCTTGACGGCAAAATTGATACTTTGCACTTTGATGAAGCATGGCTACCTCATGCTACATTTCATGATTTTTACGGTGATTATCATGCGATTGGTGAGGGGCGTCCGCGTTGCAAAGAAAGCATGGTGTTTTCAACACAATCTACCCATAAGTTACTTGCCGGCTTGAGTCAAGCTAGTCAAATTTTAGTTCAAGATGCTGAAAACAATAAGTTGGACCGCGATATTTTCAATGAAGCATATTTAATGCATACCTCAACTAGCCCACAATATTCTATTGTCGCTAGTATTGATGTAGCAGCTGCCATGATGGAAGCGCCTGGCGGAACTGCACTGGTAGAAGAAAGCCTGATGGAAGCCTTAGATTTCAGACGGGCGATGCGCAAAGTAGATGAGGAATGGGGAGCAGACTGGTGGTTTAAAGTCTGGGGTCCTGATGACCTGTCTGAAGAAGGTTTAGAGGAACGCGATGCTTGGATGCTAAAAGCTAATGAAGCTTGGCACGACTTTGGCAATTTAGCCGAAGGCTTCAATATGCTAGACCCCATTAAAGCCACTATTATTACCCCTGGTTTAGATATTAAAGGCAATTTTTCGGATAAATTTGGCATCCCCGCCGCTATCGTCACTAAATACTTGGCTGAGCATGGGGTGATTGTTGAAAAGACCGGCCTATACTCATTCTTTATTATGTTCACGATAGGTATCACCAAGGGTCGCTGGAATACCATGGTAGCGGCCTTACAACAATTTAAGGACGACTACGACAAAAACCAGCCGCTTTGGAAGGTATTACCTGAATTTATTCAAAAACAACCTAGATATGAAAAAGTGGGTCTACGTGATTTATGCGAGCAAATTCACGCAGTATACAGAGCCAATGACGTGGCACGTCTAACGACTGAAATGTATTTATCTAACATGGTCCCTGCCATGAAACCAACCGATGCATTTGCAAAAATGGCACATCGTAACATTGACCGCGTAGCAATTGACGACTTAGAAGGCCGCATTACTGCCGTGCTCCTAACGCCTTACCCACCAGGTATTCCATTATTAATACCTGGAGAACAGTTCAATAAAGTGATTGTTAATTACTTAAAATTTGCGCGTGAATTTAATGAAAAATTCCCAGGCTTTGAGACTGACAACCATGGCTTAGTCAAACAAGTAGTGGATGGTAAAGCAATTTACTATGTAGATTGTGTTGCGCAGTAAATCAGTTTATTTTACGGATATAGGTAATATAACTAAATAGCAAGCCTTGCGCTGAAGTATGTGCTTCACGTGAGGATTCTTGCCACTCCGCTACATCGTAGGCTGGGAAGTATGCGTCTCCAGGTACATCTAGCTCAAGCTCAGTGATATAGAGCTTATTAGCCAGCTTAATGCCAACTTGGTATAACTCAGCCCCGCCAATCACAAAAACTTCTTCGTCATTTTGGCACAATGCAATAGCAGCATCTAACGAATGTGCTATTAATGCACCATCCACTTGGTAATCATTATTGCGCGTAACAATTACTGTAGTGCGATCTGGCAACAAGCGACCTAACGACTCGTAAGTTTTACGGCCCATAATAATATGGTGGCCTGTGGTCAGTGCACGAAAATGTTTGAGGTCTTCTGGCAGATGCCAAGGCAAAGTATTATTTAGACCAATGACGTTATTTTTTGCTAAGGCTACAATGAGGGAAATATTATTTTTCAAACCGCCACGAGTCCTTTAATAGCCGGATGCGGATCATAATCCTCAAGGTTAAAATCTTCAAACTTAAAGCTAAAAATATCACTTACATTAGGATTAATTTGCATTTTTGGAGGCTGACGTATATCACGTGTTAGTTGCTCTTGAACTTGTTCCATATGATTAGTATATATATGTGCATCTCCCAAAGTATGCACGAAATCGCCCAACTTTAAGCCGCACACTTGCGCCATCATCATGGTCAGCAATGCGTAAGAAGCAATATTAAATGGGACGCCAAGGAAAATATCGGCACTACGCTGATATAGCTGACAGCTTAACTTACCATCCGCCACGTAAAACTGAAAAAAAGCATGGCAAGGCGGCAACTTCATTTGATCAACATCTGCAACATTCCATGCTGACACAATTAAGCGCCGCGAATCTGGATTTTTTTTTATTGCATTCACTACTTGTGCGATTTGGTCGATGTGTGTGCCATCTGCTTTTGGCCAGCTCCGCCATTGATAGCCATATACCGGACCTAAATTACCATCTGCATCCGCCCACTCATCCCAAATACGTACACCATTTTCTTTTAAATAGGCAATATTGGTACTGCCTTGCAGAAACCAGAGTAGCTCATGAATAATTGATTTTAAGTGTACTTTTTTGGTAGTAAGTAGTGGAAACCCATCTGCCAAATTAAAGCGCATTTGATAACCAAATACCGATAACGTCCCTGTACCAGTGCGATCTTCTTTTTTATTACCATGCAACAAAACATGGTTAAGTAAATCATGATAAACCTGCATGTGTTAGCTCGCTTTATCTACAATGTATTGTTTAATTTTAGCAACGTCAAAATCCATTACATCAAAACGCTGTGGCAATCCTTCAATTCCATTTAAAGCTGCTGGACGCTCTGGTAATGATCCCAAGGCCTCTATAATTGAGTCTTCAAATTTAGCAGGCAGTGCAGTTTCAAGGACAATCATAGGAATATTAATATCACGATACTCTAAGGCAACTTTTAAACCATCGGCTGTATGCGTATCTATAGTGACTGCGTATTTTTTGTAGGTCTCGCGTATCATTTGCATGCGATTGCTATGATTGCTACTGCCAGATACAAAACCATATTCTGGTAATTTTTTTAACAGTGGCTTAATATCAAAAGCACCACCACCATCTACACTTGCCCATAGCTCCCGCACTTTGCCACCATCTCTGCCCACAAGATCAAATACAAAGCGTTCAAAATTAGAGGCTTTACTAATATCCATAGATGGGCTGGATGTATGATAAGTCTTAGCTGACCCTCGCGGTCGATAAACACCCGTCTTAAAGAATTCATCTAGCACGTCATTTTCATTAGTGGCAACAACCAATTTATCTATAGGCAAACCCATCATGCGGGCAATATGCCCAGCGCAAACATTACCAAAGTTACCTGACGGCACAGAAAAGCTCACTTTTTGCGTATTGTTCTCAGTAACAGCAAAATAACCCTTAAAGTAATAAACAACTTGCGCAACGATGCGTCCCCAATTGATAGAGTTGACTGCACCTATTTTATATTTAGCTTTAAATTCGGCATCATTTGATACAGCTTTTACCATATCCTGACAATCGTCAAACACGCCATTCACAGCAATGTTATAAATATTCTCATCCTGCAGACTAAACATCTGCGCCGTTTGGAATCGACTCATTTTTTTGTTGGGTGATAACATGAATACACGCATCCCTTTTTTGCCGCGCATCGCATATTCAGCAGCAGACCCTGTATCACCAGAAGTAGCGCCTAATATATTGGTTGTTTTACCCGTTTTAGTCAGTACATACTCAAACAAATTGCCTAGTAACTGCATCGCCATATCTTTAAAAGCTAATGTAGGGCCGTTAGACAGGCTCAATAGATATAAATTATTTTCTAATTTTAGGGTGGGCGTAATCTCAGTAGCATCTTGACCTGGCCGCGTATAAGCATATACATCAGAGCGATAAGTCTTATCAATAATCGCCTTTAGGTCTATCGCTGGGATATCATCAATCAGGCGACTTAAAATAGCGAAAGCTAAATCGGCATATTTCATACCACGCATAGTGGTCAAATCTACATCAGTAAACTGTGGATAGGTTTCCGGTAGATACAAGCCGCCGTCTGGCGCTAGCCCTCCAAGTAAAATTTCACTGAAACTTAATGCTGGTGATTGTCCACGCGTACTAATGTATTTCATTCAAATCTCTCAAATTACGGCACTGCCATTACATCGACAATACTCACGATTGCTTATTTGCCCAACTCTTCCATACGAACCTTTACCACCTTACCAACAATGGCTGGCAAAGCCTCTATTTCAGCAATCCCTGCATCCATATTTTTTTCAATGGTAATGTGTGTCAATATAACAATGTCTGCTTCTGTTTCATTGTCATCGGGCTCTTTTTGCAACAATGCATCTATCGAAATATTGCGATCCGCTAAAATTTTAGCCACGCCAGCCAATACACCCGGCTTATCATTAGCACGTAGACGTAAATAATAAGCACTATTAATTTCACCAATCGGCAGAATTGCCAAATCATTCAATTGCCCAACTTGAAAACCTAAATAAGGCACGCGCTGATCGACTGTAGCATCACTTAATCGCGCCACATCCATTAAATCCGCTACCACCGCACTGGCCGTCGGCTCAGACCCTGCGCCCGCGCCGTAATAGAGTGTTGGGCCAACCGCATCGCCTTTTACCACTACTGCATTCATAGCACCGTTCACATTGGCTACCAATCGTTTTTCAGAAATCAGTGTTGGGTGCACACGAAGCTCCACACCAGCCGCAGTACGTTTGGTAATCCCAAGTAGTTTTACCCTATAGCCCAGCTCTTCAGCGTATTTAATGTCAGTTTGTTGTAACTTGGTAATGCCTTCCGTGTAAGCTTGCTCAAATTTCATCGGCATACCAAAGGCAATGGCTGACATAATAGTAAGCTTGTGTGCCGCATCTATGCCTTCTACGTCAAAAGTAGGATCGGCTTCCGCGTAACCTAAACGTTGCGCTTCACCCAATACATCTGCAAAGGCTAAACCTTTTTCACGCATTTCGGTAAGAATAAAATTTGTCGTACCATTAATAATCCCGGCCACCCACTCAATATGATTGGCACCTAAGCCTTCACGCAATGCCTTAATAATAGGAATGCCGCCTGCCACGGCAGCCTCATAGGCAACAATGACTCCTCTAGCTTGCGCTGCGGCAAAAATCTCATTGCCGTGTAATGCTAATAAGGCCTTATTAGCGGTGACCACATGCTTACCATTTTCAATCGCTCTTAATACAAGCTCTTTACTTAGCGTGCAACCTCCAATGAGCTCAACTACCACATCTACATTTGGATTGTTAACTACAACAGAAGCATCGCCCGTGACATCTGCTTTTCCATTAGTCACAGTTTTTGCATGGTCAATGTTTCTATCAGCTACTTGCACAACGTTAATAGCACATCCTGTGCGACGTGTAATTTCTGCCGCATTGCGCGTTAAAACTGTATACGTTCCGCCGCCAACTGTGCCCAGACCCAAAATACCTACATTAAGCTGCTTCAAACCTTTACTCCATCTAATTTTGAGTGCTTTTTTCTATAACTTTCTAAAAACCTTGCTATGCGATGAATTGCTTCCGTCAAGTCATCCACATTGGGTAAGAACACTACGCGGAAATGATCTGGTGTTTGCCAATTAAACCCTGAGCCTTGCACTAACAATACTTTTTCTTCCAACAATAAATCTAAAATAAATTGCTGATCATTTTTAATTGGATAGATTTTAGGATCTAATTTTGGAAATAAATACATCGCTGCCGCAGGCTTTGTACACGTCACCCCTGGAATAGCAGTTAGTAACGCATGAGCAATATCCCTCTGCTTACAGAGTCGACCTTCAGGAGCCACTAAATCGTCGATACTTTGGTAGCCGCCTAATGCAGTTTGTATCGCTAATTGACCAGGAACATTGGCACACAAGCGCATTGAAGCAAGCATGTTCAAGCCTTCAATATAATCACTTGCATGTTTCTTCTCACCACTTAGTATCATCCAGCCTGCACGATAGCCACAGGTGCGGTAGTTCTTGGATAAGCCGTTAAATGTAACAAACAAAACATCATCGGCAAGTGAAGCGATAGAAGTATGTAAATTCCCATCGTATAAAACTTTATCGTAGATTTCGTCGGCAAAAATCACTAAATCATGATGACGAGCAATTTCAATAATGCCCTCTAAAATTTCACGTGGATACAATGCGCCCGTTGGATTATTTGGGTTAATCACTACAATACCACGCGTATTGGCAGTGATTTTCGCTTCCATGTCTTTTAAATCCGGCATCCAACCAGTGGCCTCATCACACAGATAATGGCGCGCGGTACCACCTGCCAGTGTCACAGCAGCAGTCCACAGAGGATAATCTGGCATAGGCACTAGGACTTGATCGCCATTATTCAGCAAGCCTTGCATGGCCATCACGATTAACTCAGAAACACCATTACCAATAATGATGTCATCTACAGTCACGCCGGCAATATGCTTAGCTTGTGTGCTGTGCATAATCGCCTTGCGAGGCTCGAATAGGCCTTTGCTATCAGTATAGCCCCCAGCTTTGGCCATATTGCGTATTACGTCTTGTTGAATTTCCTCAGGCACCTCAAAACCAAATGCAGCAGGGTTACCAATATTCAACTTGATAATACGATGCCCCTCTTCTTCCATTTGGCGGGCACGCTGTAAAACAGGTCCGCGAATGTCATAGCATACGTTTGCAAGCTTATTAGATTTTTCTAGTTTTTTTTGCTGATTTAAAGGCGGCATGATGCTTTGGTGTTTAGTTAAGTTTTACTTAAAAAGCACAATAGTTAAAGATGCTAGTTTACATTAGAATGAGGCTTTGGTTCAACGAAAGCCTGGCAAGGCTATCAAACTGCTGGGATATTAAAATGAAATTGCATTTAACTACGGCTGAAAATAATAATTTAATTACCGCTTATAGCGACAGCTATATTGAAATTAATAAACAACGTTATATGCACAGCTTAATTGTGATGCCAAAGCAACTAATAACTGATTGGAATGTGGAAGATTTTAGTCAATTATCTGAACAGCACTTAGCTAAAATTACCAATATTAATCCAGAAGTCGTGTTATTAGGGACAGGCGTAAAACACCAGTTTTTACAGGCTAAATTCTATCAATCACTGACCGAAAGAGCCATTCCCCTTGAGTGTATGACAACTGCTGCCGCCTGTAGAACTTACAATATCTTAATGAGTGAGGGGCGCAATGTCCTGGCAGCTTTGATTCTGTAGCGATATCTTTATCTACTTAATTGGGCTAAAAGTCATTTGTAAACCACGATCGGTTATTTGAATATTTTTTGCCTGATACAGCGTTGTTCCAAACTTCAGGTCTTCTGACTTGATAGTGTACAAGCTCATACCATTTAGTTTTTCTGTGGCTAAATTTTGTGCCAGTCCATGCGCAAAATCAGCATACTTGGTTGCTGAATCATCTAAGCTTAATTGTTCTACTTCAACCTCATCCAAGACAATTGAGTTGGCCATTGAATCAAGTCGTAGTTCACCAGACACGACCAACTTACCTGCAATGTGCTTATTAGTAGGCAAATAAGCTAAATCAACATCAAAAGTGGTTTGCATGCGACCATTTTTACCATCAAATTTAACCAGCGAATTGGTTAAATTGACATGGAAAACTTTAAGAAGTGGAATTGGCGTCAGCAATCTATCATTAATTTTTTTCTGAACTTGCGCGGCAGTAATATTGTACGTACGCTCTGCCAACGTAACACATCCAGCAAGCAACAATAAAAGACCTATAGCTGAAGCAACTCTCATTTCAGTTTTAATAAAACCTTGGTTGGCCCTACCTCAAACAGACTAGAGATTTTTAGTAGACAGCGTTAAGGTGGCATTAGTACCACCAAAACCAAAGCTATTAGACAAAGCTGTTTCAATCTTAATATTATCGATACGCGTACGTATAATATTCAGGTCTCCAGCCTCTGGATCTAAAGTTTCAATATTGGCAGAAGCGGCAATAAAATTATTTTCCATCATCAGCAAAGTATAAATAGCCTCATTGACACCGGCTGCGCCTAGTGCGTGACCTGAAAGTGATTTTGTAGAGGCAATTGCAGGGCTTTGTTGTAAGCCGTTAACACCAAATACTTCACGAATAGCTTCTAATTCTTTTGTGTCACCTACCGGCGTGCTGGTGCCATGCGTATTAATATAGTCGACTTTACCATCAACACCTTCTAATGCTTGACGCATACAACGCACTGCGCCCTCTCCGCTTGGCGCAACCATATCATAGCCATCAGAAGTTGCTCCATAACCGATAACTTCTGCATATATTTTTGCGCCTCTGGCCTTCGCATGCTCATAGTCTTCCAATACCACAATCCCACCACCACCAGAAATCACAAATCCATCACGGCTTGCATCATAAGTACGAGAGGCTTTTTCAGGCGTTTCATTATATTTACTACTTAACGCGCCCATGGCGTCAAATAAGAAAGACATCGTCCAATGCTCCTCTTCACCACCCCCAGCAAATACAATATCCTGTTTACCCAATTGAATTTGCTCAACCCCTGCGCCTATACAATGAGCACTGGTAGAGCACGCTGAACTGATGCCATAATTTACACCCTTGATTTTCGCGCCAGTGGCTAAGCAGGCAGCAATGCCACTAGACATTGTTTTTGTCACCATATAAGGTCCGACACGTCGTATGCCTTTTTCACGCAGAGTATTAGTTGCCTCCAACATGCTCTCAGTCGATGTGCCGCCAGCACCCACTATTAGTCCGGTGCGCACATTAGAAACTAAATCTTCCGTTAGGTTTGCATCAGTTATTGCTTCTTGCATAGCAAGCCAAGCGTATGCATGTCCTTTAGCCATAAATCGTAGCAACTTACGATCAATCAATTCTTCCATATTTAAATTTTTAATTGACCCTGCAACGTTTGAGCGTAAGCCATTGTCTGCATATTCTTGTTGAAAGGTGATACCAGATTTGCCATTTTTCAGACTATCTAAAACTTCTGTTTTATTGTTTCCCAAACTAGAAACAATGCCCATTCCTGTAATCACGACGCGACGCATTCCGTGCCCCCCTAAAATCTTTTTTTATTATTGAACAGATTAAATTAAAAATTATCTGTTCTAGTAAACAAACCTACGCGCAAATCATTTGCAACATAAATTTCTCGACCATCTAAGCTCATTGTGGCATCTGCCACACCCATGACCAACTTACGCATTATTACGCGCTTTAAATCAATCGTATAAGTTGCCATCTTAGCGGTTGGTAACACCTGTCCAGTAAACTTAACCTCACCTGCACCAAGCGCACGTCCGCGACCAGGGCCACCAGACCATCCTAAATAAAACCCTACAAGCTGCCACATTGCATCCAACCCTAAGCAACCTGGCATAACAGGATCACCAGTAAAGTGACAATCAAAAAACCATAAATCAGGCTTAATATCCAATTCGGCAATAATTTGTCCGTTACCATACTTACCACCATCCTCGGTGATAGATACGATACGATCAAACATCAACATCGGCGGCAAAGGCAACTGGGCGTTACCTTCACCAAACATTTCACCACGGCCGCATTTAAGTAATTCTTCTTTGGTAAAGCTATTTTGTTTTGTCATTGAATTTTTTTAGTAAAACATAATCAAGTTATAAAAATTCCTAGGTTTTAAACCTACAGAACGTAACTTCAATTATCCACTATTTTTGCCTAGTGTGGTTATTCAGAGACAGATAGAAAGTTTAAATATTGCAGATTGTTCAATTGATTAAAGTGCATTGTGCTGTATTTAACACTTCTGATTAATCATCATCTATCTGCTACAGAGGTCTTATTAAAGCCATTATTTTATAAAAAATATATCTATCCAGTTTAAAGATGTATACAACCCTGTATACATCTTTAAACTTTTCATTTATATTATGATTAACTTTAAATAAGTTTAAACAAACTGAACCATACACAAACCGTAGCAAAAGCTTTAAACTTGCAACATTCCGTTACAAAATTCTAACAAATCACTTACAGGGACACCTTAAATGAGCGACGCACAACTAACCGATTGGCGCAATCATGCGCTTACTTTAGAATCAGAAGTCAATAAAGTCGTTGTAGGTCAAAAAAATCCCGTACGTTTAATTACCACCTCAATTTTTGCAAGAGGTCACGTATTGCTAGAAGGCGATGTGGGTGTTGGTAAAACGACCCTACTTCGAGCATTTACACGTGGCATTGGTGGTGGCTATCAACGGGTCGAAGGCACGATTGATTTAATGCCTAATGATTTGGTTTATCACACTTATTTGGGCGAAGATGGGAAGCCACACGTGAGTGCTGGCCCTCTGTTGATGTCTGGCGAAAATTTATCAGTTTTTTTCTTCAATGAAATTAATCGTGCACGCCCCCAAGTTCACTCATTATTGCTTCGCGTGATGGCCGAACGCACTCTTACCGCTTTTAACAAAGAACATTATTTCCCACACATGCTGGTATTTGCCGATAGAAACCAAGTGGAAAAAGAAGAGACTTTTGATATTCCATCTGCAGCACGTGATCGCTTTATGATGGAAATTCCAATTGTAGTCCCTTCAGATGCAGGGATTATGGAATCGTTGGTGTTTGATACTCGCTATCATGATGTAGACACATTGGTTGCCAACGTGCCAGAAGATTTATTGCAATTTGATCAATTAAACAATTTTGCAGCTATATTACAAAACAGCATTACGGCTAGCCCGACACTGCGTAGTTATGTGCTCAACTTATGGCGCGCAACAAAAACACCTACTGATTTTGGCGTCAAAATTTCAGGTGTAGACATGAACCGTTTAGTCCTATCTGGTGCCAGTCCTCGCGGCATGGGTATGGTACTACGTGCCGCAAGAGTGAATGCTTGGCTAAATAATCGCACAGCAGTATTGCCAGAAGATATTCATGAGGTATTTCACTCTACAGTTGCCCACCGATTGGTATTTAGCCCTGTTTATGAAATGCGCCGCACAGAAATTGCGCGCGAAATGCTCACAGGTATTATCAATACGATTGCAACGCCATAACACACTTAAAATAGTTGCGACTGAATGTCTGAACAACACATCAAAGAATTTAGCTACCATATCGCTTGGCGATCACGCTCACGTCGACCTGGCCGCCACAAAAGCAACCAGCGTGGCATGGGCATGGAGTTTCGCGGGCATACGACACTACTATCTTATCCTGACCCACGTCGCATTGACATACGCCAAACCATACGCGATCCGCTTGAGCAAATTCATGTGCGTATTTTTAATCAAAAAAGTATCACCCCTGTATTTGTACTCTGCGACATGTCTGGCTCCATGCAATATGGTAGTAATCAAAGAAAGATAGAAGTTGCCGCAGATATTGCACAATCTGTAGCGCAATCAGCCACACACAATCGAGACTTGGTGGGCTTCATTGGTTTTGACGATGTAGTGCGTGAGGATTGGTTATGCACGCTCTCTGCTAGACCTCACAGTACGGTAGAAATGGCTGAAAACCTTAGATCGTACACAACAACTGAAGTCGGTAGCCGTGGCATTATCGAGACTGTTAGATTATTACCACGTGAACGTTCGCTGATTTTTATGGTGTCAGACTTTCATATGCCCATCAGCGATCTAGAAGCATCATTGGTGTTAATGCAGCGCCATCACATTGTACCGGTGGTGCTATGGGACTCTTCTGAGTACAGCGACTTACCCGAATTCGGCATTACAAATGTCACCGACCCAGAAACAGGTGCCACACGTACGCTGTTCTTACGAAAAGCTTATCGAGATCGAATTCTACAAAGCTTCAACGATAGACGAGCAACCATTAAAAACTTGTTTTCCCGTTATGACATGGAGCCATTTTTTGTCGAGAACCACTTTGATGCCGACCTGTTATCCGACTATTTTCACCAATATGTGGCGGCCTAAACTAATGAGTATACTTATGCAAACACGATTTTTATTAGCCATTTGCACCCTAGCCCTGGGCGTTCAAATCGCCCATGCCGACATTATATTGCCAGATGTCAATGCCAAGTATGTTTCGATTAAGCAAGAAAATCCAGACCGGGATGCTGGCTATGTAGTAGGTGACGTGCTGGAAAGAACCATCACACTTACTATTAAAAAGCCCTACGAATTAGTCAAGGAGTCACTACCAATTGAAGGCTATGAGCATCGATATAGAGGGCAAATTTCCGGTATAGAACTTATTAAAATCAACACGCAAGAAACCAGTCATAGCGACAGAGTGACCCATGTGTTGCGCTTAAAATATCAAATATTTACTACTGGAAAACTAGCCAAACCAGCAGCACTAAGAGCGGAGATTATCAAGCTACGTAATACCGCCAACAAAGAAATCGTGCAGTACCGCATCCCATCCTTTAACTTTAGAATTTCACCACTTTCTGTATTTGGCTCGGTTAAACTTAAAGAAGAAATGAGTCCATTTGTAAGACCGCTTCGCCTAGATGCGAACCAAGACATCTTGCAACTAGAAATAGCGGTTGGCTTGCTCAGCTTAACATTAATAGCCCTGTTGTACATTTTTGGCGCCTACGCTTGGCTACCAAGAATGGGAGCGCCATTTGCGAAAGCCTACCGGGATATTCGTAAAATGCCCAACACTACAGAAGAATTAAAAAAAGCTGTAGCGCGTTTACATACAGCTCTCAACAATACTGCTGGCAGCATTTTATTTAGTAGCAACTTAGCTGACTTCCTACAAAAAAAACCTGCATTTACGCCGCTAAAAGCAGAATTTGAAAAATTCTTCACACTATCAAGTGAAGTGTTTTTCGAATCTAATGAAGCAACTCATTTAGGAGAAAATCCTAAAGACTGGCTACTAAAATTCTGCCGTCATTTACGTGATTGCGAACGCGGACTCACCCCTAACATACCTTCAAAAGTGAGCCGCTAATGGGGTTTGTCCATCCACTAGTTTTATGGTTGCTACCATTGGCTTTACTGCCAATTCTGCTTGAGCGATCTAATACAAAAACTTACTCATGGGTCGCTATGTTACCAGCAGACCCACTATCTAACTTGATAGGCCTACTACTTAAAATATTAGCTGCCATCAGTTTAATTTGTATCATTTTAGGATTGGCTGGACCACACAGTCTTGAGCAAAAAGTAGAGCGTATCGGTATTGGCGCACAAATTGGTATGGTCATTGATAGAAGTGCAAGTATGGATGATCCATTTTCTGGCGGGACTGCTGAAGGTCGGGTCGGTGAGACCAAATCAGTGGCAGCAGCAAGATTGATGACAGACTTCGTCAACAAGCGCAAAAATGACATGATAGGCGTTGTCACCTTTAGTAATTCAGCGATGTACGTATTACCACTTACAGAAAGTCGTGAAGCCATTTTAGCCGCCATTAAAGCCACTGCTGGCAACTCGCTCTTTCAGACAAATATAGGCGGCGGTTTAACAAGTGCTGTTGGCTTATTTGAACATGTGCCAGACTCGGGGTCGCGCGCAGTTATTTTAATTTCAGACGGTGCTGGTCGAGTAAGTGCTGAAGTTCAGCAAAAATTATTAGATTGGCTACAACGCTACAACTTATCACTATACTGGGTAGTGCTACGTCAACCAGGTGGCGTCAGTATATTTGACCCGAAATTTGAAGAACACTATGAAGGCATTTTACCCTCAGAAGTAGAGCTTTACTACTATTTTAAATTACTACGCTCACCTTTCCATGCTTATGAGGCAGAAGACCCAAAATCATTGGCTGCTGCGATGGCTGATATTAACCAAAAAGAGAAAAAGCCAATTAAATATATGGAAAAAATTCCTGGGCACGACTTTACTCAACTCTGCTACTTTATCGCCGCGCTGATGATCGCCTTACTCCTTAGCGTTAAATACTTAGAGCTTAGAACATGGAACACAAAAATATGAGCCTTAACCCATTACTATTAAGCGTTAAAAATCTAACGCTATTGCTTGTGATTATTGCAGTTGCATCGAGCATAGGCATCGGCTATGAATTAAATCGTATCCATCAGATCAATACCTTCAATCTTGCCGTCAGTACTGGTAAAAATCCGCAAACAGATAAACAAAGTTTTGAAGCTAAATATGCCACGGCTTACTGGCTAGCAAAAAATGAACGTTTTAAAGAATCAACGTTACTGTTCTCTCAGCTCACACAAAAAGGCACGCCTAAGCAGCGAGCAGCAGTGCAACACAATGTTGGTAATATGTTTTTTCTAAAAGCACTGCAAGTTGGTGGTGGCAACGATGCCAAAATACGAGATGAGGTTGAATACCTACTTATGCAAGCGCATAGCTCGTATAAACAAGCCCTTAAACAGGACAATAGCAACTGGGGGACACGACGCAATATGGATAGAGTGATTACTTTACTGCCTGAAAATCCTACGCCAGGAGTCGGCGAATCTGACTCACCAGGCCTGATTATGGGTAACATTCCGAATGGTTTACCTTAATATTTAATTATCGTTAACCGCTAATTAAACAAAGAGGTTTAGCGACTCTCACTCAAAATTTATAATAATTCATGAAAAAACTTATTAACTACCTACGTAACAACCACGACACAGCCCTTCTAAGCAGTGCCTTGTTACTTTTAGTCGCCGCACTATTTCAACCGAGCATTCCACTTAAACACAATATTTACAGCTATTTTCTAGTCGCTGACATCTCACAAAGCATGAATGCAAGTGATATGGAAATTAACGGGAAACCAGCTACACGTATTGCATATACAAAAAAACTATTACACGAAACTGTGTCATCACTACCATGTGATACCAAAGTGGGTATAGGTCTATTTGCCGGCAATAGCGTTGCAGCGCTTTATACCCCGATTGAAGTATGTGAGAACTTTGCAGCCATACAAGATACTATAGACCACCTAGATTGGCGTAATGCATGGTCAGGCAATAGTCGGGTACGTGAAAGCCTATATAGCATTGCCAGAGCAGTACGCGGCTTCCCTGAGCCGGCTCAAGTCGTATTAGTCACTGATGGTGAAGAAGCACCTAAACTACATGCTTTTAACACTAAAGACCTTACCAATTTTCAAGGCGCTGATGGGTGGTTATTGGTTGGTGTAGGCTCTGAAAAAGGCACGGCCATACCTAAACTTACTGATAAAAACCAGCTCATTGGTTTTTGGTCTAATGAGAGCTTTGCCCTACAGCCTGGTATTGCGCAAATCTCTGAATCTACCCTTGGTACAAGAGATGACAATGTGGCAGGTGCAAATGATAGATTTATTTCAAAACTAGACAGTGAATACTTGAAAAGTGTTGCAAAGGAAATTGGTGGCACATATGTTCAAGGCAATGATGTTCATAATTTACTTGATGCAATGAAAACACAAAAACCTGCACGGCGCGATGTTGCACCTTTTAATTTAAGTTGGGTATTAGCAGTAATGGCAGCCTTACTTCTTCTCGCCGCCTATATTGGCAAAGATCCAATGCGTCAAATTAAATCTACATTGAGGCTGTATAAAAAAGACTTATTTGAAACACGCCACAGTGCCAATGAAGCAAGCATCGCACATGATAACCATATCAACTGAATCACTTAATTAACGATTGCCCATCGCAAAAAAACACGCAAGCGTCTATAAGCTTCAACATCCACTCCATCAGAGAATATAATAATGTGCAGTGTAAATAAACGCTGTAGAAAATTGGTTTGATTGTAACGACAATTAAGTACTGTTAAATAAGGTGTTACTAAGGTATTTCCAAGTGCCGTCACGTTCAACTCTTGACCATCTTGACGAATAAGTTGCAACTGATTTTTTATATTCACTTTAATCATGATAATCGACCATGGTAGCAATTTTAAGCAATGACAAAATACCGTATAGATTGTTGAGCCTATGATTAAAGAACTCAATATAAGTTTGAGTGGCCACGACGAAATGAATACCCACACACACGCCAATGCGCCACTAGACATGGTTGCAAATAAGAGGCAAGCAGTGTGCGAATACTTCAGTTTTAATTGTACAGGTAGCAATTGGCGCTAATCTCTAAAAGCTTTTCCTAGATGGTATTAATATCATCGCCACTCAAATATCCATGTGAATAGGCTTCCATATATAATACAGGCAAATTCCTCATCTCAAGAGTCTCACATGGCAAACAACGACTGGCAAGAATATCAATTCATTCAAGGTGCAGTATTTAACAATGAAACGATCATGTCATTTGGCAACATTCAAAATGAGCTGATATGTACTCAAAAGCAAAATGTTATCTGCGATTTATCTCATCTAGCATTATTAGAAATCACTGGTGATGATGCAATCTCCTTTCTGCAGGGGCAAGTCACAAATGACGTTCGCTTATTAGATGGAAAGACAGCTCACTACACGGGCTATTGCAGCCCCAAAGGACGCTTACTCGCGTTATTTTTTGCCTTTACGCATCAGAAAAGAATTTACTTACAATTAAATACCAAACTATTAGAACCCATCAGTAAGCGTCTAAAAATGTACGTCATGCGCGCCAAAGTCAATATTACTAATGTATCTGACAACTACGTTCGACTTGGCTTAAGTGGTGACGGCATTGCTGATTTATTGGCACCATTTTTTGCACACATTCCATCACAGCCCTACGAAGTCACTAATACTGAAAATGCCACGCTAATTCGCTTACCCAGCATAACGCCGAGATTTGAAATTATTTGCCATACGGAGCAAGCAAAAGAAATCTGGCAATCTCTCAAAAAGCAATGCAGACCAGTTGGCAGATCTTGCTGGGAATGGCTGGAAATTCAAGCTGGCATTCCTGACATTTATCTAAACACCCAGGAAGAGTTTGTCCCACAGATGGTGAATTTAGACTTACTCAATGCGATTAACTTCAAAAAAGGCTGTTACACAGGGCAGGAAATCGTGGCTAGAACACACTATCTAGGCAAGGTAAAACGTCGTACACAGCTAATGCATCTAAATACTGCCATACCACCACAAGCCTCTAATGATGTCGTCAATCAAAACAATGAAGTGATTGGAAAAATTGTGAGGAGTGCGCCTGCGCCAGCTGGTGGTTATGATGTACTTGCAGAGATTCGATTAGACAATATTGAAGATGCCGACTTAATGGTCAATGGCGTTAAAGGCGATATTCAACAATTGCCTTACAAACTTCAAAATATTAATTAATCAAGCTTATATTGACTCATTATTACCTGTCTTTGACAGGCGACGCTGGTTCAACTGACACAGCACTAGGTGATGTTTTAGGCATACTGTTATCTAACACCTGGTAAAATACTTCGTCTTGCTTAATCATCCCCAGCTCGCTTCTAGCGCGCTCTTCAATAGCCGCACGGCCACTTTTTAAATCTAGGACTTCTGCATTTAGTGTTTCATTACGTGCTTTTAATGCACTATTCTTTTCTTGCTGCAGTGTAATTTGTCGATTTAATTCCCACACACGCAACCAGCTTCCCTTACCTAGCCACAGTGGATACTGTAGCAAGGCAACAAGGATAATAAAGATAAGCGTCAGGGCTTTCAATTAAGCGTCTTTAGCAGGCACTTAATTACTTAAATAGCTGATAAAAAGCACCTAAGCCTGCATAACTTGATGCATCACCTAATTCTTCTTCAATGCGTAATAGTTGGTTATATTTGGCAATACGTTCAGAACGGCATAAAGAACCTGTTTTGATTTGCAGGGCATTAGTTGCTACAGAAATATCTGCAATCGTAGTATCTTCAGTCTCACCAGAACGATGCGATACGACAGCAGTGTAGCCTGCGCGCTTAGCCATCTCGATGGTTTGGAATGTTTCCGTAAGTGTACCAATTTGATTCACTTTGATTAACACTGAGTTTGCTACGCCACGCTGAATGCCTTCACGCAAGATTTTAGTATTGGTCACAAACAAATCATCACCCACTAATTGCGTGGTTTTGCCTAGGCGTTTAGTAAGAATACTCCAGCCATCCCAGTCAAACTCACCCATACCATCTTCAATACTGATAATTGGGTACTTGTCACACCAAGTTGCTAAATAATCTGTGAATTGCTCAGAACTAAGTGCCAGCCCTTCTGATTCTAAATGGTATTTTCCATCTTTATAAAATTCTGTACTGGCGCAATCTAAACCAAGATAAACGTCACGACCTGGCTCGTAACCTGCCGCCGAAATTGCCTCCAAAATCAATTGAATAGCAGCTTCATTTGATGGCAAATTAGGCGCAAAACCACCCTCATCGCCCACTGTCGTTGCCAAACCTTTTTTATGTAGCGTTTTTTTGAGTTGATGGAAAATTTCTGCACCGCAACGCATTGCCTCACGGAATGAAGGCAAGCCTGCTGGAATAATCATGAACTCTTGCATATCAACACTATTATCGGCATGAGCACCACCGTTGATAATATTCATCATAGGCGTAGGCAGTTGCATCGCGCCAGAGCCGCCTAAATAACGGTATAAAGGTAAGCCAGATTCTTCAGCCGCAGCACGTGCACATGCCATAGAGACAGCTAAAATGGAGTTCGCACCCAATCGATCTTTATTTTCAGTACCATCAAGCTCTATCAATGTTTTGTCGATAAAGCTTTGTTCTTCTGCATCAAGGCCAATAATAGCTTCCGTAATTTCGGTGTTTACATTTTCTACCGCTTGCAATACGCCCTTACCTAAATAACGACCACTATCACCATCACGCAACTCCATCGCCTCTTTAGCGCCAGTAGAGGCCCCTGAAGGGACAGCGGCACGACCAATAACACCGCTTTCAAGCAATACATCGCATTCAACAGTTGGGTTTCCACGTGAATCTAATATTTCACGGGCGATAATATCAACAATGGCACTCATCACTTGCTCCTCAATTTAACAGCCTACGGCCGGCGTTTATTTAATTCTAAAATCTCACTTTATGCCACTCTAAGGGTGGCATAACTTATAATGTGCTTTCTATAAAACCGGCTTTTTTGACCAGTCTATCTAAATCGACTAATACTTCCAGCAGGTCTTTCATTTTATGTAACGGCCAAGCATTAGGTCCATCAGACAATGCTTTGGATGGGTCTGGATGCGTTTCCATAAAAATACCAGCAATGCCGCTTGCCACTGCCGCACGTGCTAACACTGGCACATGCTCACGTTGGCCACCACTTTTATCACCCTGTCCACCAGGCTGCTGGACTGAATGCGTTGCATCAAATACCACCGGGCAGTGTGTTTCACGCATAATCGCTAATCCACGCATATCAGAAACCAAGGTGTTGTAGCCAAATGAAACGCCACGTTCACACACCATAATCGTATCTTGATTACCATTTGCTTCGCGAGCCTTTTGCACCACATTGCGCATATCACCGGGCGCCATAAACTGGCCTTTTTTAATATTCACTGGCTTGCCAGACTTTGCACATGCCGTAATAAAATCAGTTTGACGGCATAAGAATGCTGGGGTTTGTAACACATCAACAACCGCAGCAACATGCGGCACTTGTGCTTCAGTATGAACATCCGTCAAAATTGGCACGCCAATCTGACGTCTAACCTCATCTAAAATTTTTAAGCCTTGCTCCATCCCAAAGCCGCGAAAGGTGCTGTTAGAGCTGCGGTTAGCTTTATCGTAAGATGATTTATAAATAAAAGGGATGCCTATTGCAGCAGCAATCTCTTTAAGCTGACCAGCCGTATCAATCGCCATTTGTTGCGACTCAATCACGCAAGGACCTGCAATCAAGAATAGCGGCTTATCTAGGCCTACTTCAAATCCACATAGTTGCATCACTATCCTTTTAAACTTCTTTCAATATAAATCAGTTAATTAATACCTTTATGCGCTAGCGCAGCTTTTACATAAGCCGTAAACAGCGGGTGGCCGGTGCGAGGATTAGAAGTGAATTCCGGGTGAAATTGGCAAGCTACAAACCATGGATGGACTTTTTGTGGCAACTCAATCATCTCGCACAAATCTTCTGTAGGCGTTCTAGCCGATATCACTAAACCAGCGGCCTTTAATTGCTCTACATAGTTATTATTCACTTCATAACGATGGCGATGACGCTCATTCACTTGGCTACCATAAATGGCAGCTGCCATGGTGTTAGGCACTATGGGGCAAGCCTGCGCACCTAAACGCATGGTACCGCCGAGATCTGAATCTTGCGTCCGCTTTTCTAAGCTTCCATCTGCGGCCTGCCACTCAGTAATTAAACCCACCACTTGATGCGGGCTTTCTGGATTAAATTCAGTACTGTTGGCATCCGTTAAATGGGCTTCGTTACGTGCAAACTCAATTACGGCTAATTGCATGCCTAAGCAAATACCAAGGTAAGGCACTTTATTTTTTCTAGCGTAGTGAATCGCCGCTATTTTTCCTTCTGTACCACGCTTACCAAAACCACCTGGCACTAAAATCGCGTCCATATTCTCCAACGCACTCGTACCATTCGCTTCAATATCTTCAGAATCTATATAATGAACTTTAACTTTAGATTCGGTATGAATGCCTGCGTGTATCAGCGCCTCAGTAAGCGATTTATAAGAATCAGCTAAATCAATGTACTTACCAACAAACGCAATATTCACTAAATGTTTAGGATTTTTTAATGCGAATGAAATTTTTTCCCAACTAGATAAATCCGCAGCTTTAGCCAAAATATCTAATTTATGGCAAACAATCTCATCTAGCATTTGATCATGCAATAAGCCTGGGATCTGATAGATTGAGTCGGCATCTATCGCACTAATCACAGCTTCAGAAGGCACGTTAGTAAATAAAGCTATTTTTCTGCGCTCTTCATCTGGGATATTGCGATCTGCACGGCAGAGCAAAATGTCTGGCTGAATACCAATTTCACGCAATTCTTTTACCGAATGTTGCGTAGGCTTAGTTTTTAACTCGCCGGCAGTAGGTATCCAAGGCAATAACGTTAAATGGATATAACAGGCATTGGTTTTACCTTCCTCAAAGCCCATTTGACGAATCGCTTCAAGAAACGGCAACGACTCTATATCGCCCACCGTGCCACCCACTTCAACAATCGCCACATCAGCACCTTCGGCGCCACGCTTAACATGCGCTTTAATCTCATCGGTAATATGCGGGATGACTTGTACGGTTTTGCCTAAATATTCACCACGACGTTCTTTTTTAATGACAGTTTCATATATTTGACCGGTCGTAAAATTATTACGTTTAGCCATACGTTGCGAAATAAATCGCTCGTAATGTCCTAAATCTAAATCAGTCTCAGCACCGTCGTCCGTCACAAAAACTTCACCATGCTGAAAAGGCGACATCGTACCAGGGTCAACATTAATATATGGGTCTAGCTTGAGCATGGTCACTTTAATGCCACGCGATTCAAGGATGGCACCAAGACTTGCCGCCGCAATGCCCTTGCCAAGAGAGGAAACTACACCGCCAGTTACGAATACATATTTAGTCATTAAATTTACTTTTAAGAAGACTTTTTAGAAGGCTATTTATCACAACCTAGACGGGAACAAATTTTACCGTAAAGGCAGTACAATCACAATGAAACACTAAAAATCTATACATAAAATTTCATAACTCAATAAAAAGTGTATAAAACCGTCTATACATATGCAAAAATCAATCAATACACTTAGCGCCT
>JAIPCR010000042.1 GCA_021738125.1 Sulfuritalea sp.
TGCTATGGCTGGACTGGAGAATAGTAAGCGTCCCCCACCATTTTCGATTCATGACCCAGGATACTTTACTTTGGGGAATAGTAGTCATCGATATAGAGATTGGAAACCTGAAGGTCATGGCATGGTGGATATTCAGCGCGCTATTACCGTCTCATGTGATACTTTCTTTTATGGGTTGGCGCTTGATTTAGGTATAGAAAAATTAACTGGGTTTGTTCGTCACTTTGGCTTTGGTGAAAAGTCAGGCATTGATATTATGGGTGAGAGTGGAGGGTTATTGCCGACGCCTGCATGGAAAACTCGTCGATATAAACAACCGTGGTATCAGGGTGAAACGGTGATTGTTGGTATCGGACAAGGTTATACATTGGTCACACCGATGCAGCTTGCTCAAGCGACTGCAACATTGGCAAATAATGGTGTAGCGATGAAACCGCATTTAGTGATGAAGATTCAAAATCCTATGACTGCTGAAAGTCTTTTGATATCACCTGTAGTGCAGGACAAAATGACACTTCAGCCACAAAATATTGCAATCGTTAAGCAGGGCATGATAGGGGTCACATTACCAGGTGGAACGGCGGCAAGTATTGGAGCAAACGCGAGTTACTCTATAGCGGCAAAGACAGGAACGGCGCAAGTAATTGGCATTAAACAAAATGCAAAATACGACTCAAGCAGTATTAATGAGCGTCATCGTGATCATGCATTGTTTATTGCTTATGCACCGGCCAATAATCCTACTATAGCATTGGCTGTAATTGTTGAGAATGGTGGTCATGGTGGCTCTTCAGCTGGGCCTATTGCTAGAAAAGTAATGGATTATTATCTATTAGGCCGGTTGCCACACGTTGAAAGTACAAAAGAGGATAAAAATATGCCGCAATCAACGAGTGGAAATGCCTCGCCGAACATCAAGACACCATCAGTTGTGATGCAAGAGGAGTTGCATGATTAGTCAGTTATTAGCACAGTTTCTTAAACATATAGATTCATTCTTAATGGCCTGTTTATTTTTTACCTTGATGATAGGTCTATTTGTCCTGTATAGCGCATCTGGGCAAGATGGTTCACGTGTTTATGCGCAGTGCGTTAATATTGTTGTGGCGTTAAGTTTTATGTGGATAGCCGCAAATATCGCCCCTAATCAACTTGAACGAATTGCCTTACCTCTATACGTATTAGGCATTTTATTACTCATTGCGGTTGAATTGTTTGGCTCATTCAGTCACGGTGCTCAGCGCTGGCTTAACTTGGGGTTTACTAAAATTCAGCCATCTGAAGTAATGCGCATTGCGATGCCGATGATGCTTGCGTGGTATTTTTCTAAACGCGAAAGCAAGCCGGTAGTGGTCGATTTTGTGACTGCTAGCCTGTTTTTATTGATACCTGTTGCTTTAATCATGAAACAGCCTGACTTAGGTACGGCTTTACTTATTATGGCTTCTGGTTTTTATGTATTATTTTTAGCTGGCTTAAGCTGGAAACTGCTGGTGGGTGTAGTGGTCTTATTTGGTGCATCTACCCCTATATTTTGGTCTATGTTGCATGATTATCAGCGTCGCCGCATAGAGATTTTATTTGATCCTACACAAGATCCGCTAGGTTCTGGATACCATACCATACAAGCAATTATTGCCATAGGCTCTGGGGGGGCTGCAGGTAAAGGATGGCTCAATGGAACGCAGGCACAGCTGGACTTTTTGCCTGAGCGAACAACAGACTTCATTTTTGCTGTGTTTAGCGAGGAATTTGGTTTATTGGGCAATTTGTTGTTAGTTGGCCTTTTTACTTTAATTGTTTTACGAGGTTTAGTGATTGCATATCAGGCACAAAGTACCTTTGGGCGATTATTAGCAGGTAGTATTTCGCTGACTTTTTTTACCTATGCATTCGTTAATATGGGCATGGTGAGCGGTATTTTGCCGATTGTTGGGGTGCCATTGCCCTTAATAAGCTATGGCGGTACTTCTATGGTGATGCTATGCCTGAGTTTTGGTATTCTCATGAGTATAGAGACGCATAAGAAACTGGTTGCAACTTAATAATAAACGGATAAATAATTGAAATGAAAAGAGTGTTTTTATTAATCAGTTTTAGCTTGTTGGTCGCTTGTGGTGGAAATTCTGCTATCAAGTCAACGACTAAACCGCCTGCGGCTAGCAATGAAAGTGTCGTTGCAAAATCAGGAGCTGGCGGTTATTATTTAGATGATGGCCCGGGTGAAAATGCCCCAGCGAATATTGATAGCATTCCAAATGCAACATTAAGGACAGAGCAGCCTTCTGTTCGAGCTAACAAACCTTATATGGCGTTAGGTCGACAATATACCCCTATGACAAGCTATGCTCCTTATAAAAAGCAGGGGATAGCTTCTTGGTATGGAAAACGCTACCACGGAAAAAAAACATCAACTGGTGAAATTTATGATATGTATGCGATGTCTGCCGCGCACACTGTATTACCTATTCCAAGTTATGCCAAAGTAACAAATCCAGCTAATGGTCGCTCCGTTGTTGTTCGTATTAATGACAGAGGTCCATTCAAGCATGATAGGTTGATCGATTTGTCCTATGTAGCTGCGTATCAATTGGGCTTAGTCAATCAAGGTAGTGGTTTGGTCGAAGTGGAGGCGATTGATACAAGTGCAGAGGCGTTGAAAAAATATTCGCTTCAAGAAGCTAATCTGCCTGAAAAAACAGCACCGGTTATTCAAGCTTTGCCAGCTGAGTCAGTTAGCCTTCCGTATTTCGTGCAAGCTGGCGCTTTTAAAAATGAAATCAATGGCAATATTTTGCAGAAAAAAATTCAAGGGCTGGGTCTCGTTGGGAATGTAGGTGTTGCTAACGTGTATAATAATGGCATCTATCGCGTTAGGCTTGGGCCTTATGCTAGTAAACAGGAGGCTGAGAATTCAGCTACTGAAATTCGCAGTCGTTTAAACATGACTGCGCTCGTAACTAATTAATTCAATTTCAATTAAACCATGACACATATCCCATCAAAAAATACTATTTTCGTTTTTATTTTAAGTTTAATCGCACTCATTCACGCATCCTTTGCAAGTGCTGATAGCGCACAAATTGCCCCCCCACCAGATTTAGCAGTAAAAGCATATTTGCTTAAAGACTTTAATAGTGGACATGTAATTTCTACAAAAAATAGCAATATGCGTATTGAACCAGCTTCGTTGACGAAAATCATGACGGCTTATTTAAGCTTTAAAGCGCTTAAGAATGGTCATTTGTCGTTGACGCAGACATTGCCGGTAAGTGAATTTGCTTGGAAGGTAGAGGGCTCTAAAATGTTTATTGAGCCGAATATGACGGTTATGGTAGATGAGCTATTACATGGCATGATCATCCAATCGGGTAATGATGCCTCCATTGCACTGGCAGAAGGAATAGCCACTACTGAGATGCAATTTTCTGAAATGATGAATAAAGAAGCGCAACGTTTGGGTATGAAAAACACTCACTATATGAATGCGACGGGCCTGCCAGATCCACAACATTATACAACAGCAGAGGATTTGGCTATTCTAGCTACCGCTTTGATTCATGACTTTCCAGATCAGTATCAGCGCTTATATTCTGTAAAAGAATATACTTATAACAAAATTACTCAGCCCAACCGTAACCGCTTACTATGGCTAGACCCTAGTGTAGATGGTATGAAAACAGGGCATACAGAATCAGCAGGCTACTGCCTAATTTCTTCGGCTAAACGTGATGGTGTGCGTCGTATTTCTATTGTACTTGGGGCAACTACAGATGCTGCGCGTGCTGCAGAAAGTCAGAAATTACTCAACTATGGCTTTCAATACTTTGATTCTAAACTAGTCTACAGACAAGGTCAGGCTATCAATCAGATTAAAGTTTGGAAAGGTAATGAAAATCAAGTGGCTATGACGGTAGCTGATGATTTATTTTTGACGGTAGCAAAAGGTGATTATGTTAATGTGAAAGTTTCTACGTCTACTAAACAGCCTTTAATTGCGCCAATTAAAAAAGGTCAAGTTGTTGGCGCTGTTAAATTTACATTGAACGGTAACGTGATTCAGGAGCGGAATTTAGTGGCAGCAAAATCGATTGAAGCTGCTGGTATTTTTGGCCGAACATGGGACTCAATTAAATTACTATTACAGTAGATACTGGTATATAGGGTTATCAAACATCATGGCAAAAATTGAATCGTCATTAAATTCCAGTAATACGCCAGCTTTAATTGACTTCCCCTGTGACTTCCCTCTGAAAGTGATGGGGGAATCACAAAGTCTATTTACAAAAACAATCGTGGCTCTTATTCAAACGATATTGCCTGAATTTGATGAAACTAAGATTGAATCTAAACTAAGTTCGACTGGCAAGTACACCAGTCTTACTTGTATGGTGCATGTGGTTTCACAGCAGCAATTAGATGAGATTTATCGTTTAATCAGCGGGCACCCGCTCGTAAAATTCTCACTTTAACTTTAAAAGTCGCTTAATACGCCTTTTATGCAACACCATCTAGTAGTGCAGAATTCTATATTAGTCAGGCAGTTAGGTTTTACTGAATATGAGTCAACTTGGCATGCTATGCAGAAATTTACAGCTGAACGCACTAGCAATACACCAGATGAATTATGGTTAACCGAGCATCCGCCTGTGTATACCTTGGGATTGAATCGTAAGAATGTTCGATTGGCTAATGAGTCCAATATTCCATTGGTGCTCACAGACAGAGGTGGGAAAATTACTTATCATGGTCCAGGTCAGCTCATTCTATATGTATTACTAGATCTCAATCGACATCAGCTAAATGTTCGAAAACTAGTGAGTTTGCTTGAGAATTCCGTCATTAAATTATTGGCGGAGTATGGTGTTAATTCCTCTGCAAAAACAGATGCACCAGGGGTATATGTAAGTGAGGAGAAAATTGTCTCACTCGGACTGCGTATTAAAAATAATTACTGTTATCACGGTTTGAGTCTTAATATAAATATGGACTTAAAGCCATTTGAAGCAATCGATCCCTGCGGTTACGTGGGTTTAAAAGTCACACAAACTAAAAATTTAAGTATTGATACCAATGTAAAAAAAGCAGGTGAGCAATTGGTCGATATACTTCTTGTGCAATTAGCAGATGGACAAAAGCATGACTGAAAAAAACATCTCAACCCGAAAAGTGGCGGGCGTAAAGGAACGAGATGCTGCAAAAACATCGCGCATCCCAATTAAAATTATTCCTCAACCGATACAACGTAAACCTGAGTGGATTCGGATGAAAGCACCAGATTCAGCACGTTATCAAGAGATTAAAAAAATATTACGTGACAACAAATTACATACTGTATGTGAAGAAGCTAGCTGCCCGAACATAGGGGAATGTTTTAGTGGTGGTACTGCAACTTTTATGATTTTGGGCGACATTTGTACCCGTCGTTGCCCATTTTGTGATGTGTCACATGGAAAGCCGCTGCCGCCAGATGTGAATGAGCCGGAGAACTTAGCCCGTACTATAGCGCAGATGAAGCTTAACTATGTGGTCATTACTTCGGTTGATCGTGACGATTTAAAGGATGGTGGTGCTCAACATTTTGTAGATTGCATCCATGCTGTTCGCACACATTCACCCAATATTAAAATTGAAATTTTAGTGCCAGACTTTCGTGGCCGCTTAGACGTTGCTATGCAGATTTTAAGTCAAGCGCCACCGGATGTGATGAACCATAACCTAGAGACAGTGCCTCGCCTCTACAAGCAAGCGCGGCCTGGATCTGATTATCAAAACTCACTGACATTATTAAAAAAATTTCGGGACATGTATCCTGATATCCCCACAAAATCTGGCTTAATGTTAGGTTTAGGCGAAACTGATGAAGAGATTTTGGCCGTCATGCAGGACTTACGCGCGCATAACGTAAGCATGCTAACATTAGGTCAATATTTACAACCTAGCGTGCACCATTTTCCTGTGATGCGCTATGTTGAACCTGCTGTTTTTGATGAACTGAAACAAAAAGCTGAGTCCATGGGCTTTAATAATACCGCGAGTGGCCCCATGGTAAGAAGTAGCTATCATGCGGACGTGCAAGCGCATCATGTGACATAAGCACTGACTATCTAACGGATATTTAAAAAGAATCTATGGTTCCACATTTAACAACTGCCTTAAATGGCCCACTCTTAAGCCTAGAAAGAAGCATGTTAGATGCCATGCCCAAAATAGAGCATTGGTTTCGTTGTCAATGGTTAGAATATGCCTCGCCCTTTTATGCCAGTGTTGATTTGCGCAATTCTGGCTTTAAATTGGCGCCTGTAGATACTAATTTATTCCCTGGGGGGTTTAATAATCTCAATCGAGACTTCTTGCCATTAAGCGTTCAAGCAGCTATGGTGGCAGTTGAGAAAGTTTGTCCTGAAGCGCATCGCTTACTGATTATTCCTGAAAATCATACACGCAATACTTATTACCTGCGCAACGTTGTTGAGTTGGTCAATATCATGAAGCAAGCGGGACTTGATGTGAGGGTGGGTTCAATTTCCCCTGAAATTACCGAACCTACTACACTAGAAACACAAGATGGCCAGTTTTTGCTGTTAGAGCCAGTGATACGTGTTGGCAATCGTATTAAGCTCATTAACCCAGTTTTAGGCGACTTTGATAGTTGTGCAGTTTTGCTTAATAATGATCTGTCTGCAGGTATTCCAGACATACTGAAAAATCTTGAGCAAAATTTAATTCCACCACTACATGCTGGTTGGAGTACTAGACGAAAATCACAACATTTTGCAGCCTATAATCGGGTAGCCAGTGAGTTTTCTGCGCTACTTGGAATTGATGAATGGTTATTGAATCCCTATTTTGAAACCTGTGGCGAGATCGATTTTCATGCACGTACTGGCGAAGATTGTCTAGCATTCAAAGTAGAACAATTGCTGGCTAAAATTAAACTGAAATATGCGCAATATGGCGTTACACAAGAGCCGTTTGTTATCGTAAAGGCCGATGCTGGTACTTATGGTATGGGCATTATGACGGTAAAATCGCCTGATGATGTACGTGATTTGAATCGTAAAACTCGCAACAAAATGTCTGTTGTAAAAGAAGGGTTGCAAGTTTCAGAGGTGATTATTCAAGAAGGCGTGTATACCTTTGAGAGCATCAATGATGCAGTAGCTGAGCCGGTAGTCTATATGATGGATCACTATGTAATTGGTGGATTCTATCGAGTACATACAGGGCGGGGTATAGATGAAAATCTCAATGCGCCAGGTTCACAATTTGTGCCATTGGCATTTGAAAAACCATGCACATTGCCAGACTGCGCGGATGCCCCAGATGCAATGCCTAACCGTTTTTACGCCTATGGCGTAGTGGCCCGTTTGGCCTTACTCGCTGCCGCTATAGAATTGCAAGAACAAGATCCACTTAATCAATAAATACAAGATACCGATGAAACTTGTTTTTATTTTAGATCGACTTGAGGGCTTAAAGGCTTATAAAGACACAAGTCTCGCTATTATGCGAGAGGCCGCCAATCGAGGTCACCAAGTGTTTGTCAGCATGCAACATGACTTATTTTTGCGTGGTGAATTGGCGAAAATCAATGCAAATAAATTCAGTTTTACCCAGCACAGTTATTCGTTAGAGCATGCCATTGAATACCTGCCAGCAGATTTTGATGCAGTGATTATGCGTAAAGATCCGCCATTTGATAATGAATATTTATACAGTACTTACTTGCTTGAAATTGCGGCAAATCAAGGTGCTAAAGTCTATAACAATCCAAGTGCAATCCGCGGCTGGAATGAAAAGCTTGCTGTTAGTCGTTTCCCACAATTTGCCCCTGAACTTTTGGTGACTGCAAATAATGATTTAATCCGCGAATTTTTGGCTACTCAGCAAGATATAGTCGTTAAGCCGCTTGATGGGATGGGTGGTAGCAGTATTTTTAGGTTAACCGTCTCAGATCCAAATATTAGTGTGATATTAGAGACTATTACGCATTTTGGAACTCGTACGATTATGGCCCAACGTTATTTGCCTGCTATTCTACAGGGTGATAAGCGCATTATCGTGATTGATGGTGAGCCATTACCATACGCACTTGCTCGGATTCCAAAAGCGGGTGAAACCCGTGGTAATTTGGCGGCTGGCGGAACGGGGATAGCTCAATTATTAAGTTCACGAGATATAGAGATTGCTAAAACCGTTGGTAATGTTCTTAAACAAGAAGGTTTATTTTTAGTGGGCCTCGATGTCATAGGCGATTATTTAACTGAAATCAATGTTACTAGTCCGACGGGTATGGTTGAAATTGCTAATCAAACCAGTTGCAAGCCTGCACAGATTTTTATGGATGCCCTAGCGCGACACTAGCAGTATTGCATGCGTTATTTAGCCCTTTCACTTTCACTTTTGCTCTTGCTCAGTAGTTGCTATAAAGAACCGCTTTATCATAGTCAAAGTTACGTCTTTGGCACTTTGGTTGATATTAGTATTTATGGTGAAACCGACGCGCGCGCGCGATTACTTGCTAACCAAGTATTAAAAGATTTTCAAAATTTACATAATCGCTTACATGCGTGGAAGCCGATATCTGCAGGAAATCCCAGTGAGTTAGGAAAGCTTAATGCGGCATTTGAGCACGGCCGCTCAATTAATATCAGTCCTGATTTGGCATTTATGTTGGCGGATGCGACCAAACTTTCGGTAGCATCCAATGGTTTATTCAATCCTGCCATTGGCCATTTGATTAGTACTTGGGGTTTTCAGCGGGATGAATTTAGTGCGGTCAATATAGATGCCGAGAAAATAACAGCACTTGTAAATGATAATCCCAAAATGTCGGACATCGTGCTTAAGGATAACAATGTTTATAGCACCAACCCAGCGGTAAAGGTTGATTTAGGAGGTTACGCAAAGGGCTATGCATTAGATTTTGCAGCACATTATTTACGTAAAGAACATGTAAAAAATGCACTAATAAATATTGGTGGGAATATTATTGCGATTGGTCAACATGGTGATCAAGCTTGGCGGGTTGGTATACAACACCCACGTCAGCCCAACGCGATTGCCACCTTAGATTTGCCTGATGGTTGGGCAATTGGTACATCGGGCGACTACCAGCGATATTTTATGTCTGGCGGTAAACGTTATTGTCATATTATTGATCCGCGTACTGGTTACCCCGTATCTCATACACAATCGGTAACGGTGCTAGTGCCACCCAGCGACCATGCAGGGGTATTGTCAGACGTGGTATCAAAACCCATTTTTATTGAAACGTCAGATAATAGAAGTAAAGTGGCTCAGGCTTTTGGTATTAATCAGTTCATGGTGATAGATGCTCAGTCGACTATATTAGTATCAAAAACATTGGCACAGAAGTTACATTGGATATCCGGTGTTAAATTTTCAGAAATACCTTAAATCATTCAACCCTAGGTTAATTGCCCGGCACTTGCTGGTGGGTGACTGGTTGACTATTCTGGTCAGCATATTGGGGGTGCTGTATTTATTCCAAATACTTTGGACTAATGAGCATGCTGCTAAAGTGCAAATTCGGCTAGGTGATAAAATTTACGCCACCTATAGTTTAAATCAGCAACGTGACATTCATGTCCATGGTAAGTTGGGTGATGCGGTTATAAGCATTTCACAGGGGAAAGTTAGATTTGCAAAATCCCCATGTACTACGCAATATTGTGTGCATCAGGGCTGGCTAGCTCGGGCAGGGCAGGTTGCAATTTGTATACCCAATCAAATTAGTTTGGAGCTAGTGGGTGAAGCTAAGCCTTATGATTCACTGAATTACTAGTTTTATCTGAACGTCAACGCAAAGAGCTTGTCCACGTTATTAGTAGCATCAGATATTTATTAAGGATAGATAATGAAAATTTTAAAAATGATAGTAGTTGCAGGTTTGGTATTAAGTCTATCGGGAATTGTCTATGCTGACCAATATGGCGCTGAGGGTAAGCATTGCGATTATAAAAAACATGGTATGCAAGAAGCTGACACTAATCACGATGGTGCGATTAGTCATGAAGAGTTTATTGCTGCACATCAAGCCAGAGCTGACGAAATGTTTGCTAAAATGGATATTAATAGTGATGAGAAAATTGATGCAAGTGAACGCCAAGCATTTAAGGCTAAAATGAAAGAGCACTGCAAAATGAAAAGACCAAAAATGGATAATAAAGATATTGCCCCTAAATAATTGGAGCTAGCATTAATGGCAACGTAGATTCTAGCGTAGTTAATTAAAAGCCACCCTCAGTGAGGTGGCTTTTAATTTATAAACGAAAAGAAGGTTGCTAATGTTAAATTGGTGGGTGGCCTATGAGGCCAAAATAATAGCCTAACATTAATAGAATAAATAGTGTGATTGACAGGCCAATACGAACAGTAAGCGCCTTAACAGTTCTTTCCCCACCACTTTTATCTTTAGATAAAAAGAAAAGTGCAGAAAATAAGCTACCAACAATGACCAGTAAAGTTAAAACAATGATGACTTTTATTAACATAATTTTACCTAATTTGAATTCGAGCAAGTATTATGAGTCACAAGACGAGCAAATTCAATCGTGAAACAACATCAATGATTAAAGCAATAGAATTTAGACTGCATCGCTACATTTTTAAACCATCCTTGGTTGGTGTTGTATCCACCTTAATATGCATCCCTTTATTTATTAATTTTGGCTTATGGCAATATAATAAAGCACAGAAAAAAATTACCATCCAAGCAGTATATAATCATGCGGAAATTAACGGCGCTCTTCAATTTCCAATCTCCACCAATCAGCCGCGCGATATAGATGTAGAAGACTGGAAATACAAAAAAGTGACTGTCACGGGTGTATATGACACTCAATATCAGTTCTTACTAGATAATCAGGTTGAGGCTGACCGGGTAGGTTTTCACATCATCACGCCTTTAAAAATAGAGAAAACTAATCAGTACGTATTGGTGAATCGCGGTTGGATTTTAGGCAATGATACGCATACAAATTTACCTATATTTAACACACCTGTAGGGTTGCAGACGGTGGTTGGTCAAATATGGGTGCCGAGCAAAAAAATCTTTAGTTTGGAAGCTAAAACTATCACTGCTGATCAAAACAAGAACGAAGCTTGGAAATTCGTATGGCAATATATGAATATTGACGATTACCAGCATCGTGTGCCATTTAGCGTTTCTGATATGGCGATTAAGCTAGATCCAGCTAGTCAGGCGGGTGGTTTTGTAAGAAATTGGCAAGTAGCAGCAGAACGGATTACCACGCATATGGGCTACGCTTACCAATGGTTTGGTTTTGCATTAGCGACGCTACTCATTTTTATTTACATGAGCTTTAGCAAAATTAGGCCTGAGGAAAATGCAGATTTAAATGCTAAATAGCATTAATATGTCGATGTTTTTAAATAGCGATTAGTAATGATATTGATTTATAACCCTTAATTAACAATAGAGTTTTACATGCAAAACGACAAACAATTATCTGAATTGGCTCAGCAACGCAAAGGGCGCATTGTTCTTATTCTAATGCTGACATTTTTTGTGGTGCCACTAGTCGTAGTGATATTGATGTTCAAATTTAACTGGATGCCCAGTGGTGAAAGTGTAGGCCAACTAGTCCGTCCAGCCCGTTTGTTAAATACTGAGAATGATCTTAAAGATGCTACGGGTGTAGGGTTGCCCAGCCAGTTTTGGAAGCAAAAATGGAGCATCGTTTATATTGCAGATGACTGCCAAGCAACTTGTTTAGGCAAGTTACATGATATGCGTCAACTGCATGTATCCTTATACAAAGATATGCCACGTGCTCAGCGTGTATTAATTACTAACATGCATGACACGAGCAGTATCAAACGTGATTATCCTGATTTAATTGTGCTCAATCAGCCGGTAGAAAATATTGCAAAATTTAGCCAGCAATTCCAGGTGAATAATGAAAATGTATATTCAAGTAATCGTTTATATTTAGTTGATCCGCTCGGTCACTTCATGATGAGTTATAACCCACAATTGCCAATTGCCACAGTGCGCAAAGATGTAACGCGCTTATTAAGATTTTCTTGGGCAGGTTAAATTATGTATCCAAAATCAAAAAGTTATCGGTATTTTAGAGTGTTGGTGTTACTCGCTACAATTTTAGCGTTATGCGTGGTTGTACTCGGGGCATACGTACGCTTAACAGACGCAGGATTGGGCTGCCCAGACTGGCCAGGTTGTTATGGCACACTTACTGTGCCGCAAAGTGAAGCAGCTATCACAAAAGCACAAACTGAATTTCCACAAAGTGCTGTGGTGGTTGGTAAAGCATGGCGAGAAATGATACATCGCTACCTTGCTGGCACTTTAGGTTTAATGGTATTGGCGATTGCTTTGTTGGGATGGAAAGCTAGAAATGAAATTAAATGTTCAGCGTTAACGCCAAGTTTTTTAGTACTCTTAATTTCATTCCAAGCCATGTTAGGCATGTGGACGGTGACAATGCTACTCAAGCCCGCGATTGTGAGTGGGCACTTACTAGGCGGCATGTCAACCTTAGCTATACTCACTTGGTTAGCTCACAGGCACTGGGGTTATTATTCCAATAGCATAGTAAAGTCTAGCAATTTACGTTTCGCGATCCGCTTTGCGTTATTGCTATTATTTATGCAGATTTTTTTAGGTGGCTGGACTAGCACTAATTATGCTGCACTTGCTTGCACCGATTTCCCTACTTGTCATGGTAGCTGGATGCCTGCGATGGATTTTAAAGATGCATTTCATATGGTACGAGATTTAGGTCAAAGCAAAGATGGCGGTGTATTATCACTCGCATCAATTACTGCTATTCAATGGACGCATAGAGTAGGGGCACTTATTAGCCTAATTTATTTAGGCACTTTAGGCTTGGTCACTTTAAAATACTGGCAATTAAAACGCTGGAGTACGCTACTGTTAGTGATGCTGTTAGTGCAAATTATTTTAGGCGTTAGTAATTTGTTATTACATCTTCCCTTAGTTTTAGCAGTGGCACACAATTTTACCGCCGGACTGTTGGTGATTATTTTAGTGGCACTCAACTCTAAAATTACAGGTAGCAGATAATTTTAAGTCACAATTTTTTTTCAAAAATAAGATAGACTCAAAAAATTAAATAAAAATATATAAATAACATGACAACAAGAGCAAAAAATGACGAGTAGCAGCGCTAAAACCATGCAAGACTTAAGTGAAAACTTTAAAAACTTTTTCTCCCTATGTAAGCCTAGAGTGACTTCACTTATTGTCTTTACGGCATTAATTGGTATGTTTTTAGCTACGCCAGGTATGGTGCCATGGCCATTGTTAATTGCCACTACCGTTGGTATCGCCTTTGCTTCAGGTGCAGCAGCGGCATTTAATTGTCTTATTGAACATAAAATTGATGCCATTATGGCGCGCACTCGCGGTCGCGCCTTACCGACAGGTCAAGTGTCGTCAGGACAAACCAGTATTTTTGCCAGCATACTGGGTAGTACCGGTTTGGCGATTTTGTACTTTTTTGTTAATCCACTGACTATGTGGCTTACTTTTGCAACCTTCGTTGGTTATGCGGTTATTTATACGGTATTTCTAAAACCCGCCACACCGATGAATATAGTGATTGGTGGCGCATCTGGTGCAATGCCACCTATATTAGGCTGGGCGGCAGTTAATAATGTAGTTGCGCCAGAATCGCTTATTATGTTTTTAATTATTTTTGCTTGGACGCCGCCGCATTTTTGGGCTTTGGCTTTATATAGACGTGAAGAATATGCCAAAGTAGGGATGCCCATGTTGCCAGTGACGCATGGTGAAGAATTTACTCTACTGCATATTTTGCTTTATACCATTATTTTAGTGGCAGTGTCATTTATGCCATATGGCATGCACATGAGCGGGTTAATTTATCTAGTATCTGCCATTATTCTAAATGCTATATTTATGGCTTACGTCGTTGGCCTATACCGAAAATATTCAGATGATTTGGCGAAGCGCACCTTTAGATATTCTATTATTTACTTAACTTTACTGTTTGCAGCGCTATTGGTAGATCACTACTGGTTTTTTTAATATCGCTACTTATATCTCTGGCACGCATGGCAATGGTAAATTAATATAATTGCCACAAATATTTATTATTACTGACATATTAACTATATAAGCTTCTAACTATAAACTCCACCTTGAGTTTATTACTCCCCTTTTGAGCACCTTAATTGCGTGCTCTTTTTTTATCTAAATACTGCATCACTAGCTAAATTAACGTATGATTTTAAGTCTACAGATTGACTATAGTCGGACTTAACTCATGAAAAATATCTTAATTGCCAATTCAAAGGGAGGTAGTGGTAAGACCACGCTAGCAACTAACCTTGCGGGTTACTTTGCCTCAATAGGCAAGCGAGTCATGCTAAATGATTTAGATCGTCAACAGTCATCCGCCAGATGGCTAGAAAGAAGGCCTGCCGTGATGCCAATCATCCAAAGCTATAACTCGCGCAATAAAGTGCAATTCAAAGAGCCTGAATGGATTATCACTGACTCTCCAGCTGGCTTTCGTGATGAAAAACTGGCTGATGCGGTCAAGCAGGCCGATTGTGTGATTGTGCCAATACAGCCCTCAGCTTTTGATATAGGCGCTACAAGTGATTTCCTTGATAGGCTTGCAGAAGAGAAAGCTATTCGTAAAAACAAAACTTTTGTGGCACTCGTCGGCATGCGAGTAAATAACCGCACCCATGCGGCGGCAGGATTAGCTGATTTTATGGAGCAGACTGGATTCCCAGTCTTAACTTACCTTCGTAATGCTCAGGTATATGCAACAGCGGCTGAACTAGGCGTAAGTCTTTTTGATATGCGCCCCTCTTTTGTCGCACAGGATATTGAACAGTGGACGCCATTACTAGATTGGGTTAAAGACACCACCGCTGATTGATAGTAGTACAAAATATTGAAGTTTCCTTAGGTATAACGGAATCAAATACCCCACTACAGCCTATTAAAGTTTAGTTGGGCGCATTATCTAGAATCTAAGTTTTATCTTTACATTCTTTTTCTTTAGCTTTTTTCGCTTCTTTTTCTTTGACTTTTTTCTCTTCTTTTTCTCTCATCGCGTACATATTTTTACGCCATTCTGATAACAAGTCATCATCAAGTTCAAGCTGTATAGCCAAAGCTTCCAGCGTAGTTAATTTGTTTTCTTCAAGCTTACGAGCTGGCTTACCA
>JAIPCR010000043.1 GCA_021738125.1 Sulfuritalea sp.
CGACAGAATAACAACCATTGATTAAGAAATTCTTAATGATGCTTTTGTAAAACAAATGACAGCGATTCATATTTTCCAGCATGACTATTGCGTTGGTAGGGCGTGCGAGGATCGAACTCGCGACAAACGGATTAAGAGTCCGCTGCTCTACCAGCTGAGCTAACACCCCATTAAAAGTAATTTCATACAACTGGTTGGATTATAGCAAAATAGAAAAGCACCGTCTGCTAAAGTAAAGTATTCAAATGAAATGAAACAAAAAAAGAAGTAATTGATATACATTTATATTTTACGAATATATTTAAAAAGGTTGTTATGACAAATAAAGCCATCATCGTTAATACGGGCGGCGGTTACGACAAAGTAACAGTCAGCACGCACATTGCAGCAGAACCAAAATCTGGTGAAATTACCGTCAGGCTTCATGCCAACTCACTTAATTACCACGACTTTGCTGTGGTGAGTGGCATGTGGGGGCCGACTGAACCTAGAATTCCTATGGCAGATGGCGCGGGCGTCGTGACTGCCGTTGGTGACGGCGTTACTGAATTCGCGGTTGGCGACCATGTAGTGAGCACCTTTTTCCCCACATGGGTTTCTGGCGAACCATTAGTTGAAGGATTTGCGACTACCCCAGGCGATGGCGTTGATGGCTATGCGCGCGAAGTAGTAACCACAACCGCAACTGGTTTTACGCACGCACCAAAAACTTGGAGCCATGTAGAATCTTCGACACTGACTACGGCGGCTTTAACAGCATGGCGAGCTTTAATGTCGGATGATGCGTTAAAGCCAGGCGACACAGTGCTAGTGCAAGGCACTGGGGGCGTGTCTATTTTTGCACTGCAGTTTGCAAAAATGGCAGGGGCCACGGTGATTGCCACCTCATCCAGCGATGAAAAACTAGAAAAATTAAAGGCGCTGGGCGCCGACCATTTAATTAATTATCGCAAAGTCCTTAACTGGGGCGAAGTTGCACGAGAAATCACCCATAACCGCGGCGTTGACCACGTCATAGAAGTGGGCGGGCCTACTACACTCAATCAATCTATGCTAGCCGCACGTGTTGGCGGTCATATTTCTGTCATCGGCATATTAACAGGGCTAAGCGGTGATTTTTCCATTGTAACCGCGCTGATTAAACAACTACGATTGCAAGGTTTAATTGTCGGCAACCGAACACAGCAACAAGACATGATTAAAGCTATTGATGCCAACAAAATGCGACCCATTGTCGACAAAGTATTCCCTTTAGAAAATATTGTTGAGGCTTTTCGTTACCAAGAAAGCAACCAACACTTTGGCAAAATTTGCTTGGAGATGTAAGCCGTGAATATGCAACACATTCTCGTCTATTCAGACTCAATCTCATGGGGCATTATTCCCATGTCACGCAATCGTTTTGCATTCAATCAAAGATGGCCGGGCATTCTTGAGTTAAATCTTACAAAAGCAGGAAAAAATGTCCGCGTCATTGAAGACTGCTTAAACGGTCGACGTACCATGTATGAAGATGCCATCAGACCAGGAAGAAATGGCTTAATCGGCCTATCTCAACGTATAGAAATCAACTCGCCACTGGCATTAGTCATTTTAATGTTAGGCACCAATGACTTTCAGGCTAATCACGAACACACTGCGCTGGATGCAAAAAACGGCATGCGTGCACTCATTAACGCAATTAGAAACACAACACTAGAACCCGGCATGAAAATTCCTGAAATACTGGTTGTGGCGCCTCCCCCTATCTTAGCGCCCAAAGGCGATATTGCAGCAAAATTTAATGGCGCAGAAAGTAAGTGTGTCGGCCTTGCGGAAGCCTATCAAGCGTTATGTCAAGAATTGCACTGTCATTTTTTTGATGCTGCCACCGTCACCACGTCAAGCAAAGTCGATGGCGTACATTTTGATATGGACCAACATTTAATCTTTGGCAATGCTATTAGCCAATTGATTAACCAAGCGCATTTCGTATAAAAAACTACAAACCAGTGATATAGGGAACAAACAACGTAAATTTGTATCTTAGTGAACTCATTTAACTAAGCTATCTCTCTATGAAAAAACCCTGCTTAATTAGCGTCGGCTTGATATTGAGTATTTTCAGCACCGTCATACTCGCACAAACCATTTTTGATAAAAACTTTACCGGCAGTCAGAAAGAGTACTTTGCCGACGGTAAACCTAAGTACGAAATCAACGTGGTAAAAGGACTTAAGCAAGGCTTAGAGACATTCTGGTATGCCAGCGGTAAGCTTTACATTCAAACTCATTACGTCGATGACAAAGAAGATGGTGTTTGGAATCAATGGTATGAAAGTGGCCAACTAAAGCTAGCGGCCTATTACAAAGGCGGGCTTGAGCATGGTAGCTTTACTCAGTGGTACGAAAATGGCCAAATGCGCGTGCAAGCCAATTTTGTTAATGGCAAAAAAGAAGGCCTAGAAACGGCTTGGAACAAAGACGGCAGCGTTAGATATCAAAGCAAGTACGCCGATGGTCAAGAGGTAAAACCGTAAGCTATTGAATACAAAACTGCAATCTGTAAATATGCAAACAAAAATCACACCCCTTAGAGAGTGATGACACATGAAGATAACAAGCACGCAATGCCCGCCTAAACTGCTAGGCTACTTGGGATTACTGCCTTTCATCAATCTAGCTAGGGAAGTTTTTGGGTTCTAAAAAAATTAAAGAAATCATGTTGAACTAATGTAGTGAAAACTGAACCAAGTGATGCCTATTTAATAACTTGTGGCTAAAAAAACTTTTTACTGCTACAAACAAAGTCTTTACGAATTACAAGCAACATAGCGAAATCAATCAGCTAGCAATTCCCAGCATTGATTTATAATGAAATAGCGCATCAAGTTAAGCTCATCAAAAACACTAATAACAAAGCCACACATTTAATGAGTACCTATTTAAATCGCAGCACACCCCTAAACGGCATAGAAGCAACGGCCTTTCGCATTCAAATTCGCGAGTATTTTCATCAAACTGCAGACTTATATGAAGCCTTGTTTCAAACCTTGGTAAGTGATGAAGCCTATTATGTCAAACCTATTAGCTTGCGGCACCCGCTGATTTTTTATTACGGTCATACCAATACTTTTTTTATCAACAAATTAATATTGGCAGGATTAATTACTGAGCGCGTCCATCCTCAATTTGAATCCATGTTTGCTGTGGGTGTAGATGAAATGGGCTGGGACGATATCAATGCGCAAAATTACAATTGGCCTACGCCTTTAGAGGTTAAAACTTACCGTGCCAGCGTGCGCAAGGTGGTTGATCAATTAATTTGTACATTGCCGCTTAACCTGCCTATGGATTGGGAGAATCAGTGGTGGCCTATTTTAATGGGCATAGAACATGAGCGCATTCATTTGGAAACCAGCTCGGTATTAATACGCCAACATGCTTTGCACCATGTGCAAAAATTAGACGCCTGGCGTCCGTGCTCAGCCATAGACACCGTTGCACCCGCCAACAGTTTAGTGGACATAGCGCCTAGGCTGATTAAATTAAGCAAATCTCCCGAACATTACGGCTGGGATAACGAGTACGGCAATTTTGAAACTGAATGCCAGGCATTTCAGGCAGCGAAATACTTAACTTCCAATGCCGAGTTTCTTGCTTTTGTCGAAGCTGGCGCTTACGAGCAAGACATCTATTGGCAGGAAGAAGGCTTAGCTTGGCGGCAGTTTTCCAATGCCAAACACCCGACTTTTTGGCTAAAACAAGGCGATGTTTGGAAGCTTAGATTAATGACAGAAGAGATTGATATGCCATGGAGTTGGCCAGTTGAAGTGAATTACCATGAAGCAAAAGCCTTCTGCAACTGGCAATCCATCCTCACTGGCAAGCAAGTACGCATGCCTACTGAGCATGAGTGGTATAGCATCTACGCTCATGCTGGCTTGTCAGACGCAACGGTAAGCAACGGTATGAATGCCAACCTATTTTTAGATCATTACGCTTCCTCTTGCCCAGTCAACACATTTGCACACGGAGATGTATACGACGCTATTGGTAATGTTTGGCAATGGACAGAAACCCCTATTTTTCCGTTTGATGGGTTTAAGGTGCACCCTTTATATGATGATTTCACCACACCTACCTACGATGGGCGTCATAACATCATTAAAGGCGGCTCGTGGATAGCCACTGGCAACGAGACTTTAAAAAGCGCCCGTTATGCGTTTCGCCGACATTTTTTTCAACACGCAGGATTCCGCTACATTGTGACTGATACCCCCCTACAACTTAATACCTCGCATTACGAAACTGATAAGCAACTTTCAGAATACGCAGAGTTTCATTACGGTGATACCTACTATGGCGTGCCTAATTTTCCTAAAGCGCTGAGTGATTTTGCACTGCAACACTTACAAACACGGCCTGCCAAAAAGGCCTTGGATTTGGGTTGCGCGACGGGCCGCGCTACGTTTGAGTTAGCCAAGCATTTTGACCACGTCACGGGCATCGATTTTTCCGCGCGGTTTATTGGCTTAGCGCTAAAACTAGTCCAACAAGGCATACTGCGTTACACCATGGTGAACGAAGGGGATTTAGTCAGCTACCAAGAACGCAGTTTAGCTGAACTTAAATTAACGGATGTGGTGCACAAAGTCGAGTTTTGGCAAGGCGATGCCTGCAACCTTAAGCCACAATTTACCGGCTACGATTTTATACTGGCTGCCAATTTAATTGATCGCCTGTACAACCCGAGTGATTTTTTAAGCAATATTCACCATAGGTTAAATATAGGTGGCGTCTTGATGGTCACCTCACCCTACACCTGGCTAGAAGAGCACACGCCACGAGAAGAATGGATAGGCGGCTACAAGCAAGATGGCGAAAATGTCAGTACCTTAGATGGCCTCAAAGCACTGCTTGGTGAGCGTTTCAAACTTATGCAATCGCCCGTTGAAATTCCTTTTGTGATTCGTGAAACACGCCATAAATTCCAACACAGCTTGTCTGAAGTGACCCTATGGGAACGCATATACTGATGCAACGCTTTGACAAAATCATCCCGCGGGAGGCTAGCGCATCGCTGAAATACGATGGCAGACTTGAAACATTTGGGACGAATGATGTCATGCCAATGTGGGTGGCGGACATGGATTTTGCGGTGCCAGATGCTGTTGCAGACGCCTTACAAGCAAGAGCCAGTCATCCTATATACGGTTATTCAATGGCGCCAGAGAGCCTCTATCAAGCGCTGATTGATTGGTTGCTAACAAAGCATCAATGGCCAGTAAAACGTGAGTGGATAGTGCTGACGCCAGGCGTGGTGCCTTCCTTAAACTTGGTTGTGGCAGCATTAACAGCAGAAAATGCAGGGCTAATAGTCCAGCCCCCGGTGTATTTCCCATTTCTATCTATAGCAGAAAACCAGCACCGTCGTTTGATTGAAAACCCCTTGATTTTACAGGACGACGGTTTGGGCAATTTGCATTACCAAATGGATCTTTTACAGCTAGATGCCTGCGCTAAAGAAGCGAGCTTACTGATGCTTTGCTCACCTCACAACCCAGTCGGGCGGGTTTGGCTAAAAGAGGAGTTACTGGCCCTATTGGCTATCGCCAAAAAGCACGGTTTGATTATTCTAGCCGATGAAATTCATTCGGATTTGGTATATCCCAACGCACAACACCACACGCTAAGTCGCTTAGCTTTTGAGGACGCTCCATCGTCATCAAGCAAAGACGCGCCTCACGCTATCATCACGGCCGTTTCGCCCAGCAAAACCTTTAATATCCCAGGCTTGGGGCTTTCTGCATTAATCGTACCCGATGCCACTTACCGTCAAACCATACAATCACATCTTACTAAGCTCGCTTTTGCAGTGACTAACCCATTTAGCATGATTGCGTTTGAAGCCGCCTACCGTGGCGGGGCTGACTGGTTAAACGAATTAATGGCTTATCTTCAAACGACGCGTGATGAGGCCATTTCATTTATTCATGCCCATATACCAAAAATAAATGCAGTTTGCCCGCAAGGCACCTACCTACTTTGGCTGGATTGCAGAAAATTAAACCTGAATGACGAGGCATTGACCCTGTTTTTTGTGCAAGAAGCACAATTAGGTTTATCCAGTGGCGCCATGTTTGGACGGGGTGGCGAGGGCTTTATGCGCATGAACATAGGCACCCCCAGAGCCAATGTCATGGCAGCGCTTAAACGTTTAAAATCTGCCCTGTCGTGATTTGATGCGTTTATTGTACGCTCTTAAAAACAAGGGTTATACCACGCCTATGCACCACTCTAAAATAGAAGCCAGCGCTATACAACAAAACAGCACCCTCAGGACTGGAAAGTCATTAAGAACTTATTACCTTACATAAGCGCTTATAAAGCACGCATTATTTTTTACCCTGTTGTGCTTGTTGTTGGCGAAGGCGGTTAACTTGGGCGTGCCCATAATGCTTAAGAATATAGTGGATGCGATGAGCATAGCTTCCACGCCAATTTGAGTGAGCGTGGCTTTAAGCTTTCTGGTGGCGAGAACCAGCGGGTAGCCATTGCAAGATCACTGCTAAAGGATGGCCAACGCTATGCGGAAATGTGGCGTGTGTAGCAAAACCAAATCTAAACATTAAGCCCCTGATTGTGGGCTAGTATTGAACAATACTAGATTAGGCTTTTCGTTTTAACGAGAGTGCATTCACGCAATAACGAAGCTTACTAGGCGCTGGACCGTCGGGGAACACATGGCCTAAGTGCGCATCACAAGTACTACAGGTGATTTCAACCCGAATACGGCTTAAACTGCCATCATTAAAATAAGCCACCGCATTCGGCTCCATGGGTTGAGTAAACGAAGGCCAGCCTGTGCCAGAATCAAACTTTTGTGTTGCATCAAACAGCATGGTGTTGCAGCAGGCGCAAGCATACAAACCCGGCTCAAAGTGGGTGCACATGGGCGAACTGAAGGGACGTTCTGTGCCTGCCTGGCGGGTGACCTCATAGACATCGCTAGGTAACAAATTGCGCCATTGATTATCTGTTTTTTCCACGCGTTGATTCGTGGGCGGATTGCCATGAAGTAGGCGATTTTCAATATCTTGCCAAGTCAGCATAAAAATACCCATGGGGTTGTTGGTTAATAAATTGTAGCAGTCTGACGTGGTTTCAAAAAATTAGTTCTAAATACACTGCATCAAAACCTTGCTTTTTTAATAGCTTAACATTGAAACTTATGCTGTAAACAATGTCATTAGGAATTGATTTATTAATAATACTTTTTCAATTAGGCAGGTGATATGAATACTGAGCAAATCAATAAAGCAGAACGCATGCGCGGTGCACTGTGGGGCATGTTTGTAGGTGATGCACTGGCGATGCCAGTGCATTGGTACTACAACATAGCCGCCCTGTGGCAAGACTTTGGTCAGCTAAGCGATTACCAAGCCCCTAAAACGCATCATCCCAACTCGATCATGGCTCTAGCTAACACCAGCAAAGCAGGACGCGGAACGCAAGAAGGTGACATTGTTGGTAACGTTATACTGAAAGGCAAAAAGCACCATTGGGGTCCGGCCAATCGCCATTATCACCAGGGAATGCAAGCAGGCGAAAACACGCTTAACTTACTCTGCGCAAGGGTCTTGTTGCGCTCGCTGAATGCAATAGGCGATTATGCACCCGCTGATTTTTTACGTGAGTATATAAGCTTTATGACAGAGCCTGGCCGCCATAACGATACCTATGCAGAATCTTACCATCGAGACTTTTTTGCCAACTACGCGCAGGGTGTCCATCCTGAAAACTGCGCCGGAGCTGAAGGTCATGACACGGCTTCTATAGGTGGCTTGGTCAGCCTGCCTTTGCTCATTATGGCAAGCTTATGTGAGGGTAACTTAGCAAGCATCAACGCTAAAGCCTTAAGCCATAAGCGCCTAACACACCGTTCACCCTTACTGGAACGATATTCTACTGAACTTAGCGCATTGTTGTTTCATATTTTTCACGACACGAATCCAAACACCGAAGAACTGGCCTGCGCTGCAGCAGGTCGCCTTGGGTTTCCTGCGGCGAAGGTGATTGAAACTGTGCGCCGCAAGCAAAGCTCTGATTTTGAGGTCATTGGCGGCCTGCTCAGTCCTGCTTGTTACATAGACCAGTCTTTTCCCTCCGTTCTCTACCTAGTCTCACGCTACCCCAATGATTTCGAAGCGGCACTGATCGCTAATACCAATGTAGGTGGCGATAACTGCCACCGTGGTGGTGTTTTAGGCGCCATACTTGGCGCAAGTTTGGGGTTTAAAGCCATCCCCAAGCGCTGGATTGATGGCTTAGCCGCCCATGATGAGTTGAATATTGAAATAGAGGCATTTATCAAACAATTTGAATAATTTTCTAGCCATGAAAAAAGGCTCCCATCTCTGGAAGCCTTTTAGATATTGGTAGGGCGTGCGGGGATCGAACCCACGACAAACGGATTAAAAGTCAGTTTAATATGAATGACAATAAATAAAGTTGAATGAACAGAATTACCTTAAAGTATTGCTATACATAGATATTACCATTGTTTGTGTTTATTGACGTTCAACCCAATTCGCGCTAAACTGTTCCCCTATAAGTTCCCCTAATAGGTGGCGCATGGCAACCCAAATACTTTCAGCGAGAGCCGTCGAGGCAGCTTCAGCAGCTAAAGAGGCTTTATTGGCCGACGGCGACAATCTATACCTTCGTTTGCGCCCCGGCACTATCCCTGGCAAGTGCTTGAAGCATTGGTTGTTCATATACACTGACGCGGCAAAAAAGCGTCGCAAACTTATGCTCGGAGCCTACCCGACATTCTCGCTAGCTGTGGCAAGGAAATGGGCTTCGGAGCAAAACAATATAATTGGCTTAGGTGCGGATCCAGGTAATGCCAGGAGAGCTAAAAAGGCTACTGCTGCAGAGAACTCAATAAATACTTGCGGCAATCTTCTTACTGGATATATCAATTATTTGAAAGTCCAGGGAAAGTCCTCACACACTGACGCTGAAGGCATATTCAAACTTCATGTTCCGGATAAAGTAAAACTTATCCCAGCTTCATTAATCACACATAAAGACTTAATTACCTATATTCGCAAGTTGGTTGATGACGGAAAACTGAGGACTGCAGCAAAGCTTCGTAGCTATCTACATGCTGCATTTGAGTTAGCCTTGAACGCTGAAGACAACCCTAGCGCCCCTTCATCAATGCTGGGCTTTGCCCTGTCAGCAAATCCGGTCGCAAGAATAAAAGTGCCATCTGGTTCAAGCACTCCAGGCGAGCGTACTCTAAGTAAACATGAGTTGAATGATTACTTAGCATGTCTGGAAGCATTGCCGCCTAGCGATATCCGTGATCTTTTAAGGCTACAACTACTATTAGCTGGGCAGCGCGTAAGTCAGCTAGCACGAGCGTCTATTGAAGGCGACGCCATTGTCCAACGTGATACTAAGGGCAAACGTGCAACTCCGCGTAGGCACGTGCTACCACTGCAGGGGCTAGCTAAAGATCTAGTCACAGCAAGAGGCAAGCTCTTCGATGCTCCCTCAAAAGAACGGATAGTAAAAGGGAAATTAATTCCCCCTACTCCTCAGCAAGACCTGGTACGTGCGTCACTCGCCGTAGGCAAAATATCAAAAGCTATGGGCGGGAAACCTTTCAGACTTGGTGATATACGACGAACTGCGGAGACTATGTTAGCCGCGATGGGCTTTAGTTCGGATTTACGTGGGCAATTACTTTCTCATGGACTGAGTGGCGTTCAGAATAGGCACTATGATAAGCATGACTACATGGCCGAAAAACTTAAAATGCTAGAGTCATGGGAGCGTTTTCTTATGGAAGCCCATGCAGATAATGTGACGCTGATTAAGAGTATCAAGAATTAAATATCAATAATATTAGATGAACAATTGTGTTCTTTTTTGAGTAGCGTTATACTAAATCACGTTGTTAATAATGCACCTTGGGCTTAAGTCCAGTAAACCCAATGCAACAACCGGCTGGAAGCTAGCTGAGAGCAATGCTCGGCTAGTTTTAAACGAAAAGCTTTTGTGTTGATTATCATTGCAGAACACAATAGCCTGTACCTGTAAGAGCGCCAAGGTCACTTCCATGCCCGAAGGCTTACAGTAATACAGAGAATCGAAACACCGCTGCCTAGGCTTATACGCCTAAGTACGAACGGTACATGGATCAAGTTGATTGCATCTGTGTACCTTAACTTCAAATCAGGTCTCAGATGCTTCTGCAAGGAGCATACCATGACAGTAATAACAGGCTTTTACTCACTTCGCCAAATCATTGGCGATCCAACATCCAACACCCCAGCAAAAATACCAGTAGGCGCAACAACTTGGTGGAATGGCGTTAAATCTGGCCGCTACCCAAAAGGAATTAAAATTTCCGCACGTCGAACAGCTTGGCGCTGTGAGGATATTCACGCCCTTCTTAACTCATTTAAATAAATAGACCGCACCGCGTTGAATCGCAATGCGGTCTATTTTAGGGTTGTGCTAGTCACACACAGATAGTATACCTATAAATCCGTTTTAATTCAATGCGTTACGGTTATTCATAAGGAATAACTAATCATGTATAACTACAATAGAAATTATTGCTTTTCAACAAGCAATTTTACCGTCACTCTTTTTTCGAATATTGGGGGTGACCTATGAACAACCCCATAGCAACTATATTTCCCAACGTTCTTTGCACAAGCTCCAAAGAAATAACTGAGTCTTGGGCAGGACTATTTGATAAATTAAAAAATTCTAAAAGCCATCCTAGCAAAAAGAATGCGCCGTTGATTAAGTTAGCTAAGTTTGCTGACAAGAAAACTTCTAAAGGGTCTCTTAAGCATGATGAAAACTTAGTTGAGCTTTGGGGGATAGAGGGCGACTACGACGCCGGAGCACTATCCATCGATGATGCAGGAAAATTACTTGAAAAGCATAACATTCGCGCGATACTTTACTCCACATGGTCTTGTACGTCCGATACTCCTCGCTGGAGAGTGTTGGTCCCGCTGTCTAAGCCATTTCCTAAAGAGGCGCATTATAAGATGCTATCCCGCCTCAATGGTGCCTTAGGTGGAATTTTAGCGAGAGAGTCTTTTACTTTAGCGCAAGGTTACTTTGTAGGTAAGAATCCTAATCAACCTTACACCTGCATTTGTACGTTTAGCGACACAACCGCAGGTACTTATATTGACCTACTGGAAGGCTTAGATCAAATATCTCTAGGTAGGGATGAGAAGATTAGAGCCGATATTGCTGTTGATAAATTGCCATCTAATAGTTGGCTGCTAGATCTTTTAGATGGACAAGACATCAACGGGAACGCACTTCGATTAGTTGGACGAATGGTACGCCAAGGTCTTGATGATCAAACCATTCGAGATACGTTTGAAGGATGGAAAGATGAGTTAACAGAAAAACGCGGTGCAGAACGCGTTGCTGATTTATTCGGGGGCGAATTGGAGAGAATGATTAAGGGTGCCCGCGATAAAGGCTTTGCTCCTAAAACATTAGATGATGTTCTGTCAGATTTGCGTAAATTATCCCCACAAGAACTGCGTAAGAATTGTCTCGACTTAGTCGTTAATTTGTCGCATATTGATCGATCAACCGCCTTGCAAGAAGTTAGCCGGCTCTCTGGAATTAAGTTGCATCTACTTAAACATGCACTTAGGCAAAAGGATGATGATTTAAAGCAAGAGCACAGAAACGATACGATTGCTTCTAGGGTTGGTGAACGGTTTAAGATTATTTACCTGCCAGAGAACATTGCAACTACAGCAGACTGGGTTGAAGCAGCAGTGGTAAAGCAATCAAGTCACTTCGAGCTTGCTAGATTTGCTGGGGTTCTTGTCAGAGTTGTAGTGGAGGCACAACCACTAGCTCATTATGCAGACTCTGAATTACCACCCTCCCCTACTGTGCAGACTGATACCATTAACAAAACAAAACTGTTGCCGCTTGTTGAACGTGCCGTTGTCTTTCAAGCTAGCAGTAACCAAGACAAAATATCTAACATTAGTGTGCCGCCTAAAATACTAGATCACATCCTCGACAACCCTAAAACCATCCCAAGCATTAGCGCGATAGTTACACACCCTCTGGTTACGGGACGAGGTCGTATTATCAGTGAAACAGGGATAGATCATGAAACTGGATTATTGTTATGTGGGAATCATGATTACGGATTACTCACCCCCTACTCTAAGGTTGATTCAATTAAGGCAATTGCACGAATCAAGTCAAAATTTCTGAAAGGATTCGAATTTAGTAGTGAGTTAGACAAGGCTGCTGCTTTGTCTTTGTTATTTACAGCCATTGAACGAAAGTTAATGCCTGCTGCGCCTGGTGGCTTTATCAGTGCATCCCAGCCGTCCACAGGGAAAACAACTTTTGTCAGAGTAATGCATGCAATTCTTACAGGTCGTGATTCTCCTGTTATGTGCTTGCCAGAAAAAAATGAGGCTGAAGTACAAAAAATGCTACTTACAATACTTTTGAATTGTCCAGAATTGATTTTCTTTGATAATCTTGGAGAAGGGTTAACGTTAAAATCTCCGGTTTTAGCCTCAGCAATGACCTCGCCTGTTTTTGAAGGCCGTATCCTAGGGGCTAGTCGTGATGCTTCAGCACCAACCAATGTGATGATGATTGTCACAGGCAACAACATCAAACTAGCAAATGATGAGGTTTACCGGTGGATAAAGGTTAATCTAAAAACAAGCAATCTAACCCCACACAAGCGCAAGCTCCAATATGATGGGCTAAATTATGGCTTAAGCATACGAGATGAAGTCATACGTGACTGCCTTGGCATCATTGCTGGATATCTAAATCAGACAGAGCATATTGAATACGGCAGTCGATTCCCTGAATGGGATAAGTTAGTGAGGCAGCCCCTTATGTGGGTTGGTGAATTAGATGTTGGATGTGTTTTTGATGAAAATATAGCGGAATCTGCTGAAATGGGGGCTGAGATTGCGCTGTTAAATGCGCTACATGAGAAATTCAAAGGGGCTGAATTTGGATCCGGTAAGTTGATATGTGATAGCAATATCCATGATTCAACATATCTGACTGACCTTGATCTTACTATAATAGAGTCAATGCGAGCACTTCACGCAAAAGATCTCCGAAGCGCCCAGTCTATTGGCTTCTGCCTAGGAAAGTTAGTCGGCAAAACAATCTCCATGTTGGGGGCAAAGGAGGGAACCACCTTAACACTTACTAGTCGCCCTATTAATGGGTTGACGCGTTACAGAGTTGAGGTTAGTCCATTTTTAACCTCACAATGAAAATATAATATATTTTTGTAGTGGTTTGTAGCGACTGTAGTGAGTTTTCTATTAGGATAAGATTTAGAAAACTGTATTTTTATTTTTTTATATATTGAAAAGTATATGGGTTAGGAAAAGGACTTAAACCCCTACAAACCCCTATGCGCAAAAAGTGATCTAAGGCGCGTAGGGAGGTGTAGCTTAATCTAAATTCCACCGGCAGCTCTATGGGTGGTAGATCTGAGGCTCATTAGGCGGCTAAGGGCCAATAAGAGACATTCAATTAAAAATTAATACTCCTTGCCACTTATGTATATCTATTAACATTGATAAACATGAAATTTAATTAGCGTCTATTTGATATAAATCAAAATGATTAAATTTAGTATCTGTTAGTATATCTTTAGTAATCTTTTAGCTACTTTCCCAACCTTTAAGCCTACGGCTCTAGACTTAGATTATGAATTAGGATTAGCTATATTGAGATTATTATCTAATTTACGGTTCAATAAACTAGGTCTAACACTGTTGCTACTAATTGGTAGCTTATTCTACTTAGGTGTTGTTGGCGCTGACGATACAACCAATACTTTACCTGATTTAGGTAGGCCTGCAGCTAACACGGGCTCAGTTCAACCTAGCATGAGCGCCCAAGGCGCAGGCTTTACTTACCACGACAATATCGATGGTAAGCAAATCATCCTTACCCCACAATATAATCAACAAAACGGTACATCTATTGGTGGCAGTTTAGCTGGGGCACTGTCTAAAAACATGGCGGTGGGTGTATTGCTGTCTGTCGGTTCAGATAAGAACGAGTGGTTGCTGAATACTGGTTTTGATTTAACCAGCAATCAACGCTTTATCTTTTCACTTGGTCAGTTGCGTCAGAAGCAAGACTTTAACTTTATCTCAGGCAAGCAAAAGACCCAAATCAGACAAGATAACGGCGCTGTCAGCTATCAATACTTCTTAGGGAAGAACTTACTCAATGCGGCTGAGATTAATGCCTACATCAGTGACACAGGCAGCGTTAATCTAGGCGATAAAACCTACTTCACTGACACCACATCACTCTATGAATTATGGAGTGATCCAAGGCGTATTGCTGGGGGTCGTGTGAGCGGTGTGCAAGGTCGTTTGGTATTTACCCCCACGTCTAAATCTACCCTTAAGCTAGGCTTCGGGGGTGAACGTCTTAGCTATGACCTATTAACCGGTAATGACAGCACGACCCGTGCAACTGGCAGTGCAGAATTCAATCAACGCCTAGACTATG
>JAIPCR010000044.1 GCA_021738125.1 Sulfuritalea sp.
GATGGAAGGGTAATTACCCAGCCAGCGTGAAATATCAACAGTTCTTATGCCTGCTGCAATTGAAATAATGAGTTGAGTGCTTATTTTATGGCTTAGTTGCGTACACACTTCTTTCATTTGTTGGGGCTTTACCGCCAATACGATGACATGGTTAAGTTTGATGTTGTCATTTTCGACATAACTGTCACTTACTTGTACATTAAATTCTGCGGCTAATTGTTTTCGTTTCTCTTCATCAGAATCAATGACGGTAATTGCCATCATGTCAAAATCATTATTTTTCAAACCGCCGATAATGGCCCGCGCCATATTGCCGCCGCCAATAAAACTGATATTCATTTTATTATTCATTCGCTGGCATTATCCTATTGAATCAATTAATCTTAAATGTCTATTGCCTAGCGCCAAACAAAGCAGAGCCAATTCTGACTATGGTCGCGCCTTCTTCTATTGCAATTGGGTAGTCATCCGACATGCCAATAGAAAGTGTATCTAACGAAAACCCTTTTGCTAACAAAGCATCATAACATTCTCGAACTTGTTTGAATTGTAAGCGCTGTTTATTATTGTCAGTGCTTGGTTCTGGTATTGCCATTAAACCACGTAGCTTTAATTGAGGCATTAGTGATATTGCTTTTGCCAGCGTTTCTAGTTCTTGCTGGGTAACACCGCTTTTACTCTCTTCATTGCTAATGTTAACCTGAATGCACACTTGTAGTGGTGCTAGCGTGTTGGGCCTCGCATCATTCAAACGCTGTGCTACTTTAAGTCTATCTACACTGTGAACCCAGTCAAAATGTTGCGCAATTAGTTGTGTTTTGTTGCTCTGTATTGGTCCGATAAAATGCCATTCAATAGCCAAATCTGCTAGCTGAGATTGTTTGTCTAAAGCTTCTTGTAAATAGTTTTCACCAAACAACTTTTGGCCAGCAACGTAAGCTTCTCGAATCGCTGATGTAGATTGTGCTTTACTCACGGCAAGTAAATTTACCGGGTGTGTGCGGTGAGCAACTAATTTAGCAGATTGAATAGTTGCTAGAATGTCTTGCAAGCGATTGCTAATTGAGGTCATAATTCATTAAGCTTAAAATTTGATAAATTTAACATTAATTTTACAGCTGATTGATAGTATTGAACATGGCGTTGGAAATGGCACTTTAAGATATAACACAATAAATTATAACAGGAGCAAGTTGTGGATATTTCAGATTTACTCGCATTTTCAGTTAAAAATAAGGCCTCAGATTTACATCTCTCTGCAGGTTTGCCACCAATGATTCGTGTCCATGGTGATATCCGTAAAATTAACGTACCCGCTTTCGATCATAGCCAAGTGCATGATATGGTCTATGACATTATGAGTGATGGTCAACGTAAGTCTTATGAAGAGACTTTAGAGTGTGACTTTTCATTTGAAATCCCTAATTTGGCTCGGTTTCGGGTAAATGCTTTTAATCATCACCGTGGTTCAGGTGCTGTATTTCGTACTATTCCGTCTAAAATACTCACGCTTGAAGAGTTGAATTGCCCAGCGATTTTTAAAGAAATTGCTGATACGCCCCGTGGTCTTTGCTTGGTGACAGGGCCTACCGGCTCTGGTAAGTCGACAACACTTGCGGCGATGATTGACTATATTAATGATAAAGAATTTGGTCATATTTTAACGGTGGAAGATCCTATTGAGTTTGTCCATACGTCAAAAAAATGTTTAATCAATCAGCGAGAAGTGGGTCCGCATACACTTTCTTTCAACAATGCCCTGCGATCAGCATTGCGTGAAGATCCTGATGTGATTTTGGTGGGTGAATTGCGTGACTTAGAAACAATCCGTCTTGCGCTTACAGCGGCAGAAACTGGCCATATGGTGTTCGGTACTTTACATACCAGCTCAGCTGCAAAAACGATAGATCGTATTATTGACGTATTCCCAGCCGCTGAAAAAGAAATGGTGCGTTCTATGCTCTCAGAATCTTTGCGTGCAGTTATTTCACAAACATTGTGTAAGACAAAAGATGATCAAGGGCGAGTTGCCGCACATGAAATTATGATTGGTACGCCTGCAATTCGTAATTTAATTCGTGAAGCTAAAATACCGCAAATGTATTCAGCGATTCAAACTGGCCAAAATGTCGGTATGCAGACGCTCGATCAGAACTTGCAAGATTTAATTAAGCGTGGCGTCATTTCGGCAAGCGAGGCGCGCAGTAAAGCCGCTAATAAAGATAATATCATGGGGTAAACTGGCAATTTTTTGCCAGAGATATAGATGAGAATAGGTGAATAATGGAAAAAGGTCAGGCAGAAAAGTTTGTATTTGATTTATTGCGCTTAATGTTGGCAAAAAATTCGTCAGATTTATTTATCACAGCTGGTTTTCCACCAGCCATGAAAATAGACGGTAAGCTAACGCCAGTAAGCAGTCAAGTATTGACAGGGCAGCAAGCGCGTGAAATTGCACGTGCCATTATGAATGACAAACAGACTTCTGAATTTGATGCGACAAATGAATGTAACTTTGCGATTGGCATCCCTAGCGTTGCCCGTTTTCGGGTGAATGCTTTTATTCAGAGAGGCTCTGTTGGTCTGGTATTTAGAACTATCGCCACAAAAATCCCTGAGTTTGAAGATCTTGGCTTACCCGAGGTATTAAAAGACGTTGCTATGACTAAACGCGGTCTGGTGATATTTGTGGGAGGTACAGGGTCAGGTAAATCCACCTCATTAGCGGCAATGATTGGCTATCGCAATCAAAATAGTTATGGGCATATTATTACCATTGAAGACCCTGTTGAGTTTGTGCATGAGCATAAAAACTGCATTATCACGCAACGAGAAGTAGGGGTTGATACTGAAAATTGGCATATCGCCCTGAAAAATACCTTGCGCCAAGCGCCTGATGTTATTTTGATTGGTGAAATTCGTGATCGTGAAACCATGGACTATGCCATTGCTTTTGCTGAAACTGGCCACTTATGCATGGCTACTTTGCATGCCAATAGCACTAACCAGGCCTTAGATCGAATTGTGAATTTCTTCCCAGAAGAGCGCCGCCATCAATTGCTTATGGATTTATCTTTGAATACCCGCGCTTTTATTTCACAACGACTTATCGCTAAAAAAGACGGTAAAGGCCGTGCTGCAGCCATAGAGATTATGCTGAATTCACCATTGATTTCAGATTTAATCTTTAAGGGCGATGTGCATGAGATTAAGTCGATTATGGCTAAATCGCGTGATATAGGCATGCAAACATTTGACCAAGCACTGTTTGATTTATATGAGGCGGATCTGATTACCTATGAAGATGCATTGCGAAATGCAGATTCAGAGAATGATATTCGGTTGAAAATTAAATTAGAAGGTAAGGCAACGCATACAAAAGATTTATCTGCTGGCTTAGATAGCCTAGGCATAGTCTAGCTTTAGACAGGCACCTGTTATTTAGCTTTGATAGACTAGTTGTCCGTGAACTAATGTAAATTTCACTTTACCCGCCATCTCTAATCCATTGAATGGGGTATTCTTGCCTTGGCTTTTTAAGGCGCTAGCATTAATTTTCCAGTACTCGTTCGCGTCAAAAATACAAATATCAGCGTCGCTATTTAAGCTTAAGCTTCCTGCTGGTACGCCTAAAATATTCGCCGATGCTAAGCTGACGAGCGAGATTGCTGATAATAAGCTAACTTTTTCTTGCTGAGCCCATTTCAAAGTCAGTGTTAAAAGCAGCTCTAGTCCTGTTGCGCCAATTTCCGCTTCAGCAAAAGGCGCTAATTTAGCATCATCGTCAACCGGTGTATGGTCAGAACAAATGGCGTCAATGGTGCCATCTTTTAGGCCGGCAGTTAAAGCGTCTTTATCACGCTGTGTCCTGAGTGGTGGTTTAAGATGGCAGTTTGTATCAAAGAACCCGATATCATGCTCGGTGAGGTGTAAGTGGTTCGCGCTGACATCACAGCTGATATGGACGCCTTGTTTTTTAGCTTCGCGTATCATGCCTACGCCTTCGGCAGTTGATAAGCGGCTGATATGTACTTTGGCACCAGTTTCTTTGGCTATGCGTAATATGCTAGCCAGTGCCAGCGCCTCAGCCGCGCTCGGGATGCCCTTGAGGCCTAATCTGCTGGCTATTTCACCATCATGTGCCACACCATCTTTGGCTAAAAAAGGTTCTTCTGCGTGTAAAAACAAAGTAAAGCCAAAGGTTGCCGCATATTCCATGGCTCGCCATAACACCTGTGTATCGGTAATCGCTATATTGGCTTGTGAAAAACCGACACAACCTGCTTCGCGCAACTCACCCATTTCAGAAAGTACTTTACCTTGCAGTTGGCGCGTCAGTGCACCTAATGGGTAGACATGTGCCAAATTAAGCTGTTTAGCCCTATGCTTTAACATTTCAACTAGCCCTGGTTCATCTAGCACAGGATCAGTATCAGGTGGGCAAGCTAAGCTAGTGACTCCGCCTGCAACGGCGGCCTGTAATTCGCTAATAAGTGTGGCTTTGTATTCATCACCAGGCTCGCGCAGTCTGGCAGATAAATCAACTAAGCCTGGGCATATAATTAAGTTGCTGGCCTCTATGGTTTGATTGGCAACAAAGCCTTCAGGCGCTTTGCCTAACCCGACAATTTTACCTGCACCAATAAATACATCGAGTTGACTATCAATATTGTTTTTAGGGTCTATGACGCGACCATTTTTGATATGGATTTTCATGACAGATTCCCTGATATTTGACCACCTGCTAGCATGGCCATCACTGCCATGCGAATTGCAATACCATAAGTGACTTGCGGCAGAATGGCTGATTGCTGGCCATCTGCCACACTAGAATCAATTTCTACACCACGATTCATGGGCCCCGGATGCAACACAATGGCATCAGGTTTGGCTAAACTTAACTTCTCTTGAGTCAGTCCATAAGTTTTAAAGTATTCTTGCGCACTAGGCAACATTGCACCATTCATACGTTCATTTTGTAGGCGTAACATCATCACCACATCAACATCTTTTAGGCCAGCTTTCATGTCATGAAACACATGAACCCCTAACTTTTCTACTTGAGTTGGCAATAGTGTTTTAGGCGCAATAACACGTACTTCGGGTACGCCTAGCGTAGTAAGTGCATGAATTTCAGAGCGAGCAACACGCGAGTGGAGAACGTCGCCAACGATGGCCACTCTTAGGTTATGTAAGTCTGGTTTATATTTACGAATGGTAAACATATCCAACAAGCCTTGCGTTGGGTGCGAGTGACGTCCGTCACCCGCATTAATGACATGAATATGCTCAGGTACATGTTTCGCAATAAAGTGTGCAGCGCCAGATTGTGAGTGGCGCACTACAAACATATCTGCATGCATGGCGATAAGATTATCTACCGTATCTAAAATGGTTTCGCCTTTAGACTGAGATGAGGTGCTTACATTTAAGCTAATCACATCTGCGGATAGTCGTTTAGCGGCAATTTCAAAGGTGGTGCGGGTGCGGGTGCTGTTTTCAAAAAACAGGTTGCAGACTGTTTTACCGCGTAATAACGGTACTTTTTTCACTTCACGTTCAGCCACCCCAACAAATGATTCTGCGGTGTCTAAGATTTGATTTAATATCTTTTTGGGCAAACCTTCAATTGATAGAAGGTGTCGTAAGCGGCCGTCAGAATCCAATTGAGGGTTATTCATGCGAGTGGTGTGCCTGATGGGTTGATTGAAGTGCCGATTTTAGTTCTAAGCGCAAGGCGCCATCGGCATTTTGTGTCAATTGCAAGTTTTGGTCTGCAGTAAGGGTAATATCCACCGCTGTAATCTGTGGCGTAATCGGTAATTCACGGCCGCCACGATTAACCAGTGCAACCAAGGTGATGCTAGCAGGGCGCCCATAATCAAACAGTTCATTCATAGCGGCGCGGGTAGTGCGGCCCGTATAAAACACATCATCAATTAAAATGATGTGTTTATTTTCAACATCAAATGAAATCTGACTTGGGCGGTTTTCAGTTTTTAGGCCACGCTTAGCGTAGTCGTCTCTGTAAAATGAAACGTCCAAAGTTCCGTGCTGAATTGATTTGGCGGTAATGGTGTCGTTTAATAACACTAGTAATCTTTGCATTAACCAAACGCCACCGCTTTGAATGCCAACCAGCGCAGTATTGTTTTGCAATAAAGGCTCAAGCTTTTGAGCCAGTACTTTTAGCAGGTCTTCTGCATTAGATAGATTGTTAGGTTCTGAAGTCATGGTTACATTTTACTCGTAATTTTAATCATCATGCTAAGTGTACAAGTCGTCGGATTAAATCCCATCAAAATAGCTTTGTAATATAGTTTGTGCCGCCACTTGGTCTAGCATAGTTTTTTGCTTGCGACCTTTAATGCCCGCTTGTTTTAATAAGTCACTTGCTTCTACCGAGCTATATCGCTCATCAATCAGCATGACAGGCAGATTAAATCTACCATTAAGCCGCCGTGCAAACTTTTTACACAACTGCGTTACATTCGTTTCTGAACCATCTAAACTTAAAGGCAAGCCCACAATCAGCAATTTTGGCTGCCACTCGTTAATCAACTGGCTAATGATAGTAAAGCGCACTTCATTGCTTTCATTATCAATCAACATGAGTGGGTTAGCATTGGCTAAAGTATGCTCACCTACCGCTACACCTACTCTTTGTTCACCAAAATCAAAGCATAAGACGGTGCTGGTTAATATAAGCTTTTCGTCGTAAACATTTTCGTTATCAATCAGTTTGCCATGCGCCGTTTGATTGACATTAATACTCGACATCAGGCGTGACCTGCCACATCAGACAACATGGCAGGGTTAACACCCAAAAGTGCCAGTGTTGCATTGAGTTTGTCGTCATATTGAATTTCGTACAAAATTTTATGAAGGGTTGTCACATCTTTGGCTTGCACCGATAGCCAAGAGTTTTGTGCAATTTCTTGTTCTAACTGCCCCGGCACCCAGCCGGCATAACCCAATGTGAGCAACATTTTTTCTGGCCCAGCGCCGATGGCGACTGACTCTAAAATATCTTTCGAAGTGGTGAGTGCAGTATTTTCGGAAATAGTCATGGTGCTATCCCACTCGCCAGCCGGCTGGTGCAATACAAAGCCTCGCTCTGGTTGAACGGGGCCGCCATAAAGTACAGGGTTGTCGGCAACTAGGCTGTTTAATAGCTCAACGTTTATTTTTTCAAATAAAGTTTCGTAAGTGACATCCGTGGGGCGATTAATAATAACGCCCATGGCACCATCTTGATTATGACTGCAGATAAAAGTGACTGACTTAGAGAAAAATGGATCCGTCATGCCGGGCATGGCGATGAGGAAGTGACCTGTAAGATTAACGTTTTCCAATTTCTTTATTTTAACATAGATGTTTGTTTATTATAACAAATATATATAAAAGTGTGATTTAAGAGGCTTCTAAGTAGCCGGTTACCTCTAACCCAAAACCTGCCATGCTTGGCATTTTGCGTGGGTTGGCTAGTAACTTCATTTTACCTACGCCGCAATCTAATAATATTTGTGAGCCTATGCCATAAGTGCGCAGCTCTTGGTTAATGCGTACTGGCTGATCTGCACCAAGTATGCGTTCCACAATGGCTTCGCCAGTTTCTTGCTGATGCAATAACACGATAACGCCAGATTCGGCGTTAGCAATAGTTTTCATGGCGGCAAGCGTATTCCAGCTATGCGAGCAGCTAGAACTATCAAGTAAGTCGAATATAGACAGCGGCTCATGTACTCTTACCAAGGTTTCTTTGGCTGGCGTTGGCGTACCCTTGATTAAAACCAAATGCGTTTCTTTGGCAATCTTATCGCGGTAAGCTATCAGTTGCATTTCACCATAAGGCGTTTGAATCGTCCGTTCTGCGGCACGCTCAACTAGGCGCTCAGTTTGGGCGCGATATTGAATTAAATCAGCAATGGTACCAATTTTAAGTTGGTGCTCGGCCGCAAATGACATTAAGTCTGGCAGGCGCGCCATGCTACCGTCATCTTTTAATATTTCACAGATAACGCTAGTAGGCTCACAGCCTGCTAACAGCGCCAAGTCACAACCAGCTTCAGTATGCCCAGCTCGCACCAGTACGCCACCATCCATTGCCGCAAGCGGGAAAATATGGCCAGGGCTAACAATGTCATGAGGCTTAGCTGTTTTTGCGACAGCCGCTTGTATGGTGTGCGCTCTATCAGCTGCTGAGATGCCAGTGGTAACCCCTTCGGCCGCCTCAATAGAGACGGTGAAATTGGTCCCCATACGAGCACCATTTTTTTGTACCATTTTAGTGAGGTTTAATTGTCGGCAGCGCGCTTCGGTAAGGGTAAGGCAAATGAGGCCGCGACCATGCTTAGCCATAAAGTTGATATGTTTTGCAGTTGCAAACTCAGCCGCTAGTACTAAATCACCTTCATTTTCACGATTTTCATCATCAACCAACACCACCATGCGGCCGTGCTTAATTTCTTCAATAATTTCTTTGGCAGTACTAATGGTCACGTTATATTTCCAGTTACTTAAATTGATGACTTAGTAAATCAGTCGTTTTCTTCAGCCCACAGTGTCATACGTTCTACATAACGCGCAACTTGGTCCACTTCTAAATTGACTAAGCTATCCGTTTTTAGAAACTGCAAGGTGGTATTTTTTATCGTGTGAGGAATCAAATTAATGCTAAACACATCATGATTGATGCTGTTTACCGTCAGGCTTACGCCATTTACGCCAATAGAGCCTTTAATAGCAATGTATTTTGCAATGGCGTGTGGCGCCCGTATATCGAGTTTCCAGCAATCACCTAACGGCTCAAAAAGTACCACTTTGCCTACGCCATCTACATGACCACTCACCAAGTGACCGCCTAGCCTATCGCTCAGGCGTAATGCTTTCTCTAGGTTTACTGGCTGTGTGCAACCTAAGCCTACCGTTACCGATAAGGTTTCTTTAGAAACATGCGCCTCAAAATGCGACTTGCTAACGCTGATTGCGGTTAGGCATACACCGTTAACAGCAATGCTGTCGCCAGTTTTTACATCTTGCATATCTAAATCAGCGCAAGCAATGTTGAGCTTTAGGTCTTCACCCATGGGGGTTATGCGTTCAATTTGACCGATGGTCTGAATAATGCCGGTAAACATAATGCAATTTTATCAGAGTTAGCACGCCTTATGTCTTCGCTTGTTGACGCAAGGTAAAATATTGAGACATACTAGCCTGGTGAATATAAACAATCGCCGCGAAAAACAACCATGATAAAAGCTCTTATTTTTGATGTAGATGGCACGCTAGCCGATACCGAGCGTGACGGACATCGTGTTGCATTTAATCAGGCTTTTAAAGAAGCTGGGTTAGATTGGCATTGGGATGTTGCGCTTTATGGTGAGTTGCTTACAGTAACTGGCGGTAAAGAGCGCATTAACTATTATGTTGCTAAGTATCATCCTGAATTAAAAGTAGACGTGGATTTTGCAGTGACGGTAGCGATGCTACACCGTGACAAAACACGCTTGTATACTGAGTTAGTCTCTACCGGCAAAATCCCACTACGCAAAGGTGTTAAGCGCTTATTGAATGAAGCTAAAATGGCGGGGTTAAGGCTTGCTATAGCCACCACCACAACCCCTGAAAATGTGACAGCACTTTTAAAATACAGCTTGGGCGAAGATGCACTCTCTTGGTTTGAAGTCATCGCCGCTGGCGATATAGTGTCTGCCAAAAAGCCAGCACCTGATATTTATCTATGGGCATTAGAAAAGTTGCAATTAAATGCAGAAGACTGTTTAGCCTTTGAAGATTCAGAAAATGGCCTAAAATCTAGCATAGGAGCAGGTTTAAAAACGCTGGTCACCATTAACCACTATACCGCTCAGCAGAATTTTGCGGGTGCAGCCATAGTGGTTAGCGATTTAGGCGAGCCCAATAGCCCTAGTCAAGTATTGCAGGGTGACTTAAAGGGTGAAAGTTATATTAACTTGCAGGCGTTCATAAATTTATAGCCACTGTCAGCTTTTCGGCAATCTCATTGCACGACTCTATGGCTCAGTCGGGCCAGTTGAAGACATTCGCTATTTTCGTTGTATCTCTACTAACCCCATCCACACAGACATAGCTCAGGATGTGCTAAATACCCAATGACTCCTATGGGTCGGTAGTTGCAAAATTATGCGTCTGCTATTGGGCAGTCTAACTGCAGTATTGATTCTGCCTAATAATCCTGTAATTTGTTTTTAAGCAATTCTATTAAGCCTGTTAGAATTTAGCTTATGTTGCAAAAAATAAAATCATTAATTAGCAAATTTTCTGGGTTTGAATTATTCATTGGCCTTCGCTATACGCGAGCCAAACGTAAGAACCATTTCATTTCATTTATCTCGCTAACTAGCATGATAGGTATAGCGCTTGGCGTGGCTGCGCTTATTGTGGTGCTTTCTGTAATGAATGGTTTTCAAAAAGAGTTGCGTACCCGTATTTTGGGCGTGGCTTCGCATTTAGAAATTACCGGTAGTAATAATCAGCTGAGTGATTGGCAACAGGTGGCGACTTATTCAGCTAAACAACCCCACGTGTTGGCTAGCGCGCCTTACATTATGGCGCAGGGTATGCTGAGTTATGACCAAGGTGTGCAGGGCGCTATTATTCGAGGTGTGTTACCGGTGGCCGAAGATAAAGTGGCAGATTTAGGCCGCAATATGAAAGTCGGCCAGTTGGCTGACCTTAAAGCGGGTGAGTTTGGCATTATTGTAGGGGCTGATTTGGCCTATAACTTAGGCGCACAAGTGGGCGACAAAGTGGTGGTGATGGCGCCACAGGGGCAATTTACCCCAGCAGGCGTGGTGCCTCGTTTGAAGCAATTTACCGTGGTTGGCTTATTTCAAGTGGGCATGTATGAATATGACGCTGGCCTAGCTTTAATTCACATGGAGGATGCGGCTAAGTTGTATCGTATGGGCGATAGCGTTTCTGGGGTGCGCTTAAAGCTAGATGACTTATTTGGCGCGCCAGATATTGCGGCAACCATGGCGGCACAACTTAACGAAAACGCAAGTAGTCAGGGTCAGTATTATGTGAGCGACTGGACACGGCAGCAGGCCAACTTTTTCAAAGCGGTACAAATGGAAAAGCGTGTGATGTTCATCATCTTAACTTTGATAGTGGCGGTAGCGGCTTTTAATATTGTTTCTACGCTAGTGATGGCGGTGACAGATAAGCGTGCAGATATTGCGATTATGCGCACATTGGGCGCTAGCCCAGCGAGCATCATGTCTATTTTTATTATTCAAGGTGCCTTAATTGGTGTTATCGGTACCGCATTGGGTGCAGTGTTTGGCATTGTCGTTGCACTTAATATCAGCACGATTATTCCGTTTATTGAAGGTTTATTCCATGTGCAATTTCTCTCTAAAGAGGTTTATGCAATTAGTGATTTACCTTCTGATTTAATTTGGTCAGATGTCATCGTCATCGTCATGATGTCATTTTTATTAAGCCTAATTGCCACGCTTTATCCTAGTTGGCGGGCAAGTAAGATTAACCCTGCAGAGGCGTTGCGCTATGAGTAATCGCCCAAATCACATGTCGGATAGCATTGTGTCATGCAGTGCATTACATAAGACTTATCATGGCCTAGAAGTAGCTGTGTTAAATGGCATTGATCTTACTGTTAAGGCGGGTGAGCAAGTGGCTATTGTTGGCACTTCAGGCTCAGGCAAAAGTACTTTATTACATTTACTGGGTGGGTTAGATGTGGCTAGTAGTGGAGAAGTGCGCATACTTAACCAAGATTTGGCAGGTTTAAGTGAAACCAAAAAAGGTGATTTGCGTAACCATACGCTTGGGTTTGTGTACCAGTTCCACCATTTGTTGCCAGAATTTACCGCCTTAGAAAATGTGGCGATGCCTTTGTTAATTAGACGGATGGCGCGTGATCAGGCGCTAGCATTGGCCGCAGAAACGTTGACTAAGGTTGGGTTGCAACATCGATTAGCGCATATGCCGGGTGAGCTTTCTGGCGGAGAGCGACAACGGGCCGCATTAGCGCGGGCGCTAGTAACAGCGCCGCAATGTATATTAGCTGATGAGCCAACGGGCAATCTTGATCGACATACTGCCCATGCTGTGTTTGATTTATTGTTGGAAGTGAATCAAAGTCAGCAAAGAAGTTTGGTGGTGGTGACGCATGATTTAGAGTTGGCTAAAAAAATGCAGCGCCAATATAAACTGGTTGATGGCAAGTTGCAGCCATTGTAAATAATAGTGCTTTAATCTAAGTCATGACGCGTGTTGCGCTGATGTTTGTTTTTGCTGCTTGGGTTGTGCAGCAAATGGCGCAGTTACCAAGCTTATCTATCCTAGGGCTGACATTTTTTGTAGCCTGCTGTATTTTCTTTGTTTTATTCCACTCGCGTTTTTCAAGTTATTTCACATCATCTCGATATTTAAAACCCTGCGTATTCAGCATTGCTGTTTTCTTATTCGGTGTTTGTTGGGCGAGTAGTGTGGCGCTTTGGCGTATACCTGACGAGTTGCCTAGCGCTTGGGAACAAAAGCCTATTGCTGTTGAAGGCGTGGTGGCAAGTGTGCCAGAGCTTACTGAGCGTGGCTTGCGTTTTCGGTTTGATGTAGAAAAAATACTGACAAAGGAGGCTGTCGTTCCACAGCATATTAGCCTGAGTTATTACGTTAATCATCAATACCCTAATCATAAGGCTGAAGATTTTTTAGAAGAGGCTGAGGTGGCGGCTATGCCACTGAGCCCGTTTCATGCAGGCGAACGTTGGCAGCTTGTGGTGCGATTAAAGCGTCCGCATAGTACGATGAATCCGCATGGTTTTGATTTTGAATCATGGGCACTTAGCGAAAATATACGTGCCACTGGCAGTATTAAAAGCAAAGCAGGCATGCAAAAGTTGAGCGATTTTGTTTGGCATCCCAGTTATATCATTGAGCGTTTGCGCGAAAGCACTCAGCAACGCATAGCGCATGTGCTGGCTGATAAGCCTTATAGTGGCATTATTCAAGCGCTAGTGATGGGCGATGATAGCCAAATTAGCGTAGAAGATTGGCAAGTCTTTTTACGTACAGGAACTACGCATTTAATGTCTATATCTGGCCTACATATTACGATGTTGGCTGGCCTTGCTTTTAGTTGCATGGGGTTTATTTGGCGACGTAATCCTAACTGGGCGCTACGTTTACCTACGCGTAAGGCTGCCACTATCGCTGGCGTGCTTGGCGCATTAGCTTATGCGTTAATAGCTGGGTTTTCTGTACCTACGCAGCGCACTTTTTACATGCTTTTGGTATTTGCTGTTGCATTGTGGTCAGGCCGGCAATGGGCAATCACTCAAGTGCTGGCGTTGGCATTATTTATTGTTGTGCTGCTTGACCCTTGGGCGGTGAATGCACCAGGTTTTTGGTTGTCATTTGGTGCGGTCGCCATGCTGGCTTATGCCTTAAGCGGACGTATTGGTAAGCTCGGTTGGCTTAAAGGCGCACTGCAAACTCAATGGGCAGTGACTATAGGCATGTTGCCATTATTACTAATGATGTTTAATCAAACTTCTATTATTTCACCCATTGCCAATGCATTTGCCATCCCTTTAATTAGCTTTGTTGTTACACCATTAGCATTATTAGGTAGCTTTTTACTGATTGATTGGCCGCTCAATTTATCCTATAGCGTTTTGGATGTTTGCATGCATCTACTTAAGGGATTAAATCAATGGCCTATGGCGACATGGCAACAACATGATCCTGCGCCTTGGGTAATTTTGCCGGCAGTCATAGGGGTGTTGTGGTTATTGTTGCCACGAGGCTTTCCTATGCGTTGGTTAGGCCTGTTCGGGTTTTTGCCCATGTTAATGATGGTGCCGATACGGCCTGTACATGGCGACATGAAAGTGACCGTGCTAGATGTGGGGCAAGGTTTAAGTGTTGTAGTGCAAACGGCTCAACATACTTTGCTTTATGATGCGGGACCAAAATATAATGAACAAAGCGATGCTGGGAGCCGTATCGTGGTGCCATTTTTACGTGGTGAAGGGGTCAGTAAGTTAGATGGTTTTGTGGTCAGCCATAACGATAATGACCACAGTGGGGGTATGCCATCGGTGTTAAGTTTAATGCCTGTGAGTTGGTTTGCCAGTTCATTGCCAGCAAGTGCCGAAATGCCGGCAATTCAGAAAAGACGCTCTTGCTTTTCAGGGCAGACATGGACTTGGGATGGTGTGCGTTTTGAAATGCTCTATCCTATGATTGAAAGTTATGACGACGCAAGCATAAAAGATAATCACCGTAGTTGTGTGCTTAAAGTAACCAGTCTATCAGGCAGTTTATTGCTATCAGGTGATATTGAAAAATCTGATGAGCAGGCGCTATTGGCGGTAGATTCAGACAGACTAAAAAGTGACGTGCTAGTAGCACCACATCATGGCAGCAAAACTTCATCAACGATAGATTTTATTCAAGCAGTCTCGCCGAATTTTAGCGTATTTACTTCTGGCTA
>JAIPCR010000045.1 GCA_021738125.1 Sulfuritalea sp.
CTTCTAAGCTGGGGGTTACAGGTTCGATTCCTGTCGGGCAGACCATGTTTTAGCGTCTCTATGGTGGCTGTAGCTCAGTTGGTAGAGTCCAGGATTGTGATTCCTGTTGTCGTGGGTTCGAGCCCCATCAGCCACCCCATATTTTACAAGCCTTTCAGCAATTCTCATTATTTAAGAATTCATTTAATAGTAGACAATTGTCTACTATTTTTTTATTTCAATGGCTTCACTTTCTTAAATTCACGCTGTTTTATGTAGTGTTCTGTCATAGCAGCGGAACTATGACCGGCGAGTGTTTGCGCATCCATTCCAAGATTTTTAGCATCGGTTAATGCTTTGGCGCGAATGTCATGGAATGTAAATCGATTGCCACCTTGTTCAGCCCATTTGACCTGTACGCGATTCCACATAGCTTTAAAGCCTGAATCTGAATATGGCTGTCCTTGACGTGTGCAGAATAGATAAAGACCACGTATAGGTCGTTTTAATGCTTTGGCGCGAGTGACTACATCATGTAGGCCTGTTGACCACTCATAAAGCTGTTTGGCACCTGTTTTGCTTTGTTTAATCCATATACCTTCATCAGTGATCTGTTCCAGCCTAAGGCTCAGAATATCACCCTTGCGCAGCGCTGTGATATAGGCTATGTCCATTACGATTGCTATGAGTTCGCTAGCAATACTTTTGACACCTTCAAATTCACTGTCCATGATGTATCTGTCACGGCCTTTTTCTTTGTGCTTGGCAACGCCTATGCAAGGGTTACTGTTTACAGCACCCCAGCGCATGCCATAGCTGAATATGTGTGAGAGCAAAGATATTTCACGATTTGCGCGAACTTGTGAAGTCTGGCCTCGTGCATCAAGATACTTGGCGATGTGCGTGGGCATCACGGCGTGAGCTTGAACTTTAGCAAAAACCTTTTTAAGGTTTTCTGCTTCTAGTTTATTGCCTTGATATGTACTTGCAGCTTTGTGTGGTGCAATCTCTATCATGTAACGCATGATTAGTTCGCCTAAACTGCCTTTTATAGGCTTGTCTTCACTCGGTGGAACTGGCGTTTCACCTTCAAGTTTAGCCCACATAGCCAGTGCAATAGCTTTGTTTTCAGATAGCCTAATCCATTTTTTATCACGGCCAACAAAATAATAAGCACCATGCTTAATGTGCATGTGTGGGGGTAAATCAAAATTATTTGTACGGCGGCGCCCCATATTAATGGCTATCTTAAAGCCGCGAAATTTGGCTCTTCAATGCCATTGATATTGCTTAAACCTGGGCATAATCGCTGCTCTAAGTAGGTGCGCAATACTTTTGGTTTTCCACTTCGACTGGTATCGAATGGATAGCCATGATCTGCCAACCAGCGACATTGCCTTGTCGCTAGCTTAAATCCTGTTAAATCCTGCATCTCTTCTGTATTGAGAAATATCATGTTGATTACTTAACAATTCTCAAAATTGGTTTCATGGCTTGCTTAAACTGAATACTTGCAGCGTAGTGACTTTGAGGCTTAATGTCGCTTTTAATTGTTCGTATATGCTTGTATAGGCGAACAATTGCAGCCGAAGCAGTTTCATTGTGATGCAAGCTAAAATTAGGTTTCATGCTGCTTTTATCTCCAATAGTGATTCTGTGGTTTTGCTTTTATTGCCGATGTGAACAACCTTGTTTGGGCTAACCTTTGCTGAAATTTCGGATAATTTTGCTTCAATTGTTTTTAGTTCATTGAGTACGCCATCATTTGGATCTGCCGCTTTTAGCGCGGCTAATTCTGTGCGTAGTGGCTCGATTTCAGCTCGCATTTTTCTATTTTCAATTTCATACATGGCTTTTATCTGGTGAGTTTCGCGGATAAACGAGAGTTCATCAGGTGAGAATGAAAGATTGCCGCGGTCAGGTGAAACTAAGCGGCCGTTATGATTAATAAACCAGCCTTGCCATGATTTGTCAGAAAGCTTGAAATTTATGCTTTCAGAAACTACTCGTAGCAACTCAAAAACAACAAAAGGAATTGCAGAGCTACCAGCCTCCCATCTACGAACTGTGCTTACAGACACGCGCAGATATGCTGCACATTCATTGCGTGACATTTTCAAGATATGCTCACGCATAAGTTTGAAATATTCAGCAGATACGGTTTTCCGTTGTGACTGAATAATCCACATTGGGTGATATTCAGGAAATGCTTCATTGATTTCGTGGCTATTTGGTTCAATGGCTTGCATGTAATAAGACCATTGGCATGTTTTGTTCGGGTACGGCATAGGTTTTTTATATTTAGCCATTAGTGAAAAAACCTATTAATATCTGGCCGCGCTCTATCTAAAAATAAGCCGCTGTGGGTTTTAGGTCTTGTTGCAAGTGTTTGCAAGAATTCATTAACGGCATCTATCCCCTTAGCCGTTGCAATAAGCAATTCGGCGCGTGTATTTGTTTTTAATACATTTTGCCATTGGAATGTATCAATCCTTGCCACCAGCTCTTCCTTAGGCTCTTCGGGGCTGTCAGATTCGATTGCTAGGTCTTCATCTTCGGTTTCATTGATTGAGAACCACTCTTTTAGGCCGTTAGTCCAGTAGTTCATACGCTTACCTTCAAAGCATTTTGAAAACTCTTTGAATAGTGCAGCGGCCACTTCGTCGCCATCAGTTGAAAAGCCTAATAATTGAAATGGTGTGTAATGAAATTCTTTACCAATTTGGCGGCCTTGCTTGCCTAGTTTGCTATTTGATTTGGTTACTTCATGAGCGATTGACCAGCCATTTAATTTAACCGGCTCACGGCCGAATTTGTTGATGTAGTCGCTAACGTAATCACCACCACGAATATCAAAAGCATATTGATACATGTCGCTTAATTGTTCACGTGAACCTAATCCTGATTTCAAAAGGCTTTCAACCCATTGCTGAGTAAGCTCATCTTTTGCGCGTGTTGAACTTAGCAGCGCATCATTACCCATAAACAAAACTTCATGAACGTGCGGATGCCATCCATTCTCACCATGAGAAACCTCCATGCTGCGAACTGTACCAAGTCTTTGAAATTCGCCTTCTACAACGTTTTTCATTGGTTTGTTTTTTCTCGCATTTTGAGCCACCAATGCAGTTGCAGTGCCAAAGATTCGTTTGTATGTGCGAGAGTTTTTGTAATGATCTAGTGCTTTGCTGAATTTTTCTAACAGTTCAGCAAGCGGCATATCTGCCGCATGTGGGAATGTCAGCGTCATCAATAGACACGAACCGCCATCGAGTATCCACGCTGTTTGTGCTTTCTGCATGTCTTCACGACGTGATTCGGTGATTTTGGATGCACATACCGGACATGACCAAACTGAGCCGCATGATATTAAATTACCGAAACGGGCATTTGAGCCATCTGTTTTGCGCCACAGACTTACACCGTCACTTGCTACATTACGATGACAACTGCAAACACGGTGCTGCTTAAGTGCATTGCGGTCGTAAAGTAAACTCTGGGCGGTTCTTTGCAATGTGTATCTCAATTTCTTACTTTCCATTGCGGTTTGTGGTTTTGGTTTTGATACTTTAGCGTTTGAGGATTTCGCACTAATACCAAGAAAAGGTTGCACCTTTGGTTTAAGTGAGGAATTAACAGAGGTTTGCATTACGCAGCGGCTTTCATAAGATCGAATTGAAAGGCGTGATCAAAGCCGTTTTGAATGCGTGGCATTACTTCTAAATGCTCAGGCTCAAATGGGCGTGATTGTCCTTCAAGTAGCATTTCCACCCACACAAGGACGTATGGGCTTTCGTTTGAGAGGTATAACACTTGGAATGAGGTCACTACGCCTAATGCCAGCTTGCCTTTAAATTGGGGCAAGGTGACTCGGCAAAGCGAGCCTTCTTTAAGTATTTTCATACCGTGCTTTGGTGCAGTATTTCTAGTTGGAATACGCATTTTTCTTAACCGTTGCTTTGGTTTGCTGTGCCTGTAAGACGTAGCTAATCGTAGCAATTACCCCGATTACGAATAGGATAGGGGTAGTGGCTGTGCCGCTTGTTGGAAGCATGGATACAGGGCATTTCATGATTGCACCTGATCTACTTCTAGGGATTCATCTTGAATATGATTTCTTGAGACTAGCTCACCATTTTCTTCATGAAATAAGGGAGAAAACAAAGCCGCGACCGTATCAACTTCATCATAAGCAGCTGGCTTTTCAAGCATCACCAATGGGCGGCCTTGCAAGTGACGCATGAGCACATAATTTGCCGCAAACAAGCCAAACACTTGTTTGAGATAGGAGTCTGTGCGCTCAGACCAGTCGCTGAATACACCGCGTTCAACTTTTTCATTGAGCAGCGATTCAGCTTCGAGGTCATTGGCGGCCACTTTTTTGAGAATGTTGATTACTTGCTCATTGTTTAAGCTTTGGTCAATGGCAAGGTGTCGCACGGCAAGAAGGGTGTGTTGCACGCCTTCTGGGTTTGCCGGATCAGCTACTGTTGGTGTTGAGGATGACTTTTCGGCTTCAGCTTCACCAAAGGTTAAGGTGATTTTTTCGCCGCTTGCATTGGTTTCTGTGATTTTATCTTCGTAGAATGTGCGAAGTTTTTTGAGTTGCGTATTGGTCAGGCGCGTTGAAAAGCCCGTTTCAAATTCGCTGATGTATTGTCGGTTAAAGCCTAGCGCTTTTGTTACATCTGCCTGTGAAAGACCGAGTTCCCTGCGCGCATCGCGGGATTGTTGAGCTGTGATATTTTGCATTTTATCTCCAATCGGTCTGTAAATGTAGACCGTATGGATGGTATGCTAATACCCATTTCTGAGGCTGTCAATCTATTCGGTGAAAATATTCTACCGATTGGTTATTTATTGGTTCTTATTTCTGTTTCTGATCTCCAAAACCTTCATTTCGTGCATATTTTTACGGGAAATATTTTTATTTAGAATAGCACCTAACCTATCTTCGTCATTCACGTTTTTGATTAGAGCTCTAAAGCTGTTTGCCAAAATTGTATCGGCCTCTTGTTGGTAATTCCAATCCTTGCCAAAAATTAGCCAGTCAGCAGATACGTTCAATGCCTCGCATAAAAGGCGAATTTCCCGAGTCGCAGGCTCTCGTTCCCCTTTTTCGTATCTATACAGAGTTTGGCTAGATAATCCTTTGTCATTTTCGGCTAAAACCCCAAAATCATAAGCAGCTGTTAATAGCGCAAGTTGATCGACACTGAAATCTAATTGTTTGCGCTTTTTCTGAATGCGCTCACCAATGCTTAATTCAGAATCTTTTTTTTCAGTAATTTCAGGTAGTTTATCGTTGTCAGTCATATTGTTTTATCTTGAAATGCGGCTGTTTATCAAATGCCTGCGAGGCTTGTCAAACATAGGCTTGACAGCCGTTTAAGGGTTGTATAACTAAGATTATTCATCAAGCCCAAGTTCTCTACGGACTTCCTTCCATGGAATTGATGGTTCGTCACTACCCCAATCATGTTTTGTATAGACGATTTTAGCATCTTCCAGTATTTCCTCGTTCAAACATAACAGCATCTGCTCTAATTCAAAACGTAACGCTTCCAGCGTTTCTCCCTCGGGGTGTGTAGGGAGTAAGTCACGTCCGATTATCTCGCCTGCCTCGTTGTAACTGATCTCGTAAACTTGAAACGTAGTATTGCCAGCTTCGTCTACGAACTTAATTGTTCGATAATTCCATGTAAACATGATTACTCTATGATGTCGTAAGATTGTTTTTCGTTGTCAGTCATGTTGTTTAACCGCGTACAAAAAATTTCTAGGCTTACGACCTCTAATTTTCACTATTCTTTTCGGTGCAAATGAGCGGCCTTTGAATCTGATTTTTCCATTCATATAGCAATATGGCAGTCGCATAGCTCGAGACAAATCGGGAAACATCTCAGCAAATGGTCGAAGTTCTTTTGCGAATTTTCTTGTTAGTTCAGGCGCTTCGTCACCATCTTCAAGAGGGCGATTATCATCATATTCAAAGTGAATTATCATCAAGTAGCGGCTGTTTATTAAATTGCTGCAAGCCTCGTCAAACATAGGTTTGACAGCAATATATTCCAGTATTTGAAAACGCTTATGTTATATCAGATAAACAATTCTGCCTAACATCTGTTATGCAGTTGGGATGTAATGTGTAGTAAAACCAGAAATATAAAAAAATCTCGTTTTAGCGAGGTTCTAATTATTAGTGTAATAAATTAAAAATTAATTAATATGACTACGCCCACTCGAATCGACGTTTTAGATCGTTGCAATGACTCACATGTATATGTTTATTATGTTGGAGCTGACCGACAACAATACCTGCGGATATGCCTTGGCTTTCAGCGAATGAAATAATAGATTGCTTGCTAATAGGTTTTTGTTTAACAAACAAATCAAACGCCCTACGAGGTATTAATTCAGATGCCGCAAAATCGTTCGCTTCATTTTCTTTTTCAACATCTAGACCATTAGCCCCTTCTAGGAAAAGTTCTTTTTTACCGTGCAGTAAAATATGAGCCGCTTCATGAAAAAAAGTAAACCATAAATGATCATCCGTTTTGTAGCGCAAACTTAATTGGATAATTGCCTTATTTGAATTTAGCCAACGTGTTGCTCCACTAACCCCAGATTTTGGCAGTGCCGGAATAAATAGAACAGCTACACCGGCGAGTGCGCAAAGGCGTTTCATTTCAGGAACAAAAACTTCTGGTGGCTGCGTAGTTAAATTACGAATTTCATCAAGCGCTGATCTAAAAGCTGCTTTGTCGTATGGCTGGCAAGCAATGCTTGCTGCTTCAATTTCGCCACGGCGAAGCCAAGCTGAAATAGACTCAGCAAAAACTTCGTGAGTATTATGCTGGCGATAGGCTACATTTAAATTCGGCCACATGTCATCCCATTGGCTAACGCTTGCAATACCAAAGAACCGAAGAACAGAAACTAGCTGAGCTTTCGGATCTGATAATTTTTCTATCCATCCTAGCTTTGCCATGGCATTTACCTGAATGCGATTCAACCAAACAAGATCATGTTCAAGTGATGCCTCTTCGTTTATGCGAGCAGCGGCTTCTTGATATAAAGACTCAAGATTAAGCCAATAATCTGCTGGCATGCCCAATGCACGTTCTAACTTTATAGCAGTCTCTGGGGTGATGGCTGATTTTGCTTTAACTAGAGAAATGATGTGCTTAGGTGTAAGACCTGTGCGTTTTGCAAGTTCTTGTTGCGTCATATCTCTGAGTTCTAATTCGTAGCTTAGAACTTCCCCAGGTGCGACCGCATAGTCTGGTAAGTATTCATTAACAATTTGGTTATCCATGTGTGTCCTTAATTCCCAAGATTTCTATATTAGTAATCAGATTCCAATCTAGACCACCTTCTGGGCGCATTGGTAGCGGCTCATGATTTGGTCGAAATAACAGTCTGTATGGATGATCTAAATCTACTGATAATTGTCCTTTAAGATTTCCAGTTAGTTCATGGCACCTATGAGGCGGGCTCATAGGTGGTGCAAAAATACCAAGATTTGTAGCAGCTCGTAATGACGTTAATAGCACCTTGAGCTTTTTGGCTCTTAAGGTGCCGTGAGTTTTGACCATCTCTCTCTCCACATTAAGTTGCTTGCTGAGAGCAGTAGTAGCAAAAATAATATTCATTCAGGAGAGAAGTTATTTGATTAACCTATAAGGTTATATAAATTTAATTAAAATGTCTACATAAATATTGCATATGTGCATAATCGTTCTAAAGATTAGCAGTAAAAACCTGTCTACTATGAAAGATGTAGAGCCGTCGGCGGCCTTGCAAATGGTAAGCTAGGAAATAGATAAATAGTAGACACTATTTTAGTGTAAATCATTGCTAAATTAATATTTTAGCGGAGTTTGCACATTGGGTTGTGATTCCTGTTGTCGTGGGTTCGAGCCCCATCAGCCACCCCAAATTTCTAAGCCTCACGCCTGTGGGGCTTTTTTGTTTTTGTGTAAACTGTTTATGTCAGTCAGGCTTGAAATTTTGCCAAATCACCTGGCTTTCTTAGCATTTTGTCTACCTCTCCTAGATGCTGCTCTTCTTGATAAATCATTTCTCTAGCATATTCTTCTAGCATTACAGACTCATCACCGACTAGTTTTAATAGCGATTTGTAGGCATTGAGTGCAATAGATTCATGCGCTAAAGATTCTCTTAAGATGTCGCCAATATCATGATTGTGCGTTTCCAAAAGTGGTCCGATCGACAATGATGGGTGTCCGCCTAAATGCGTGATTAATTCTCCTGCTTTATTTGCATGAACCAATGACTCACTTGCTTGGGCGCGTAACCAAGAAATGATAGGAATTCGGTTGTAGCCAAAAACCATTAGTGCGTAGTGCGTATAGCGCACAACTCCAGCTAGTTCTAGTTCAAGAATAAGATTTAGCGCTTTAATCACTTGCTCTATTTTTTTGTTGTCCATGATTACCTCCAATACGGCTTAATGTTGTTGACCTATTCTGTGGATTTTTAACCAAAAGGGTTAAGTGCACCACTTCATCATCAATTCTATTCTTGATTAAGGCAATTAAGCATAATAATTATTTACAATCTAAATAAGAATTGTTATCATTTGCATTAAATGAGTCAGTTTAAACAACCACGTATGCAAAATGTGCCCATTTCGATGCCTGTGACCTACAGCGTTAAATCAATGTCACGCGCTAATCCTAAGATAATTTTTTTTATTGCATTATTGCATTTAATGCTATTTATGGGGCTGGCCCATCATTATAAAGAGCGTGCCGAAGCCCCCCAAGAGGCATTACCCATGCTCGTTAGGCTAATTGATGCCACAAAAGCAATTGCCATTAAGTTGCCTATGGATAGGCCAAAAGCGCAACCTAAGATAGCAAAAAGTACGCCAGTAACAACAAATGAAAGATCCATATTGCTGGCTAATGAAAAGCATGAAGTTAGCCCCAGCATTATTGAACCCGTATCTGAAAAAATCACAAGTGCTGCAATTGCTGCGGTAGAGAGCGTAAAGAGATTTGATCAAAAATCTGAGCCAGAAATTGCAATTGAACCACCTAAATTCGAGGCCGATTATCTGCATAATCCTGAGCCTGAGTATCCAAGTATGTCTAGGCGTAGAGGTGAGCAAGGCAGATTGACTTTGAAAGTTGTGGTGAATGTGCATGGTGACCCTGAAAGTGTTCAGTTGGAAAAAAGTAGTGGATTTGAATTGCTAGATAAATCAGCAATCAACGCGGTCAGAAGCTGGAAGTTTGTGCCAGCGAAAAAAAATAGCCAGACAGTAAATGGGACCGTTATTGTGCCGGTAAGGTTTTCTTTAGACAGTTAAATTAGGAAGTTAATAAATGCATTTTGATGGATTAAGTTTTATTTTTGATGGCGGCATCGTCTCCATTGTTGTTGCCATAATGCTGCTAGTGATGTCCGTATTGAGTTGGTATTTTGCAATAGCACATGCATTAAGGATTTATAAGCAGCGTCGCGAAATCAGTCATTACGTAGAGCGGTTTTGGCAGACAAATCAGTTAGCAAAAGCCATGGATATTTCAGACGTGTCTGGAATGGATGGGATTGTTAAGCGTGCGGTTGCAGCATCCCAGCATCACCAAAATATTAATGATCAAGTAGCGCTAGACGTCTGTAATAAAGACGAATTTATTGCACGAGCAATGAACCGTGCGCTTAACGAAAAAGCCGAGTCCTATCAATATGGATTAACGCTTCTCGCTTCAGTCGGTAGCATTTCACCATTTGTGGGTTTGTTTGGAACGGTATGGGGAATTTATCATGCATTGATCAGCATAAGTCAAAGCGGCCAAGCAACCCTAGACAAAGTGGCAGGACCGGTAGGTGAAGCGCTTGTTATGACAGCGATTGGCTTGGCAGTGGCTATCCCGGCCGTGTTGGCCTATAACGCAATTTTACAGGCTAATCGCATGTTGTTAAATCAAATAGAGCAATTCTGTGAAGAGCTTCATATTTTGTTATCCACTGGGAGAGTGATGCAACAATTCGATGTTAGGAAAATTACAAAAGATGCATTGCATGTAGTTGAGAAAACAGCATGATAGGCACAAAAAAAATTTCGGTTAATCAGCAAAAATACGCTGTTCCTATGTCGGAAATAAACACCACGCCATTGGTTGATGTGATGTTGGTGTTGTTGGTAATTTTCATTATTACTGCACCATTGCTGACGCATGCCGTCAAAATTGATCTACCAAAAGCCAGCAGCAAATTGCTAGTAGCAAAACCAGAAGTTATATCTATTTCAATTAATCAATCCGAGCAGATTTTCTGGAATGAACAAATGCTAGACAAAGCAACTTTGCAAGAAAAATTGCAAAAAGTCGCGAGAAAAAAAGAGCAGGCAGAAATTCACTTAAGAGCAGACAAAGAAACGCGCTATCAAGTATTGGCAGAAATTATGGCATTCGCACAAAACGCGGGCATTACTAAGCTAGGTTTTATTAGTGAGCCTCAATGAAGTATAAAAATATTCAGCAAGCTAATAATAGGAAGGAAGTTAGGATTTAATTAATATGAACCATGCAATGAAGAAAAAGAGCATATCGCTTGCCGTGATTTTGGCAATACAAACAATCAGCACCCATGCAGAAGAGCACGTTAAGTCGATTGAAAAAAATGTATCAGCAATTAATAAACAAGAAGACAAGCCTGAAAGAGAGCTATCTGAAATTAATGTTAAGTCTACTTATATACAGACTAATGATGGGTATCAGGCAACTAAAACGCGTGTCGGTAAAACCTTGCAAGACCCACATGATATTCCACAAGCCGTTACCACCATTACCAATAGCCTCATTCAAGATCAGCAACTCAGTTCTCTGCGTGAGGCCTTGTCTAATGTCGCTGGGATTACATTTAACGCAGCGGAAGGCGGTCGAGCTGGCGATAATATGATGTTGCGCGGTTTCTATACTTTCGGAGATATCTATTTAGATGGCATACGCGATACCGCTCAATACAATCGTGAGTTATTTAACTTGGAACAAGTTGACGTTTTACGTGGATCCGCTGCCATGCTATTTGGCCGAGGGCAGGCAGGAGGAGTGATAAATCAAGTAACTAAAATGGCTGAATTAAAAGACGCTAATAGCCTCAGCACCTCTATTGGCAGCTATGATTACTATTCACTAACGGGTGATTTGAATAAAAAGTTAAATGACACCACGGCTGTCCGTATAAATTTCATGGACAGGGCTGAAGAAAATTACCGAAAAAACCCAAGCAATTCAGAAGGACCAAAAACAGATCGCCAAGGGCTCGCGGTGAGTTTTGGGACGGGCATAGGCACGAATAATGAGTTTTTCTTAAATCATGTCACTACCATCACCAATGATGATCCGGATTATGGCGTTGCCTTTGATAGCGGGACCAAGAAGCCAATTAATGTAAACGTGTCTGGTGTCGGGCCGATAGATGATTCAGTTTATTTTGGCGGTAAAGAGACATTTGATGAAAGTAATACATCGATAACGACCGCTATTTTTACCCATAAATTCAGTCAAGATACGCAACTGCGTACGCAAGTGAGAAATGCCGATTACCAGCGCTCTTATTGGGCGCAAACGCCAGGCACTAGCGCGTATCAAACTGAAAACTACAGCCAGGGTAGAGCTAAAACACGCACTATGCACTATCAAACGGACACCGTGCAGACAGACTTTAATACAAAATTCGATGCATTAGGATTCAAAAATAAATTGCTTGCTGGGGCAGAATATCTAAAAGAAAAAAATTACCGCAACTCACTTTTGGATTTAGATTCAAGTTCAGCGGGGGTTTTTTATACAGCTAACGTTGAGAGTGCGGATGCTCCAGCCACGTTTATTGCCGATAACTACGCGGTTTATTTACAGAACACCGTTACTGTTGCGCCAAAATGGGATGTTATTTTTGGTGTCAGACGAGATGAGCTAAGAGCGAATTATTCCAGCTTAAGCTCTCCCCAATTAAGCTACGGCGAAAACAGCTATCGAGGAGCGCTTTCCTATCATCAAACACCTGAGCAGCATTATTATGCGAGTTGGAGTGATTCTTTTAGTCCTACGGCAGATTTATATCAGCTGTCTGGCGGCGAATTGCCGGCAGAACGCAGTAAAACTAAAGAACTGGGTGCTAAATGGTTATTCTTGGATGGGGACCTTGCATTAAGAACGGCTTTGTATCGAACTGATAAAGAGTGGGAACGTAATACCGACTTGGAAAGCACGGCAGCGCTTCTTTCTAGAAAAAGGCATACCAATGGCCTAGAGTTTGAGTTGGCTGGTCGGGTTAGTAGTCAATGGGAGGTCTTTGGCGGCTTAGCTCTCATGAATGCCAAGATTGATGAACAATATGATGGGACTGTAAGAGCTAGCTTTGCTGAAATTACCAATAATGGAACTGCAAGTGGGCCAACGGGACTGGCAGGAGCAGGCTACGCGACAGGAGAAAGTGCAGATGCCAGCCAATTGGTTTATGCCAATCGATCCCAACAAGCTTCAGAGGGTAATCGGCCTAGAAACACACCTAAATTGACTTTAAACTTATGGTCGACTTATAAAATTACCGATAAGTGGAAAACAGGTTTGGGTCTTGAAGCTAAGGCAGAGCGTTACGGTTACGGGGTAGGCACCTGCGGTACCGTTAGCCAAAATACCACTGTTGGTAACGCTAATTATGGAAAGTGGAGCTATGCCAATTGCTCCACTGCGGCATTCAATCCCAATACCGTACCTGGCTATGTTAGGTTAGATGCAATGTTGACTTACGAAGAAAAAAAATGGGCGGCCAAGTTAAATGTCAAAAACTTACTAAATAAAGTGTATTACGATGCAATTTACGATAACGGAGGCTTTAGTGTGCCTGGAAACAGTCGCACGGTTATTTTAACAACGGAATTTAAATTTTAAAGGTAATTTAATGCTATTGCATATTCCAAATGTATTAAACGCGACGGAGTTAAAAAGCCTACAAGAGTTAATGGCTAAAGCAGAATGGGTCGATGGCAAGGTCACCGCAGGCACTCAATCGGCACAAGTTAAGCGTAATATGCAATTGCCTGAGGAGTCTTCATCTGCTGAAGCTGCGAGAAAAATTGTACTCCAGGCCTTAAGCCGAAATGCCCTATTTTTTTCGGCAGTGCTACCTAAAAAAATCTTTCCACCCCTGTTCAATCAATATCGGGATGGCATGGATTTTGGTGCACACATTGATAACGCTGTCAGGACGCATGCCTTGAGCGGTAATCATGTGCGAACGGATGTTTCCTCTACGCTATTTATTGCACCGCCAGAGAGTTACGATGGCGGCGAATTGGTGATTGAAGACACCTACGGCGTGCAGTCTGTCAAGTTGGCTGCTGGCGATATGGTGGTTTATCCAGGAACGAGTCTGCACCACGTGAAGCCAGTGACTAAGGGCGCCAGAATCGCCTGTTTTTTTTGGACACAAAGCATGATACGTGACGATGCTAAGCGCACATTACTGTTTGATATGGATGCTGCTATTTCTACATTGCGCCAGCAGCATGGGGATACGTCAGCAGTGGTTCGTTTAACGGGCAACTACCATAATTTAATTCGCATGTGGTCTGATGTTTAATAATGAGAAAAATCATGCTCAAATATTTATTTATTCTTTTTTTGACCATTTTCAATGGTCATGCCCATGCGGCTGTGGTTTGCCAAATTTATCCAGAACAGCAATGGGCTAAGCAGGCCTTACTTAAGCAAGTGTTGTTAGAGGAGGGCTACACCATCAGTCAGTTGGAAGCCGAAAATAATTGTTACGAGATGTATGGCAGGAATAAGCATGGCAAGGCTGTTGAAATTTATTTTGATATGAAAAATTTGGCTATCATTTTTGCTGAAATTGAAAAGTAAATCAGAACAACGTAGTTTGAGGCTGGCTGTCTATTTGACGAATAGCGCCCACTTATCTCTTAGTCATACTTTACAAGTAACGCCTTTAATTAAGTTAAATTTTCATGACTAATAAGACCCCACTCCTAGAGCAAGTCATATGCCAGTGCAGCGGCACAACTCGGGGCTACATAGAAAAACTGGTTCAGCAAGGTTTGGATGTGGATGCCATTTCACAACGCAGCGGCGCTTTAACTGGTTGCGGTGGTTGCGAGTGGGACATAGCCGAGCTGGTCAAAGCCCTCAGCACACAGAAAAATCCAA
>JAIPCR010000046.1 GCA_021738125.1 Sulfuritalea sp.
CAAGCGATGTTAGAACGCTTTGTGCTAGAAATCTGCGGTGCTAAGCCCGATTGGATTATGGGCGACTACATTACCGAAGCTGTCGCAAAAATTAAAGCGCAAGTGGGTGATGAGGAAGTCATTTTAGGCTTATCAGGTGGCGTAGATTCTAGCGTTGCTGCTGCACTGATTCATCGTGCCATTGGCGACCAACTGACCTGCGTATTTGTTGATCATGGTTTATTGCGCCTAAACGAAGGTGATATGGTGATGGATATGTTTGCCGGTCGCCTGCACGTCAAGGTCATACGCGTAGATGCCACAGATCAATTTATGGGGCATTTAGCGGGTGTCAGTGACCCTGAAGCTAAACGCAAAATAATAGGCCGTGAATTCGTAGAAGTGTTTAAGGCTGAAGCCGCCAAACTTAAAGCTGGCGATGGTGGGCATAAAGGTGCAACTTTCTTAGCACAAGGCACTATTTACCCAGATGTCATTGAATCTGGCGGTGCAAAATCTAAAAAAGCGGTCACCATTAAAAGCCATCACAACGTAGGCGGCTTGCCGGCAACCTTAGGTTTAAAATTATTAGAACCACTCCGCGACTTATTTAAAGATGAAGTACGTGAATTGGGAGTGGCACTTGGTTTGCCGCATGACATGGTTTATCGCCACCCTTTCCCTGGACCGGGATTAGGTGTGCGTATATTGGGCGAAGTGAAAAAAGACTTTGCCGATTTACTACGGCGTGCGGATGCTATTTTTATTGAAGAATTACGTAATACGGTTGATGAAAAAACCGGCAAATCTTGGTATGCCCTGACTAGCCAAGCATTTACCGTATTCTTACCAGTAAAATCAGTTGGTGTAATGGGTGATGGTCGTACTTACGATTACGTGGTGGCACTTCGTGCGGTAGTCACTAGCGATTTTATGACCGCACATTGGGCAGAATTACCTTACGATTTACTTGGTAAAGTATCTAACCGCATCATTAATGAAGTGCGTGGGATTAACCGCGTGGTGTATGACATCTCTGGTAAGCCGCCAGCAACCATAGAGTGGGAATAATGGAGATACAAATATGAGCCGTGCATTTGTCAATGAAGAAAGATTTGAGCAAGCAGGTGGTGAAGAGCTTGTTGACCGCCCTATTAGTGAGTTTCCTAACTATGTCACCCCTACCGGTGCGCTAGAACTGCAAACACTAGAAGAATCGTTAATGGCCCAGCTAGCACCATTAAAAGCATCAAAAGATGAAACGTTTAACAAAGATAAAGTGGCTGAAATAGAACGTGACTTGCGCTATGTACGTGCCAGACTCGATTCAGCCATACTTGTTGACCCAAAAACACAAAGCCATGAAACGGTATTGTTTGGCGCTAGCATTGAAGTAGAAGACGACGAAGGTAATCAGCATACATTTCACATCGTTGGCGAAGATGAAGCTGACGCCAACATCAACAAAGTAAGTTGGGTTTCACCTCTAGCCAAATCTTTGATTGGCCAAAAAATTGGCGACACTGTCACTTGGCAACGCCCTGTTGGCAATATTAATTTAGAAATTCTGGATATTCACTATCAATCATGAACGTTAACCAAGCCATAGTAGAACGCCGATCAGTTAAGGCATACGACCCTCATCACAAAATGACTGAGCAAGAAATATCACAGCTCATGTCATTAGCCATGCTGTCACCTACTGCCTTCAATATCCAAAATTGGCGCTTTGTTGTAGTGACCGAGCCAGTATTGCGTCAACAAATACGTGCTGTCAGCTGGAACCAAGCGCAGGTTGAAGAAGCCTCGCTACTGATTGTGCTGACCGCAGATTTAAACGCATGGGCAAAAGAGCCTGAGCGTTATTGGCAAAATGCCCCTAAGGCGGCGTCTGATATTTTAGTGCCTATGATAGGCCACTATTATGAAAACAACTTACAAGTACAACGCGACGAAGCGATGCGTTCTTGTGGCATGGCGGCCATGACGATTATGTTAGCTGCCAAAGAAATGGGTTACGAAACTTGCCCGATGGATGGTTTTGATTTTGATGCAGTAGGCAAGTTACTGAACCTGCCAGCAGACCATATCCCCACCATGTTTGTCGTAGTGGGTAAACCACTCAAAGAAGCCTCGCCACGTGGCGGACAGCTCGCAATGGACGAAGTCGTCATTTACAATCAATTTTAATAATCTATAGGACGCAATATAACGCGCCTCTACTTAAAGCTCTTAAGGGTTCAATGTGTTAATTAGTAATAATATCACCGTGCAATTTGGCGCAAAGCCGCTGTTTGAAAACGTTTCTGTTAAATTTGGCGATAACAATCGTTATGGTTTGATCGGTGCCAACGGCTGTGGCAAATCCACTTACATGAAAGTACTCGCGGGCGTTTTAACGCCTAGCGCTGGCAATGTTTCAATCGATAGCCATGAGCGCATGGCATTTTTACGCCAAGACCAATTTGCCTATGAAGATCAGCGCGTGCTAGACGTGGTAATGATGGGCCATGAGCAAATGTGGAATGCTAACGTAGAAAAGAATGCCATCTACGCTAATTTAGAGGCCACTGAAGACGATTACATGCGCGCCGCCGAGTTAGAGGGCGTATTTGCTGAATACGACGGCTACACCGCTGAAGCGCGTGCTGGCGAATTATTGCTAGGGGTGGGTATTCCTATTGAGCAACATAATGGCTTAATGAGTGCTGTAGCGCCAGGTTGGAAATTGCGCGTGCTATTGGTGCAAGCGCTATTTTCTAACCCAGACATTTTGCTACTGGATGAGCCCACCAATAACTTGGACATCAACACCATTCGTTGGCTAGAAGACGTATTAAACAATCGCGATTGTACGATGATTATTATTTCGCATGACCGCCACTTTTTAAACCAAGTATGTACACATACTTGCGATATGGACTACGGCAAGATTGCTGTTTACCCAGGTAATTACGACGATTACATGGAAGCCAGTACCGCCGCGCGTGCCCAGCAAGCTAAAGACAATGCCAAAGCCAAACAACAAGTTGCTGATTTGCAAGACTTTGTACGACGCTTTTCTGCCAATGCTTCTAAAGCCAAACAAGCAACTAGCCGTGCCAAACAAATCGATAAAATTAAAATTGAAGAATTTAAACCCTCTTCTCGCCAATATCCGTTTATTCGTTTTGAATACGATGAACGTGAAAAACTTTATCGCAATGCTGTTGAATTAAAAAAACTCAGCCATGGTTTTGATAAGACACTATTTAACGACGTGAGCATGATGTTTGAAGCGGGTGAAAAAGTAGCCATTATTGGTGAAAATGGTATTGGTAAAACCACGTTTTTACGTTGCTTAGCGGGTGATTTACAACCTAAACACGGCGAAGTGAAATGGGCAGAAAAAGCCAATATCGGCTACTTTGCGCAAGACCACGAATACGAGTTTGAACAAGGTGAAGATTTATTTGAATGGATGTCACGCTTTAGACAAGTGGGTGATGATGATCAAGTAGTGCGCAGTATGCTAGGCCGCTTGTTATTTGGTGGTGACGATACTAAAAAGTCTGTCAAAGTATTATCTGGTGGCGAAAAAGGCCGCATGCTTTATGGCAAAATGATGCTGGCCAGAACCAACGTCATGCTGATGGATGAACCCACCAATCACATGGACATGGAATCAATTGAAGCGCTCAATACGGCCTTAGATAAATATAAAGGCACACTATTTTTTGTCAGCCATGACCGCGAGTTTGTAAGTTCGATTGCGACACGTATTATCGAAATTAAAGCAGATGGCATCGTCGACTTTACTGGTAATTACGAAGACTACTTAGCCAGCCAAGGTGTAGAGTAATCAAAAATAATACAAAAAATATCGCATCTGTTTGACTTATATCAATACGCATTGTCGATGAAAAGTTCATATTATCAAATGTAATTGCAATTATGCAGTTGCATTGATTTTGATAGAGGGACTTTCATCATGAAATTGTTAAGCGATTTACTTTCAACAGACTATGGGCTACAAAGTGTAGCCGTCATTGCCTTCGTATTAGGTATGGTAGTTTTCTTTTCCGTGTTTATTAAACGCCACATGGATGCAGACGCCAAAAAAGCTGGCTTAAAATAATCCATTAGCAAGTTAGCAACTGGTGTAGAAGCGTTGACCATTGGGCAGCCCAGCCTAATTGATGATCTGCTTTTACCTCATGCATTACAGCACAACGACTATTTTTTTGTTGTGCCATAAAGCGCACTACTAGATGTTGTGGAAGGACAAAACTCACCATCTCTTATAAACGTGCACTAAAAGTTAAACCTCAACTGTGCCAATTTTAAATCGGCACAGAGATTTCACGCCTAAATATCTTATTACCCCAGCAACTTAAAATTGCTAAAAACTTAATTACGTAGATTTTATATATCGAAGTTGGTGGTTATAAACAACCTTAGTGGTTAATTACAACCAACCACACGAAAAAAATAAATTAAATCTAGTATGCAAATAAAATACAACTATGTTTATATTCAATTAGTTAAGTCTTAATTTAAGAATAAATTCCAGTTGGCACACTTATCGCATACATAACAATAAGGGTCACTATTACTGCTACATCATTTAAGGGTTGTATGTACAGGATGGATAGATTCCTTAACAAAGTTATATTGATTTGCATGCTCTAAACTCAAAAGGTGCCTTCGGGCACCTTTTGTTTCAACTCATATAACCACTCTAAAGATAATATTTACATTGATGGTCTCAGCAATCTTATTTTAAACAACCTGCTTAAGAATGAGATAACAAGCAACATCAATTTTTTAAGGATATGTCCCAATGAAATTAACCTGTTTACTAATCGTTGCAATTATAAGCATGGCTATAGGAATCAATGCTAATGCCCAAGATCGCGGCAGAGCCTATGTGTCTAATCAAAAAGGTGGTGTATCTATCATTGATTTAAACACACTAACCACGCTGTCAAATATCGATGCAAAAGGCGAAGAGCCAAGAGGCATCGCGATTACTGATAATGGCAAACTCATGGTTGTTGCTACCCGTGAAAACGGCAGCGTTTCAATTATTGATACGGCAACAAACGAAGTATTGAATCAAATTAAGGTAGGCGAAAACCCTGAGTTTGTAAGAATTAAAGGTAATTATGCTTTTGTCTCTTATGAACCAAGCTCTAAAGGCGGCCCACCCCCAGCACCAGGTTCTGCAGAAGCTATTGCGGCAGATAAAGAAGATGAAGATGATGACAAAGAGCCCGCACGTATTGGCGTAATCGATTTGAAATTAGGCAAAAAAATTCGTGAGATTACAGGTGGCCCGGAAACTGAAGGGATTGAATTTAGCAAAGATGGCAAGCAATTGGTCATCACGAATGAAGCTGACAATACTGTCACCGTACACAACTTAAAAACTGGCAAGTTATTAAAAACTATCAAAACCCATCAATACGGAGACCGACCACGCGGCATTAAAGTATCGCCTGATGGTAAAACTTACTTAGCCACACTGGAGTACGGCAACAAATTCATTGTGATGAATCAAAAATTTAAAGTACTGCGCGCTGTTGATACTGGTGCCGCGCCTTATGGCATTGCTTATGACCGCAAAGGTGGGCGTATTTTTGTAGCGGCCAATAAGGCCAAAACATTAGAAGTTTATGATGCTAAAACTTATGAAAAAATTAAAGATATTCCTACAGGAAACCGCTGTTGGCACTTTAGCTTCACACCAGATGACAAGGAAATTTTATTGGCCTGTGGCAAATCGGATGCAATTCTTGTAGTTAATACCGAAAAGCTAGAAGTAACAAAGCAAATTGAAAATAAGCAATTACCTTGGGGTATCGTCACTTATCCTAAGAGCATGGGGAGTTTAGATGCTGCAATTCAATAAGTACTTCTGTGCGGAGGTAATTTTAGATTTACAGTCTTCATAACTACAGCAGCACAGTGGCAGTACAGCCCTATTACAATTGATACTTAAGACTTAATTTAAGCAAAGAAAAAGCGCCTTAGGCGCTTTTTCTATTTTACAGCTTAGTAAATTTTAACTACATTTTGCTAAAAATTACTCTTTACCAATTTGGTAAAGTTCCTCATTGTCTTCAACAATTTTACCTGTTGTCGCATCGACTTCAACTTTATACTCTTTGCCGTCAGCAGATTTAATGTCAAACTCGTAAGAAGCTTTACCGTCTGCTTCAATTTCATATTCAGTCTCAGCTACTGTACCAGGATGAGCAGCGAGTGCCGTTGCTTTAGCTGCAGCTTCAGTTACCTTAGCGGCCGCTTTAAATTTAGCATCGTCAGCTTTAACTTCTTGCTCAACTTCAGTTACTTTAGCTGTCTTAGCATCTACTTCAATATCCCATGAAGTGCCATCTGCTGATTCAATATCAAATTCATACACGCCATTTTTACCTTCAGCTTTAAATTCAACTTTAACAATTGAACCATCGTGTGAAGCTAGCGCTGCTTTTACAGCTTTACCTAAGCTGTCGTTGGATTTTGACTTAAGTTTGTCATCACCAGCCATGGCTGTATTTGCAAAAAATGCTAGTGCTATTAAGGTCGTACCTATTGTTAAACGAAACATACAAATCTCCAATCTCATAATTAATCTCGAAAATTACACGCCTAAGATTACCTACTTAAACTTATAAAGTTCGTAACTGCAATTTTAGCAAAAAAGTGATAGGTAACTGATTAATTTACACTTTATTACACAATGGTTATATATAACCGAAGAATTTAACCTTAATTGAAGCATAACAACCAAAAATAATCATTGGCCATTGATATAAGGGGAATTTAATAAAAATGAACCACTTGATAAATAAAAACTATGTCACTTAGCCATCATCGCTACAAAAAAGCCCAGCACTAGGCTGGGCTTAAATAAGTACTAAAGTGATTGAATATCAACTTTTATTTGTACCAGCACGTTTACGATCGGTTTCAGTTAAGTGACGCTTACGTATACGTATGGTTTTTGGCGTAATCTCGACCAATTCATCATCATCAATAAACTCAACTGCAGATTCTAATGACAACGCAATTGGTGTAATGAGACGTACCGCTTCATCGGTACCTGATGAACGTACGTTAGTGAGTTGTTTACCTTTAATCGGGTTAACCACTAAGTCGTTATCGCGGCTGTGAACACCAATAATCATACCTTCGTATAATTTATCACCTGGCACTGAGAACATTTTTCCGCGATCTTGCAATTTCCAAAGCGCGTAAGCAACCGCCTCGCCCTTTTCTGCTGAAATTAACACACCATTACGACGACCTGGCATGTCGGCTTTAACTGGTGCGTATTCATCAAACACGTGACCCATTAAGCCAGTACCGCGTGTCATGGTTAAGAATTCACCTTGGAAACCAATCAAACCGCGCGCTGGAATTTTGTATTCCAAACGAGTACGGCCATTACCATCGGATTCCATATTAAGCATTTCACCACGGCGACGACCTAATTCTTCCATGGCCGTACCTTGATGCTCATCTTCTAAATCAACCGTTAATATTTCGTAAGGCTCACATTTTTCACCCTTGATTTCACGGAACACCACTTTTGGTTTACCAACGGCCATTTCAAAGCCTTCGCGACGCATGGTTTCTAACAAAATAGTTAAGTGCAACTCACCACGGCCCGATACACGGAACACGTCAGCATCTTCAGTTTCTTCAACGCGTAAAGCGACATTCACTAAAAGTTCTTTAGTTAAACGGTCACGAATTTGACGTGAAGTCACAAATTTACCTTCAGTACCTGCGAGTGGTGAAGTGTTCACCATAAAATCCATACTCAACGTTGGCTCATCCACGCCTAAATGTGGCAAACCTACTGGATTTTCACGGTCACAAATAGTGAAACCAATACCAATCTCATCTAAGCCTGAAATAATCACAATGTCGCCTGCCTCAGCTTCTTCAACTGGCACACGCTCTAAACCACGGAAACCAAGCACTTGGTTAATTTTACCCATCGCGACTTGTTTATCGCCATTCATAATAGTGACCGCTTGGCCAGTTTTAATCTTACCGTTGCTCACACGGCCAACGCCAAGACGTCCTGTGTAAGTAGAGTAATCTAAAGCTGAAATTTGCATTTGTAGCGGCGCTTTGCTGTCACCTGCTGGTGGTGCTACATGGCTAAGAATTGTGTCAAATAGCGCACGCATGTTATCTGTTGGCGCTTTCATATCTAGCATGGCATAACCATTGATCGCTGATGCATACACAATTGGAAAGTCTAGTTGATCGTCAGTTGCGCCTAAGTTAGCGAACAAATCAAATGTTTGATTAATCACCCAATCTGTTCGTGAGCCCGGACGGTCTACCTTATTAATCACTACGATAGGCTTTAAACCTAAGGCTAAAGCCTTTTTCGTCACAAAGCGTGTTTGTGGCATTGGGCCTTCAACGGCATCTACCAACAACACTACGCCATCTACCATACCTAATACGCGCTCTACTTCACCACCAAAGTCGGCATGGCCTGGCGTATCCACAATATTAATATGTGTGCCTTCATAAACGAGGGCAGTATTTTTAGCTAAAATTGTAATGCCGCGTTCTTTCTCCAAATCATTAGAGTCCATGACGCGCTCGACCACGGCATGGTGAGCAGCGAACGTACCTGCTTGTTGTAGGAGTTTGTCCACCATAGTAGTTTTACCATGGTCAACGTGAGCGATAATTGCGACATTTCTTAGTTTGCGTGACATGTGTTGTAGCCAGATCATTGAAAGGCGGCGATTTTAACACACTTAATGACTAATTAATTTTACATTGCGAATTATTAATTTGACATTCTCAATTAAATGGTTATACTGCGCGCTTCATTCGCGTTGCAAGATGTTTTGTAATGCTTGAATCATTGCCCTGACCCTTCTGTTGCTCGTGAAATTTTGAAGCAACTATCAAGAAATCGAAATATTGATTTTTACTGGTTAGCGGCTGTGCCCGTGCGCTGGTAAAGATTATATTAGCTTGTTTAAATTAACACTTAATGTCGTTCATTCGGTTTTTTGTTGATTAAACTTAAATCAAATATTCTCTGCGTTTATATTGCCCTTGCGGCATAAGCTTAATTAAATTGCTTATGTGCAAATGATATGCCCGTTTTTACTTAGCGCCTTTTTGTTTTATTTATTATTAGTAATCACTGATACGTGATTACTCAGAAAGGGTCTACTTTGTCTTTTGAATCGTTAAATCTTGATAATGCCTTACTTCGCGCTATTGAAGAGTCTGGCTACACTACACCAACCGCTATCCAATCACAGGCAATTCCTGTGGTAACTGCAGGCCATGACTTAATGGCTTCTGCTCAAACAGGTACAGGTAAAACTGCTGCCTTTATGTTGCCAGCACTAAACTTATTAGCAACACCCCATGAGCTAAAAAGCCGTGGCCCACGTATTTTAGTATTAGTGCCAACACGTGAACTTGCAACACAAGTGAATGAAGCAGCACGCAAATACGGTAAATTTATCCGCGCACGTACAGTAAGTATCGTTGGCGGTATGCCTTACCCACTACAAAACAAATTACTATCACAACCACTTGATATTTTAGTGGCAACACCTGGTCGTTTACTTGACCATATGGAACGTGGTCGTATCGATTTATCACGCTTACAAATGTTGGTGTTAGATGAAGCTGACCGTATGTTAGACATGGGTTTCTTGCCTGATGTTGAGCGTATTTGTGAACAACTGACTACTGAGCGTCAAACATTGTTGTTCTCTGCCACCTTAGATGGTGACATTGCACGCGTTGCTAAACAAATTCTTAAAAACCCAAAAACGATTCAAGTGGCAACACAAAAAGAAAAACATGCCAACATTGAACAACGTTTGCACTATGTGGATGACATGACACATAAAAACAAATTGCTTGAGCATTTGTTGATTGCCCCTGAAGTTAACCAAGTGATTATTTTCACTTCAACCAAACGTCATTGCGATGTGTTAGCTGAAGATTTATATGCAGCTGGCCACAAAACAGCCGCTTTACATGGCGATATGACACAAGGCGCACGTAATCGCACCTTGACTAAATTGCGTCAAGGCGATGTCAAAGTATTGGTTGCAACAGACGTAGCAGCGCGTGGTATTGATGTACAAGGTATTAGCCATGTCATTAACTATGACTTACCGAAATTTTCTGAGGATTATGTACACCGTATTGGTCGTACTGGTCGTGCAGGCAATACGGGAATTGCTATTTCATTTGCATCAAACATGGATAGACACATTTTACGTAAAATTGAACAGTTCACTGGCAACCGCATGGAGCCATCAGTGATTGAAGGCTTTGAGCCTAAACGTGCTATGAAAATGGATGGTCCAGGTAATGGCCGTGGCGACCGTGGTGATATCCGCCGTGACGCACACAAACCAGGTGGCCGTGGTGGTTTTAAACCACGTGATGATCGTGGTAGCTTTAATGACCGTGGTCCACGCACTGAACGTAGCAATAGTTTTCAATCGCGTGATAGCAATAGCCGTGATGATAATCGTGGCAACCGCGATTCAGCACCACGTGAAGCTAATGGCAACTCAGCAAACTATGCTGGTCGTACAGAACGTTCAGAAAGACCAGCAAGCGAGCGTCCACGTAGCTTTGGTGACCGTGCCAATTCAAGCGGTGACCGTAACCGTAGCGAGCGTCCACAAGCTGACCGTGCAAGTGCAGGCGCACCTAACCGTAGCTTTGGTGACAGCATTGCATTTGGCAAAAAACCTTACTCACGTGATGGCGCAGGTGCAGCACGTAGCGATAGCAACCGTGGTGACCGCGATAGCCGTGGTAACCGCCCAGATGCAAACCGTGGTGACAACCGTGTATTAGGTGCTCGCTACGAAGGCCGCACAGATGCGCCACGTGGTGACCGCTCATCAGCGCCAGCCCGTCGTGATAGTGCTAGACCAGATAGCCGTCCTGCACGTGCAAACACTGAGTCACGTAGTTTTGGCAATTCAAACGCGGGTAGCAATGCACCACGCCGTCCACGTAGCTTTGCATAAATAAAATCTAAATTAGTCACAGATAGCCATCTGTGACTAATTATTTTTTAAAACAGATTCCTAGAGAAATAACACCAAACAATGACAGAAACAGTAAAGTTTGACAGCCTTGGCTTAGCGCCAGAATTACTTAAAGCGCTGACCGATTCTGGTTACACCACCCCAACACCGATTCAAGCACAAGCGATTCCTTTAGCTTTAGCAGGCGGTGATTTAATGGCGGGTGCGCAAACCGGCACGGGTAAAACAGCAGCCTTTGCTTTGCCCTTATTACAAAAATTACTACCATTTGCAAACAATGGCGCTTCGCCCGCTAAACACCCTGTTCGTGCCTTAATTTTAACGCCGACGCGTGAATTGGCTATTCAGGTAGAAGAAAGTGTAAAAGCCTATGCAAAACATACGCCGCTACGCTCACTCGTAGTTTTTGGTGGCGTTGATATTAAAACGCAAACACCTCATTTAAAAACAGGTATAGAAGTACTTGTTGCCACACCAGGCCGTTTGCTAGACCATATAGAACAAAAAACTTTACAGCTCAATCAAGTACAAATTTTAGTACTAGATGAAGCTGATCGTATGCTAGACATGGGCTTTATGCCTGATTTGAAAAGAATTTTGGCGCTACTGCCTAAACAACGTCAAAACTTAATGTTTTCCGCAACGTTTTCAAATGATATTAAGAAATTAGCTGATGACTTTTTAACGAATCCACAGCTTATTGAAGTGGCGCGCAGCAATGCCACGAACGATAACGTGACACAAAAAGTTTACCCGGTTGCACAAAGCGATAAAGAAGCCCTACTCATTCAACTATTGAAAAATAGTGATTCAAAACAGGTGCTGATTTTTACAAAAACTAAAATTACCGCCAGTCGCTTAAGTCGTAGTTTAGAGCGTGTAGGCATTGCCGCAGATGCGATTCATGGTGATAAATCTCAGCAAGAACGCATTAAAGCGCTAGATGCTTTTAAAGCCGGTACCGCAACCGTATTAGTCGCCACAGACGTAGCGGCACGAGGCCTAGACATCGACCAATTGCCTATGGTGATTAACTATGAAATTCCTAGTGCGCCAGAAGATTACGTACACCGTATTGGTCGTACAGGTCGTGCCGGTGCTTTAGGCGTTGCTATTTCATTTGTCAGCCCAGAAGAAGACAAATACCTAGTTGAAATTGAAAAGCTCATTAAGCGCCAAATCAGCAAAGAGATTATTGAAATTGACCGGTCAAGCACTAGAGCACGTACAAGTAAACCTAGTCATGCTCAAGCTAGTCAGAGTGCAGGCAATCAAGACGCATCGGCTACTAAACGCATTCCTGCTAAAAAGAGAAGTAGCGACCCTTGGTTTGATAAACCTTATGAAGCGGTAGTGGCACAACAAAAAGTGGCTGATAAGCCTAGATTAAGCAGTAAAGCCCCTGTTGCAGCCTTGCTTGGTGGATTAGTAGCAAACAAATAGTCTGCGAAAAAACTTTAAATCATTTAAAGTTTTTTTACTGATTACGCATAAAGTCAGCAACGCCATATAACTGCTCGGCAAGCTTAGTCATCAACGCCTCATCAAACCCTTGCTGATGCATCGCTCTAATCATGCAATACATCCACTGATCACGCGCAGATTCATCAATGGCAAAAGGTAAATGTCTTTTGCGTAACATGGGATGGCCGTAGCGTTCTATGTATAACTGTGGGCCGCCAGTCCAACCCGTTAAAAACATAAATAGCTTTTCACGGGCAGAAGTTAAATCAGCGGCATGCATGGCCCTGATGGGTGCGGCTTTAGGGTCTGTGTCCATCACATCGTAAAAAGCTTCCACTAAATTACGAATCTTCTCTGTACCGTGTGCCTCACCACCCAATAACTCAAAAAATGTCGTTTTAGTACTGCCAGCTTCTTCAATTTTATTTAGCATAAGTGAATTTTAATTTTTTATATGAGCGTACTATGAACGTGCAACTAACCTACGACAGGCTTAACTAGACTTGCCGCTAATTTTGCTCGCGCACGCGCTTCGATAATATCTTTACCGGTTGCCAATGCCACGCCCATACGACGCTTCACAAAAGATTCCGGCTTACCAAATAGACGTATATCACTATTAGGCACAGCCAAGGCAGCCTCTACACCATCAAAGACTAAATTTTGCGTTGCGTGGCCGCCGTATATCACCGCACTCGCCCCCACTTCACGCAAGCTAACATCAACCGGCAAACCTAATATGGCTCGCGCATGTAAATCAAACTCACTGAAACGCTGACTACACATCGTTACCATACCAGTGTCATGCGGACGTGGGCTGACTTCACTGAACCAAACTTTATCGCCCTTAATAAAGAGCTCTACACCGAATAAGCCCAAACCACCCAAGCTGTCAGTCACCGCTTTAGCAATACGTTTAGATTCTGCTAATGCGCCGCTTGTCATAGGCTGTGGTTGCCAACTTTCAACGTAGTCACCTTTTTCTTGCACATGACCGATAGGCTCACAGAAGTAAGTTTGAATATCGCCAGCGGCATTTTTAGCACGAACGGTCAGCAAGGTAATTTCATAATCAAAATCAATTTGCCCTTCTACTATCACCAGGCCTTGGTTTACACGACCACCAGTCGCAGCATAATCCCAAGCAGTTTTAACTTCGCTAGCATTAGTAAT
>JAIPCR010000047.1 GCA_021738125.1 Sulfuritalea sp.
CACAACCTATCATCTATCCGTAGTCGTGAATTTCCATATATTTAGCCAAACCAGCCCACAGCATAGTGATTGTGCCGCCATTACGGTAATTTTGGTGTACGCACGCACGACCGACTTCTACAGTGCGGTCAAACAGGTGCGCAAGCCTGCTTAAATCAAATTCTCCAGCAGAGTAGTAGCCGCCTGCTTCATTAGCGCTAGATGGGCTTAAAATACGGTAGGTGCCTATCACTTGGTTGGTGTCACTATCACGCACAATCAGGTGATCGCAATATTTATCAAATCCGTCAACGTCTAGGCCGCCAGTGCCTAAAAGTTGTGCGCCCATTTCTTCAGCAAATACTTTGTAGCGCAAGCGTTGTGCTTCTTCAATTTCAACTTGGGTACGTGCCAGACTAATGCTAAGGCGTCTTTGGTCGGGAACAGAGAGGTCAACGTGCTTAGGACGTTGAGGGATATTATTGACAATTGACAGTAATTCTTTATTTAACATTAAAGTCTCCTTTGAAATTAAGGAGACTTTAATGGCCTAAGATTAAAGTCTGGTGACAGAAATGTGACTGTTTATTGACAAGAACTTAGCTAGATTTGATGCTTAATGAGAGACGCGTGTATTGCCGCCAGTTTCAATTAAACGCACTTTATCGCCCGCCCTAAATTGTTCATCAGCTTCTTGTACGATAGCCACTAAAGCACCGCCATCAATTTTTACAGTAATTTCTAACGCATCTTTGCGTGTGATACCTTCTTCAATAGCAGAACCCGCTAGCCCGCCGACCACAGCACCAATTACAGCGCCAACAATGTTGCCGTCACCCTTGCCAAGCGAGCTACCCGCAACTCCACCCACAGCGGCGCCTGCGGCAGTACCTATCGGCGTTTTAGTGCCTTCAAGTTTTACTTGGCGCACACTTTCTACCACGCCGGTTCTAACGTGTTGCACTTTACGTGCTTCATCGCGACTATAAACCGCCCCAGAATTTGAGCTAGCGCATGCACCTAGAAGTAAACTCAGTAAACCTATTGCTAATAATTGTGTCGTTTTCATGTGTAATATCCTTTAAAAAATAATGACTTTATTGTGGCTTAAATGCCGTCTAATTTTGTTTCATCGACCAGTGCCTGAGTGTAGATGGCTTCAATCTCAGCACGCGTCGGTTTGTGATTTTGACCACCACGATTTTCAATTTTGATGGCACCCATCGTTGAGGCTAATCTTCCGCAAGTCGGCCAATCCCAACCTCTTGCAATCCCATAAAGTAAGCCAGCACGGTAGGCATCACCACAGCCAGTAGGGTCAACAATGCCCATGGCTTTAACGCAAGGAATATCAAAGCGTTGACCATCGGCATAAATTTGTGAGCCAGAGGCTCCTAGCGTAACGATGAGTGCTTTTACTTTCAGTGCTAGCTGGTCTAAGGTCAGGCCAGTTTTATCTTGAATGATTTGTGATTCATAGTCATTCACAGCTAAGTAATCAGCCATATCGATAAATTGCAATAGCTCTTCACCATTAAACATTGGGAGACCTTGGCCAGGGTCAAACAAAAACGGAATGCCTGCATCAAAACATTCGCGCGCGTGTTGAAACATGCCATCACGACCATCCGGTGCAATAATCGCCAACGTTACATCTTTTGCATCGTACACGCTATTTTGGTGTGACGCAGTCATTGCCCCAGGGTGAAAGGCGGTAATTTGGTTGTCATCGGTATCTGTGGTAATAAATGCTTGTGCAGTAAAGCTGTTGGGAATAGTTTTGATATGAGTTGCATTCAGATTGTTCTGCTCAATCCACTTTGAGTAGGTAGAAAAATCTTCACCTACCGTGGCCATAATCAATGGATTGCCTTCAAGTAATTGCAAATTATAAGCAATGTTGCCGGCCGTTCCACCAAACTCACGACGCATTTCAGGTACATAAAACGCTACACTAAGCGCGTGAATTTTATCTGGCAGAATATGATTTTTGAATTGATCTTGAAACACCATAATGGTGTCGAAGGCGAGTGAACCACAAATAAGCGTATGCATGAAGGTAAGCTAGAAATTAAAGGGACATTATCTTATTTTTTGCCTATGGCAGGCAAGCAACTTAGATGAAGCTATTAGCAGCTATTTTTTTGTGCGCCATCAATTAATATCTTCGCGGCTTTTTTTGCGTAAGTCATGGCGCCAGAGCCACGCTTCATTTGTTCGGCTTGCACCGCACCTTCAAATAATAGTGAAAGCTGTAATGCTAGTCCGTCTATATCTTGGATGTTGGCTTCGCTGGCTAAACTGCTAATGTATTGTCTGAATTGTCTTGATTGCTCAGACGATAGTTGGTGTACTGGATTATCTTCATTGGGGAACTCTGCTGATGCTTTGATGAAGCCCATGCCAATAAAGTCGGGGGAGGTGACCCATTCTTCGATAAAATCAAAAAGCCTTTGTATTTTATCGCTAGGCTTTTTGGTTTGGCTATTGAGCTTATCATTTAACCAATTTTGAAAATCTTGATGACTTTCTGTGAGTACCTCAAGAATCAATAACTCTTTACTACGAAAGTATTTATAGAGCGTCATTTTTGTGGTGCCAGCAACCTCAACTATGGTGTCGACACCAGTCGAGTTAATGCCTTGTGTTTGAAACAAAGTCGTGGCGGTTGCCAGTATTTTTTCGCGTAGGACAGACATGTTTTATTATACTAACCTGTATAACAGACTTGCAATGTTTATTTTTGCTTAGCTTCTGGAGTGAGCCATTAACATTGGGGTAAAATTACAGCGTACTTTTTCTAAATAAATATTCGCAATTGCCAAATCATTTAAGTTGGTGGGGAGCTTTCCGCCTACTACATTTTCTAAATAAATGGCTTTATCTTTATCTGGAATTTGAAGAGCTTCTGGAAATTGGCATGTGCCATTACGCATTTGTTCGTATTTGGCGTACATGATGGAGGCATCTTGTGCGCTCAAGTTAGTATTATTGAGTAATGCTGCTTTAGTATTGATATTCTTGTTGGCGCTTGCTTGTGAGCTAAATAGAGATTTTTTTTCTATTAAGCTTGGTAACAGCATGATGCCAAGCCCAATCAGTAAAGCTAAACTTGCCGCAATGCCATAAACAGAAGATTTAGCATTGATGGTTTTTAACAGCGACCATTCTTTTTGAGTTTGCGCCAAAATAAGTGCATTCGCTGCTTTTTTTGCATGTGCCAAACTACCATTTCCTGGGTGCTTAACCTCTTGTTGAGCAGCATTAAGTGCAATGAGTACAATATGCTCAGCCAGCATGCTTGGGTGCTTTGCGCCAAGCGCTAGCGCTTGCTCAGTACAATAGCTAATCAGTTGCTGGTTGTTAGTAGTATCAGATGTAATTTTTACTTGAATGCTAGGCGCATTTAACCAGTCATCCAAGATATCAAATAGGCTGAGTATGCGGCCTTGTGGCGTGCGGCTGGATTTCTCCAACATTTTAATAAGCCACTGAGATTTAAAAATATCCATTAAATGAGTGCTGGCTAGGTAATTAATTAGAATGGCTTTACAACAACTAATATAACAATAATGGTGAGTACCACTACCGGTAGCTCATTAAACCAGCGATACCATACATGGCTACGCTGATTTTTATCTTGCTTAAAGTCATTGATAAGTTTGCCGCAATAAAGGTGGTAGCCAATTAGCACAGCAACCAGCGTTAATTTTGGATGCATCCAGCGACCTGTAATGCCATAGCCCATCCATAGCCATAGGCCAAAAACAATTGCTAATACAGCGAGTGGTAGCATAAACCGATAAAGTTTTTGTTCCATAAGTTTTAGTCTGTCAGAGGTGGCGGTGTCAGTCACCATGGCATGGTTGACTAATAGTCTGGGTAAGTAAAATAAACCAGCAAACCAGCTAGTTACAAAAATAATATGAAACGATTTGACCCACAACATTATTTTACTGCCCCCATGTTCGCTAACTTAGCGTTTAATAATTCATCTAATTTAACAAAATCTAATGTGCCAATTGTACGTTGTAAACGATGACCTTGCTTATCAAAAATAAATGTTGTGGGCGTTACATTCACGTCACCAAATTCTTTTGTCATTTCTGCAAAACCATCATGCATCACTGGGAATGGGAGATTTTGATGGGTCGCATAATGTAGCACTTGAGCTGGTGGGTCATCAGGCATAGCCACTGCGACCAATTCTAAGCCTCGTTGATGATATCGCTTATACATATTAATTAAAGCTGGCATTTCTTTTATACAACTTAGGCAATTTGTCGCCCAAAAGTTCACTAGAACTACTTTGCCTTTTAGGTCAGCCATGGCTATTTTTTTACCTTCAATAGTCGTGAAGGTGACATTCGGTGCGCTTGTGTTAGGTAGCCATTGCAAGGTTGCAATGGCTACTAAGATAGCGATAAAAATACTTAACGATATTTTTTTTAACAAACTATTCATAGAGCTAGTCTAACTTATTTTTGATTAATGGAAGATCAAATCTTTATGTACCTTCTTGAGTGCAAGACAATTGTTAATAACCATGAGATAGATGCGCTTATTTGCTGTGATTCAACATGTTATAATCACATTTTTAATAGCAAAGCTATTTATCTAAAATCCAATGAACGCACCTTTACCTAGCAATATTCAAAATACCGAGTCGCAACCTACTAAGCGCTTGCGTGAAATTCCTTATAACTACACCTCATTTTCAGATCGTGAAATTGTCATTAGGTTTCTAGGTGAAGATATTTGGAATACTTTAAATGAATTGCGTAGCCAACGTAAAACAGGTCGAAGTGCGCGTATGTTGTTTGAGGTGTTGGGTGATTTATGGGTGGTCTCTCGTAATCCATATTTACAGGATGATTTGCTAGAAAATCCAAAGCGTCGTAAAGCTTTAATTGATGCTTTGCAGCATCGAATTGCAGCGATAGATGAACGCAATGCGGGTGGTAAAGCCAATGCAAAAGTTCAAAAAATGGTGCTTGCTGCTCAGAAAGCGGTAGATAAGTTCGCGGATGATTTTCGCAAAACTTATGATTTGCGTAAAAAAGCATTGAGTAAACTCACTAAGATTACCCGTAAAGATAATGTACAGTTTGATGGCTTAGCTAGAGTTTCACATGTCACCGACGCGACTGACTGGCGTGTTGAATACCCCTTTGTCGTTCTAAATCCGGATACTGAAAAAGAAATTGCCGCTTTGGTTAAGGCATGTATTGAGTTGGGTCTGACTGTTATTCCTCGTGGTGGAGGTACTGGTTATACAGGGGGTGCAATTCCACTCACACCTATGTCCGCCGTTATCAATACGGAAAAGTTAGATCAACATAGTGGCGTGAAAATGCGCACGCTGCCTGGCGTTTTAAGACAGGTAGCCACAATAGAATGTGGTGCAGGGGTGGTCACTCGCCGCGCGATGGAAGCCGCAAGCGATGCAGGTTTGGAGTTTGCCTGCGATCCGACGAGTGCTGATGCCAGCTGTATTGGCGGTAACGTAGCCATGAACGCTGGGGGGAAAAAAGCCGTGCTATGGGGCACAGCCCTAGATAATTTAGCCTCATGGCGCATGGTGACTCCGGATGCGGAGTGGCTAGAGGTTGAGCGCTTAGATCATAATCTAGGCAAGATTCATGACATTGCAGTAGCGCGCTTCAAGGTGAGTCGCTATGCAGAGGATATGAAAACGCTGCTGGCAGAACCTGAGATTCTAGAAATCGCGGGCCCTAGTTTTCGCAAAGTAGGCTTAGGAAAAGACGTTACTGATAAGTTCTTGTCTGGTTTACCTGGAATACAGAAAGAGGGTTGTGATGGACTGATTACCAGCGCTACTTTCATTTTGCATCGTATGCCTAAACATGTTCGGACTGTCGCACTAGAGTTTTTTGGCCATGTATCCAATGCTGTACCTGCTATCGTAGAGATTAAAGATTATTTAGATGCCACTGCAAAAAAAGACCCTCTAGTACTAATGGCGGGCTTAGAGCACATGGATGAACGCTACATTAAGGCGGTAGGGTATGCTACTAAAGCTGCTCGTCAGCAACGCCCTAAAATGGTGTTGATTGCTGACATTGCCTCTGATGATGAAAATGCGGTAGGTGAAGCCGCATCACATATTGTGCGATTATGTAACGCGCGTAATGGTGAAGGATTCGTTGCAGTATCGGCTGAAGCACGTAAAAAATTCTGGTTGGATCGTGCTCGAACTGCTGCTATTGCTAAGCATACCAATGCTTTTAAAATCAACGAGGACGTAGTCATTCCATTACCACGTTTGGGTGATTACTCTGATGGTATTGAACGGATTAATATCGAGTTATCAATCAACAATAAACTACAACTGTTAGATGCGCTTGAAGTCTTTATGCAAAGTGAATTGCCATTGCAAGCGGATGAAGATGGCAATGCAGATGTGCAAATGGTGCAATCAAAGCAAGTGATTGCCTTGCAGTTGTTGCGTGATTTACGAGCGCACTGGCGCATGATTTTGAATACGTTAGATGAGCCTGTGAGTGTACTAGGCCAACTGGGTGAGTCGCTCACTCAATATGAAAGCGTATTCCATGCTGTGCAATCTTATGATTTACGCATTTCTTGGAAGCGTGAACTGCTGCGTCCCATGGAAGATATTTTTGCTGGGCGTGTATATCAAAAAATATTAAATCGTTGTGATGAAATTCATAAGAGCGTCTTAAAGTCTCGTGTATTCATTGCGCTGCATATGCATGCGGGTGATGGAAACGTACATACTAATATTCCGGTTAACTCTGATGATTACGAAATGATGCACACGGCGCATGATGCAGTTGCACGCGTAATGGCATTGGCTAAAAGCTTGAATGGTGTCATTTCGGGTGAGCACGGAATTGGTATTACCAAAATGGAGTTTTTAGAAGACGCTACGATTGAGGCCTTTACTAAATATAAAAATAAAGTAGATCCTAATGGTCATTTTAATAAAGGTAAATTGTTGGCAGGATCTGGCCTAGAAAACGCATATACCCCAAGCTTTGGCTTGCTTGAGCAAGAGTCTATCATTATGGAGCAATCCGCGATTGGCGAGATTGCCGATTCGATTAGTGATTGTTTACGTTGTGGTAAATGTAAGCCAGTATGTACAACACATGTGCCACGCGCTAATTTATTGTATAGTCCGCGCAATAAAATCTTAGGGACTTCATTGCTGATAGAAGCCTTCTTATATGAAGAGCAAACGCGGCGAGGCATTTCACTCAAGCATTTTGATGAGTTTAACGATGTGGCAGACCATTGTACGGTGTGCCATAAATGCCTGAACCCATGCCCAGTTGATATTGATTTTGGTGATGTGTCAGTAGCGATGCGCAATTTCTTGCGTGAGCAAGGTAAGAAACAATTCAATCCAGGCACTGCTGTCGGTATGGCATTTTTAAATGCCAAAGACCCAGCAACCATTAAGTTGATGCACACTTTTATGGTGACTATTGGCTATAGAGCGCAAAATTTTGCGCATATGCTTGCTAAAAAGTTTCATCTATTAAAAGATAAAATTAGACCGCCGGCAACAGTGGGTAAGCCTGAAATTAAAGCACAGGTCATTCATTTTATTAATCGGCCTATGCCTAAAAAAATGCCGACTAAAACTTCACGTGCGCTATTAGGTATAGAAGATGACAGCATGATTCCTGTTATCCGTAACCCGAAAAAAGTAACAGAAGATTCTGAGGCAGTGTTTTATTTTCCTGGATGTGGTTCTGAGCGCTTGTTTTCAAACGTTGGATTAGCCACGCAAGCCATGTTGTATGAAGTCGGTGCTATTACCGTATTGCCGCCAGGTTATTTATGTTGTGGGTATCCACAAACTGCAAGCGGTAATCATGATAAAGGGCAGGTAATCACTACTGAAAACCGCGTCTTGTTCCATCGTGTGGCGAATACACTTAATTATCTCGACATTAAGACTGTGATTGTTTCTTGTGGTACTTGCATGGATCAGTTACAAAAATATCAGTTTGAGAAAATATTCCCAGGCTGCAGGCTACTAGATATCCATGAATATCTAATGGAAAAAGATATGAAGTTAAAGGGCATTACGGGTACTAAGTATATGTATCACGACCCATGCCATACACCAATGAAGACCTACAAGCCGCTAGAAGTGACTAATAAACTTATGGGTCAAGAGGTGCAACTCAATGACCGTTGTTGTGGTGAAAGTGGTACTTTTGCGGTTGCCCGTCCAGATATTGCCACACAAGTAAAAATGCGCAAACAAGAAGAGCTGGAAAAAGGGATGACTAAGTTGGGTTTAACGGTAGGCGCCCCAGAAGATAAAGTTAAAATTCTTACTTCATGTCCAAGCTGTTTGCAGGGCTTGTCCCGCTACGGCGAAGATACTGGAATAGAAGCTGATTATATTGTGGTAGAGATGGCAAAGCATATTCTTGGCGATAATTGGATGCAAGAATATGTGGAAAAGGTCAATCAGGGTGGTATTGAGAAGGTCCTGCTATAACTGATATTTACTTAGGCTAGGGCATAAAAGGCAAGAATATAGCGGTTGTTAAATTCTGCATGACTCGCACAATAAGCCGTTCGGACTTCTCCGCTAGTGCAATTGCATATAAGTCTGTGCGGCCTATCATTTTCCCGAATTCACGTTCAAAAGATAAATTTTTATCAGTGTCATTGATTTCATTGCTCAACAAATAGAGCTTGCCAGTTTCGTCCCTTGCATTTGATAGTTTCCATGCCGCTATTTCTATGTTTCTAGCGACGTTATAGAGATGTTGCGGGTCTATGGTATCGGTTAAATAGAAATCCGTTTTATTTCCATGAGCTTGTAATAGCATGGTCTTTAGTCCCACAATAAAAGGCAATACGCGATCCCCTGTATATTCAGGCTTAAAAGCCAAGAATATAGCTTCAGTACCTTGTTTATTATCAATCTCTTTAAATAAGGAATGATGTTGCTGTTCACCATCAATCACCCATGCCGCCATTTTTTCTGCATTATCACTCGTGCTTTTTGCTAGTTCGTGTGGGTTGCGTTTATAGAGTTTAATCATTAAATTACGCAAACTCTGCATATTTTCTGACATTTCAACATCAGCCATACGATCAAAATCACTTTTGGCGAGTTGATTGCCAGAGCTTCTATCACTACGTTCAGGAATGGGTTTACGGTCTACAGGAGAATTGAGCGCACAAGCAACTAGGTTGCAGGTAGCAAAGAATAAAATCAGATAGCGCTTAGTTGTATTGATCATTTCAATTGCAATATGCGCGCTTTAGGGAAAATCGCGCTGAATGTGCTACCTACACCTAATTCACTTCTAATCTCCAACTTCGCTTGATGCCGAATTAGAATGTGCTTAACGATAGATAAGCCTAATCCTGTGCCGCCAGTTTCACGACTACGACTTCGGTCTACGCGATAGAAGCGTTCAGTAAGCCTATCGATGTGACGCTGCTCTATGCCAATGCCAGAATCTTGAACAGAAAAGACCGGCTCACCATCTTGCAATCCCCAGCTAATCAATATTTCACCGCTTTTACTTGCATCATTTGTCGGCGTATAACGAATTGCATTGCTAACTAAATTGCTAAATACGCTACGAAGCTCATCTATCGAGCCGCGTAAGTTAAGATTAGAATCAACTTGAAGGCGAATATTGTGTTCTTTTTTGGTTAAGCTTTGACTTAGACCAATTGCATCATTTTGTACCGATTTAAGCAGGCTCGACATATTGATTTCGCTGTTATCAGGATCTTCAGAATTACTTTCTATCGTAGATAAGGTCAGTAAATCTTCAATAATGCGACGCATTCTAATAGTTTGCTCGTCCATCATAGTGAAATAAGGTTTTAGTTTTTCTGGAACAGCGCCTTCCATGTCAATGAGTGTTTCTAGAAACCCCCCTACCACCGTCAGTGGTGTTCGTAATTCATGAGAAACGTTGGCAATAAAATCACGACGCATGATGTCCACTTTTTCTAATTGCGTCATGTCATGACTAATTAGCAATTTCTGATTATTAGCAAATGGGATGAGCTGAATTTCTAAGACTAAGTCTGGGTTTCGCCATGACTTTAGTTTAAAGGGTTCGTGATATTGCTCGTTATAGAGGTAGGAAATGAAACTGCTATTGCGAATTAAATTGACGATAGGTAAGTTTTTGTCAGTAGTTAAATCTAGGCCTAGTTGATTTTCTGCATTAGGTGTACACCATTCAATCTCGTTGCTACTGCTTAGTATCACTAAGCCATCTGGCATGGCACTGGTGGCTAAATTAAAGCGTTCTAACGCTGAATTTAATTGGGTTTGGTTGAATGTGTTATTGCGCTCATATTTTAAGAGCAAGGTAAATACATCTTCCCATAAACCAAGGCCTTCAGGAATTTCTTTAAGGGAGGGTTTTTTAAACCAAGTTTGTAATTTGTGTAGCCAAAAAATATGGTTGAAAATATAGACCAACAGGCTGGCAGAGAATATAAGTAATGCTGTAGTAGCGTCACTTATCAGCCATGAAAAAAGACTGATAATAATAAGTGCGCAAATGAATACGGCCGCTTTCCAACGAATATCTAGCACAGATAATTTTTTTCAATAAATTGACGTGCTTAATTATAGCGAGGAATTGAAAATCTAGACGATATTTATCGATGAATTTGCAACAATTCCAAAGTCAATCGCTCTTATTGGAGAATCTGTAGCCAGCACCACGGACGGTTTGAATGAGATCCTCGTGTCCAGAAGTAGATAGTGCATTGCGTAAGCGACGAATATGCACATCGACAGTACGATCTTCAACAAATACGCGATCACCCCATACTTTGTCTAATAGTTGGCTACGCGTATGTACACGCTCAGGATTGGTCATAAAGAAATGGAGTAGCCTAAATTCAGTAGGGCCTAAATCTATGGTTCTTTGGTTGCCCGTCACGCGATGTGTTGTTGGATCTAAGCGTAAGCCGTTGAGCTCTATCGGGTCATCAGTCATTTGAGGTGCACGACGGCGAAGTACAGCTTTAATTCTGGCATTAAGTTCACGAGGACTGAATGGCTTGGTGACATAGTCATCAGCACCTACTTCTAGGCCACGCACTTTGTCGTATTCATCGCCACGTGCCGTGAGCATAATGATAGGAATGGATTTTGTTAGGGTGTCAGATTTTAATTTGCGCGCAAATTCTAAACCATTCATGCCTGGTAGCATCCAATCTAACAAAATTAAATCTGGAATAGTTTCACGCATTAAATTTTGCGCAATTTCTACACTTAAAGCGCGTATGGCATTATGCCCAGCTTGAGTGATATTGAGTGACAGTAATTCTTGAATTGCCGGTTCATCTTCAACAACTAGTATATTGGCTGGCATATATTTCCCTCATATAACTTTCTATACTTCATAGGCCGTTAGTTTATGACCTAAATGTGAAGTATTTATGACAAATATTAAACGGGCGTATAAGTAAATTGCCATTTTTTTTTATTTGTTACACTATGTTACATAATAATTTTTGTTATAAAAAATAATACTTAATTAAAGAGGATGACATGGCAAACTTTTTATCTAAAGAACACATTACAGCAAACGCTAACTTCAATCGTTGGTTAGTACCGCCCGCAGCCTTGGCTGTACATTTATCGATTGGTATGGCTTATGGATTTAGTGTGTTTTGGAAGCCCTTAGGTAAAGTGCTGATGGGCGAAGATGGTACTCCAATTAAGGCTTGTGCGGCAGGTGCTGCGACCTTTTCAGATAAATTAAGCGGCACTGCAAAAGCCTTATTTGCTACAGATTGTAATTGGACGCAGTTTGATTTGGGATGGATGTTCACTTTATTTTTTGTTTTGCTTGGCTGTTCGGCCGCGTTATGGGGTGGCTGGTTAGAGCGTGAAGGGCCGCGCAAGGCTGGCTTGGTATCAATGTTACTCTGGTGTGGCGGTTTGCTTATTTCAGCTTATGGCGTATATGCCCATCAGCTATGGTTAATGTGGCTCGGTAGCGGAGTAATTGGTGGTATTGGTTTGGGTCTAGGGTATATTTCACCAGTTTCTACCCTTATCAAATGGTTTCCTGATCATCGCGGCATGGCGACCGGTATGGCGATTATGGGTTTTGGTGGTGGTGCGATGATAGGTTCGCCACTTGCAACTAAATTAATGGCTTACTTTGCAACACCAACAAGCATAGGTGTTTGGCAAACGTTTGTAGCGCTAGCTGCCATATATTTTGTGTTCATGCTTTGGGGTTCTTTAGGTTATCGTGTGCCGCCTACAGGCTGGAAACCGGCTAACTGGACACCGCCAGCAACACAGAATAATGCGATGATTTCATCTAAGCACGTGCATCTAAAAAATGCCCATAAAACACCACAGTTTTGGTTGCTGTGGCTAGTGTTATGTATGAATGTGTCGGCAGGTATCGGTATCATAGGTGCGGCTGCTCCTATGTTGCAAGAAACGTTCGGAGGCGCATTGATTGGTCAGCCAGATATTAGTTTTGCTGATATTAAAAAAGATGAATTACTTACTGCATCGGCAGCAGCTGTAGGAGCCGGTTTTGTAGGGCTAATTTCATTATTTAATATTTTCGGTCGTTTTGCTTGGGCTACTTCGTCAGATAAATTAGGTCGAAAACGTACTTATTATATTTTCTTTGTTTTAGGTGCCATCATGTATTGCACGGCTACTTATGTTGCCGGGTTTAAATCATTGGCTTTATTTGTAGCTAGTTTTTGTGTAATTGCTTCTATGTATGGAGGTGGATTCGCCACTATTCCTGCTTATTTGGCTGATATGTTTGGTACTCAGTTCGTGGGAGCAATTCATGGTCGTTTGCTCACAGCATGGTCTACTGCAGGTATTTTAGGGCCAGTGGTAGTAAATTATATGCACGATACTAGGTTAGAGGCTAACATCCCTTTCGATCAAATTTATGCCCCAATATTTATGGTGCTAGCAGGGATGTTGGTGATAGGCTTTATTGCAAACATGCTAGTTAAGCCTGTCGATGAGAAATATTATATGACGGATGCCGAACTAGAAGCAGAGCGTAAATTGGCGCATGAAAAATCAATGGTAGCTAATGTAGATAAAAGTATTCGTGGCCCTCAATCTGCAAGCCATCCACTACTGGTTGTTGTCGCTTGGGCTTTGGTCTTGATTCCAATAAGTTATGGCATTTGGAGCACAATACAAAAGGCTTGGGGCTTATTTCATTAAGGTATGCGACCAATATGCGGTAAAATATGCACCATGCAATAACTGCTAGTCATTAAGGATAAAACGTGAGAGAAATTGAGAAAAACTTGGATGGTACTGGTCTGCAAATTGGAGTGGTGCTATCAAGGTTTAATAGTGATATAGGGGATGGTTTGCTCAGTGCATGTACTGCTGAGCTCTTAAAGCTTGGTGTAGCTAGTGATGCTATTACTGTGGTTACTGTACCAGGCGCGTTAGAAACACCGCTGGTATTGCAGCATATGGCTATCAGTGAAAAATTCGATGCATTGGTTGCTTTAGGGGCAATTATTCGTGGTGAAACTTACCATTTTGAAGTAGTTGCAAATGAGTCTGCACGGGGCATTTCTGAAGTACAGTTTAATTCAGGCATTCCTGTTGCAAATGCTGTTTTAACTACAG
>JAIPCR010000048.1 GCA_021738125.1 Sulfuritalea sp.
ATTAAAAAAACTTTAAACTATTTTTATAAACACAATAAAATCATAGCGTTATAAATAAAATAAATGAGTGACCTTGAATACAAGCTGGCGATTTTGGAGAAAAAATCAGGGGATATACAACTTTAATTTAAATAAAAATAATTCAAAATAATTGAAGCGTAATGAGGTGATTCTGAAAAGTGAGGGTATTTAACCACTCTAATCTAAGGATAAAAATGGATAAAAAATTGAAGATTAAGAAAGTGAGATGCTCGTTTTATAGTTAAAAACAAGCGAGGGAATTAAAAACTAATCGACTAGATTGTTTTTAATTGCGTAATGCGTGAGATCGGCATTATGGCGTAATTGCATTTTCTCTAACATGCGGGTGCGATACATACTAATCGTTTTAACTGAAAGTGATAACTTTTCGGCAATATCACCCACTGAAAAACCTGAAGCTATCATGGTAAGTGTTTGAAATTCGCGATCTGAAAGCGTCTCATGAGGGGCTTTTTCAGTATCCATACCCACTTGATTGGCTAAAATTTCAGCCACTTCAGGCGTAATGTACTTCTTACCCTTAGCCACTACTCGAATTGCATTGACCAATTCAGAAGAGGCGCTTTGTTTACATAGATAGCCAGCTGCACCAGACTTCAAGGCACGCACTGCATATTGATCTTCTTTGTACATAGATAACATCAATATGGCGATACTAGGGTTGATATGCTTAATGTACTTAAGCGCATCCATGCCGTTACGATCAGGCAAAGCAATATCAAGCAACATCACATCTGCATCAGACTGCCTAGCTAATTGAATAGCTTCAGCTGCATTTTGCGCTTCAGAAATGGCAATAATATCTTCCGTTTCCGCTAGCACTTGCTTGAGCCCTGCCCTTAAGATGGCATGATCATCGACAATAATAACTTTAATTTGATTGCTTTTTGCCATGCTGCCCTAAGACTAATTAAATGGGTGACTATGTGCGCTAAATGATACTTGAATTTCTTGATAAATGTAATGCTGATGAACAAAACATCAGGGGCAAAGCTAAGGTGCTATATAAGGAATGTCGAATTGATTGAGCTAAAGCACTGGCAACTTAAGCGTGATGAGCGTGCCGCCCGTAGTAGATTGAGTTGCCTTAAAACTACCATGAAGTGCTGCAGCCCGTTCGCGCATACCACGCAAGCCAAATGAATTAGTTTTCAGCATATCGCTAGGTTTTAATCCCACACCATTATCAATCACGGTCATGACGATGTCATGCTTACCAGCCATTAAGTTGACTTCAACACGCGTGGCATGGGCATGTTTAACAACATTGGATATCGATTCTTGAAAAATGCGAAATAGCGTAATCGCCTGGTCTGACGTTAACGTGACTTCGGTTTGGTTAGCGCTAAACGTACATTGCAAATCAAACTGTTTTTCAAATTCTTTTGCTTGCCAATCGAGTGCCGCCACAATACCCAAATCTAAAATATTCGGCCTTAAGTTAGAAGAAATTCTATGCACCGCTTCAAAAGTGCTATCTACAATAGACTCCAACATCTTCGCTTGCTCTACTGAAAAATCTTTACCGGCACTCATGCGATTAATCATAGATGCCAGACCAATTTTAATCGCTGTTAAATTACCGCCTAAATCATCATGTATTTCACGAGCGATGACATTACGCTCTTGCTCTTTTATCTTATTAATATGGGCTGTCAACTCACCTAACTCACGGCGCGATCTTTCAATCTCATTTTTTTCGAGTTTGCTGCGGGTAATATTAGTCATAATACCTTCCCACTGCGTGACACCATTACTCAGTAGTCTAGGCATCGCTCGCAAATCAAGCCACTTATTATCTTGCCAGCTCTCAATCCAAATTTTACCTTCCCAATTCAATGAAGTTAGCTCAGCAACAGACTGCTTGAGTTGCTTGCGTAATGCGTTACGATCTTTGGCACTCATCAGTGCAAAGAACCTACTACTATCATTCACTAACTCTTCGGCTTTTAAGCCAAGTAAGGCTTGGCAGCCTTCTGTCAAATAGATGAATTCTATTTCGCCCTGACTATCCAACTGGAACTGGAAAACCACTGCAGGTGCATGAGCGACCATAGCCTGCAATGCCGTATTATTTGATGGGGGCTTCACATTATTTTTTACAATCAAAATGAATTCTTGCTGATTTGATTGCAAAACCATCGCTCGCAATTGCGAGTGTTCAATATGGCCAATCAAAGGTGTGTGATTTTGTTGTATTTCAATGAAATAAGAATGGCCTCGATGGCTTTCTAAATGTGATTGCAACGACTGTTGGCTTAAGCCCAGCAAGTGGTCTATGCCGACTTCGTAAAGTCGATCTCTGTCATAGCGCGTATTTTTTAGCGCGTTTTCGCTCACATAAATAAGGCGCATAGATGAAGCATCAATCAGGTAGACTTCATCTAAACCACCCAACAAAAGGGCGTCAAGTATTAAACTGGCATTAGGTAATTGGGGTAAGTTTTGCAATCTTCACATCTCGTTGATTCAATCAAATCATAGCGTGATTCTATCCACTCAATGCAATTTAGACTGAAGTTTTCTGAATCAAGAAACATTATACCTATATCAGCTTAAGCTAATACGGTGAGCAATTAAATAGTATGAGCGACTGCCGATTTTTGACTGGCGAGTAAATCTATTTCTGATTTGACCTGATTTTTACCGGTTTCTTTGGCCAGATACATGGCTTGGTCAGCTCTCATGATGACGTCATCCTGAGCTTCATCAACATTAAATAATGCAACGCCCGCACTAAAAGTGATTAATAGTCGCTGATTATTACCGGAGAAAAACCGTTCGGTTAAGACTTGTTGCAAGCGCTCAATCGTTCTTACTGCATAATCTAGGCTAGTATTAGGTAGTAATACCACGAACTCTTCACCGCCAAATCGCGCGGGAACATCTGTCGCTCTTAGCGTTTCTTGCATCACTTTAGCTAAATGTAGCAACGCAGCATCCCCCACAGAATGGCCATACTGATCATTAAAAACTTTAAAATTGTCTATATCAATGAGGGCAACACATAAATCCAAACCTTCACGATGAGCACGTGAAACCTCACGAACCATCGCTTCATCTAAACCACGTCGATTCAACAAGCCTGTCAGTGGGTCCTCAGAAATCTTCTCACTTAATTGCGATAACTCTTCTTGCAGTTTAGAAATTTGCTGTTGCGTTTCCTCAAATTGTTCACGCTGCGCCATCAACTCGCTACTTGACTGCGCAATATCAGTTTGCATGGAGTAAGTGTCTTTCATCAAGTTTTCTAGCAATGAATTAATTTGCTTAACATCATCCGTTTTAGCTAGCTTAGTAGAAAAATTTTCTATTTTTTCTTGATAAGTAATGCTTGAACTTGCCATATAACCTAAACGATCAACAAAAGTCGCAATCATATTTTTGAATGACTCTTTAGCTTCGGTCAAATTATTCTTTAAAGCACCTTGTTTAAAAATAACCTCTTTTAAGTTATCTTCTGCATGTTTAATCGCAGTTCTTTCTAGTGGGCCTGAAATAATTTCTTGCACAAGCGCAATGTGCCCACTTACCCATTGATCATCCGCGACCAATGCACTAATGTTATCAATCAATAATTTAAGCAAGCCTGTTAAATCTTGCTTCAATCCGTCTTCATTCACGACCACTGAATCTAAACGCTCCATCAGTACACCAAATGCTTGCGCTATCAAATGCCAGTCATGTAATTCATTCGCCTTTTCAGCACGCATCATAATTTCTGACGCACCTTGCTTAAGTTTCGGGTAATCATGCAAGCTTGGAATCAATCCGTGCTCAAATGTATGCCTTAACATTTCGCGTAAAATTAGACCAAAATCTTGCATTTTGCTAGTGGCGGCATTGGAATCCGCTAAGATTTCAGAGAACAAGGGCGTTAATGCTGCCCAATCTTTCTGAGTAAGTATTTTTTTCCAACGATTAATCCATTTTCGTTGCTCAAACGTATCTTGCGGTAACTGAACCAACGCATTATTCAATGCGTCGTTAAGCGTCACTTTTTCTTGAACTTCTGTAAGAAAAATACCAGGGGTTTCAGATAAGAATGTAGGCAATGCTGCCCAATCATCATTCATTAATATCTTTTCCCAGCGATTGATCCACTGCCTTTGCTCTATTGTGTCATGAGGCAATTTTTTGAGTGCTTGAGTAAGCGCATTGTTCAGCGTTTCTTTTTCTCGAATACCGGCTATTTGATTATAAATAGTTTGATAATTATCTGGCGTAGGCATAATGGATTGCATCGCCATTTGCTTAAACGCTTCCCGCGCAACCTCTGCAGGCGTCCGCTTAATAGAGTTCCGCGCAACTTCAGCAGGCGAATGCACAGATTTATTTTTTCTAAAATCATTCATATGATATGTAAATAGTGAATGCCAACTCTTGATTAGTGATTACACAAAAAGTTCATGTTGGACATTTTGTCACGGTTGCTGAGAATCAATTCAGTATTAAATGATACTTTTATCACTCTATTATTCGTATGGATACTTTGCACATAAGCCAAACGGCTACGAAAATATTCTAATTTGCTGTGCGGTTAAATAGCCAAAGTATTGTAAAATTACATCTTGGCGGGCCTCCCCGCATTGTAAAGTAGCCAACCTGGTCAGGTGCGGAAGCAAGCAGCCACAACTATTGAGCAAGTGCCGGGGTAAGGGCTCGCCTCCTTATTTGTGCTAACTACAAGACTATTTTTACGACTCACTACACTTGCCGACTAAATTCGGCTAAAGTTCTACTATAAATTCTCTAGTCATTTTTATACAAATTCACTGAAACTCTCAATGAACTTAGCAACGAAAGCAGATGCATTGACCTCATGAGCTATCAAGTACTCGCCCGTAAATGGCGCCCAAAATCTTTTGAAACCCTGGTCGGACAAGACCATGTAGTACGCGCGCTCACGAATGCATTAGAACAAAAACGTTTGCACCACGCCTATTTATTTACTGGCACCCGTGGCGTAGGTAAAACCACACTGGCCCGTATTTTAGCTAAATCACTAAACTGTGAAACTGGTATTACTGCCCAACCTTGCGGCGTTTGTAATGCTTGTACCGAAATTGACCGAGGACGCTTTGTCGACCTTATTGAGGTGGATGCTGCCAGCAATACACAAGTCGATGCCATGCGTGATTTACTCGATAACGCGCAATACGCACCGACTGCTGGTCGATTTAAAGTGTATATCATCGATGAAGTGCACATGCTGTCTAAAAGCGCGTTTAATGCCATGCTTAAAACGCTAGAAGAGCCTCCAGCGCATGTCAAATTTATACTGGCCACTACTGACCCTCAAAAAGTACCAGTAACTGTGCTATCGCGTTGTTTACAGTTTAATTTGCGGCAAATGGCGGGCACGTCAATTATTGGTCATCTACAAAATATTCTTGGCCAAGAACATATTCCGTATGAACCTAACGCACTGCACTTGATTGCACGTGCTGCCGACGGCAGTATGCGTGATGCGTTATCGCTCACCGATCAAGCCATCGCCTATGGCGGTCAAACCGTCAAAGAAGCAGAAGTCCGTGCGATGCTGGGCGCCATTGATCAAAGCTATTTATATCAACTCATCAATGCCTTGCTTGCCAACGATGGTAGTAGCTTAATCGCACAGGCGAAGCTAATGGCAGAGCGCAGCCTGTCTTTTGAAATCGCTTTAAATGATTTAGCCCAACTGCTACACCAAATTGCTATCGTACAGGCCGTACCTGATAGCGTGGCAGAAGACTTGCCCGACCGTGAAGTGTTGATGGATTTGGCACATAGGATTTCAGCTGAGCAGTTACAACTGTATTACCAAATCGCTTTGCTTGGTCGTCGTGACATGGGGCTTGCGCCAGATGAATTTGCCGGCTTCTCCATGAGTTTATTGCGTATGCTCGCTTTTACGCCCAATGAGAGTGGCACACAAAAAGTCTCTACCAAGCCTCAAGCCACCGTGGTAAATACTACAAGCGTGCCTAAAGCGCCAGTGATTCCATTAGCCGTGGAAGTACCTATAGCAACAGAAACGCCACATATACAAACTCCAAGCCCAATCGATGTAGAGCCCCCAACGCCGCAGCCTGTTGTTGAGCAAGTCACTGAAGTGCCAGCGCCACTCACTACCACCAAACAATTTAATGGTAATTGGCGTGGCTTGGTAGATGAATTAAAACTCGGACTAGCTCGTGCGTTATCACAAAACTGTGAGCTACTGACTTATGATGAAAATAGCATTTCGTTAAGTGTACCTGAAGCGCAAAAACACTTACTCGTGCCGAATTATCAAGAGAAATTAACCAGTGCAATTTGCCAATATTTTGATAAAAAAATAAAACTAGAATTTAGTGTGGGCGGCACGGGCAATACGCCAGCTAAACAAATTTCTCAAGAAAAAGCCCACGCCCAAGCCAACGCAGAAAGCGCGATTGAAGATGATAACTTTGTGCAAGCGTTGATTAATGAATTCGATGCATCCATTATTCCAAACTCAATTAAACCTATTTAAAGAAGGAGCAATAAAATGATGAAAGGCGGCATGGCCAACATGATGAAGCAAGCGCAGCAAATGCAAGCAAATATGCAAAAGGCGCAAGCAGAACTAGCCAACATTGATGTTGAAGGCATTGCCAGCAATGGCTTAGTAAAAGTTACCATGGCTTGCAATAATGTCGTGAAACGGGTGACTTTAGATGACAGTGTTATGGATGACAAAGAAACTTTAGAAGATTTATTGGTCATTGCCTTAAAAGATGCTACCGCAAAAGCCGAGGCGACTTCATCAGCTCGGATGGGAAGTTTTATGCCAGCCGGTATGAAACTGCCATTTTAATAGTATTACTTAACTTCCTCCCTTCATGAAAAATCCGCCTGCGCTTGAGCACTTAATCGACAGTTTGCGTTGCTTACCAGGCGTGGGGCCAAAATCTGCGCAACGCATGGCGTACTATTTGTTACAGCGTGACAGAAAAGGTGCAGACAACCTATCTGTAGCACTAGGCAACGCGTTAGAAGTTGTTGGTCACTGTCAGCTTTGCAACACCTTTAGCGAACAGCCAATCTGCCCTTTGTGCGATTCTAACAACCGCGATAAAAGTTTGTTATGCGTGGTAGAAATGCCAACCGACTTATTAATGCTTGAAAATACCCACGCCTACACGGGTATGTATTTTGTATTAATGGGCAGATTATCCCCACTGGATGGCATAGGTCCTAAAGAGATTCATCTAGACAAGCTGATTAAACGTGCGCAAGATGGCGTGGTACAAGAAGTGATACTGGCCACCAACTATACGGTGGAAGGCGATGCTACTGCACATTACATTAGCGAACTGCTAAAAGCGAGAGGCGTTAAAACCAGTCGTATTGCGCGCGGTATGCCTATGGGTGGCGAAATTGAATACGTGGATAGCGGCACGCTAGCGCAAGCTATGATGGAAAGACGAAGTATTACCTAGCTAACAACGTATTACTTGTCGCATTTAGTTTAGGCAACTCAATAAATCATTAGGCGATTCTATCAACACATCAGCGCCCCACGCATGCGGCTGATCCGTTGTAGCAATATAACCAAATAGTGCCACCACCGTTTTCATACCTGCAGCGCTCCCTGCCTCTACATCTCGTTCTGCGTCACCCACATAAATACACTCACTAGGCTGAGCATTAATCGCGGCACAAGCCATTAATAGTGTATCGGGTGCTGGTTTTGGTTGTGGTGCATCATCACCACACAGCAAGCAAGCCGAACGTTCATATAAAGTCCGATTACCCAATTGAACCGCTTTCGTTAAATCCACCGAAAATCGTCTTGGCTTATTGGTGACTATGCCCCATTGAATACCTCGGGCATCTAAGGTCTCTAATAGCGCGGCAATACCTGGTAACAGCATGGGATTATTGGTAAAAACAGATTCATATAGATTTAAATACTCTTCCCGCATCGCTTCATAACAAGTATCACCAGGGTTAATCGCAAACCCTAATGCCAATAAACCACGTGTACCATGTGAGGCAACCGGCCAAATGTCATCATGAGGTAACGCAGCCTTTCCATGTCTTGCCAACTGCATATTAAGTGCTAAGCCCAAATCATGCGCGGTATCGACCAAAGTGCCGTCTAAATCGAATAACACCACACTCATTTTGATAACACAGTATGCATTAGATAATTTACTGACACATCATCACCCAAGCTATAACGCTGGGTAATAGGATTAAAACTCATTCCACGCAAGTTGGTGACATTTAAATCAGCCTGTCTAACCCAAGTTGAAAGCTCAGAAGGCTTAATAAATTTCGTATAATCATGCGTGCCCTTAGGCAACATATTCAATACGTATTCCGCACCGACTATAGCAAACAAGTAAGATTTCGGATTACGGTTAATGGTTGAAAAAAATACAGCGCCATTCGGTTTGACTAATTCAGCACAGGCCGCAACAATAGCTGCTGGGACAGGGACGTGCTCTAACATTTCCATACAAGTGACCACATCAAAACTTGCTGGTTCTTCTGCTGCCAATTGCTCTACTGAAATATATCGATAATTGACCTGAGCGCCACTTTCTAGCTGATGTAACTTAGCCACATTAAGTGCTTTTTCACCCAAGTCTATACCAGTCACATCAGCGCCTTTAAAATACATAGATTCTGACAAAATACCACCGCCACAGCCTACATCTAAAACACGCTTGCCTTTTAAGGTAACGAGACTATCAATCCAATCTAATCTCACTGGATTGATTTCATGCAGGGGTTTAAATTCGCTATTTTTATCCCACCATTTATGGGCAAGATCACCAAATTTTTGTAATTCAGCATCATCAGCATTTATATGGACGTCAGCACTCATTTTTTACCTTGCTCCGATTTCAACTGTGATAGTTTTGGTTGCCATACGTTAACAATTTCTTTTAATTCATTCGGCTCTATATTGGCATAAATGCCATCGCTATAACGTAGTTCTCCCGCCACCCATGTATGGGTGACATGTTCACGTCCACAACAATAAACCAAATGCGATATAGGGTCGTAGTAGGGTGCCGTTGCTATATCATCTAATCTTACCGCTGTCAGGTCTGCCAATTTAGCGACTTCAATAGAGCCAATTTTATGATCTAAGCCCAGCGCTTTAGCTCCATGAATGGTGGCCATTGCTAGCGCTTGATGCGCAGGTAGAACTGAAGCATCGCCAGTCACCCCCTTAGCTAATAATGCGGCTAAACGCATTTCAGCAAAAATATCTAAGCGGTTATTACTGGCGGCTCCGTCAGTGCCTAAAGCAACATTCACTCCTTTAGCTAACAGTTGCGCCACCGGCGCTATACCGCTCGCCAGTTTTAAATTAGAGCTGGGGCAATGCACGATATGGCAACCATATTCAGCCAACAGTTCAATTTCATTTGCTAGCAAATGTACGCCATGTGCCGCAACAAAGTTGGGGCCGAGCAAACCCAACTCCGCTAATCTTTGAATGGGTCGTAAGCTATATTGTGCGTCACTTTTTACGATCTCATCTTGAGTTTCATGTAAGTGCGTATGGATACCAAGACCCAATTGTTCGGCATAAGTAATCACTTTGTGCAACGTTTGATTAGATACCGTATAGGGCGCATGTGGCGCTATCGACGAAGTAATCAGTGGGTTATTACGCCAAGTATCATGTGCATCAAAGCCTTTTTGTAAGTAATCATCGGCATCATTAGCATAAGCTGAAGGAAAATCAATGACGAGTAGCCCTAAGTTAGCACGCATGCCAGCTTGAGTGGCTGCTGCTGCTGTGGCTTGTGGGTAAAAATACATGTCATTAAAACAAGTAATGCCGCCACTTAACATTTCAGCACAGGCCAATAATGAAGCGTCTTGCACATAGCGCTCTGAGACTACCGCCTGCTCCGCTGGCCAAATATGTTGCTCTAGCCATGGCATCAATGCAATATCATCTGCCAAACCTCGCATTAAGCTCATGGCCGCATGCGTGTGACAATTAATTAAACCTGGCATGAGCACATGATTTTCTAAACAAACGACTGACGATGCGGTATATTTTTGTCGGGATTCTAAGATAGGCAGCACGTCTACGATGATGCCGGACTGAACAACTACTGAGTAATTTTCTAGTACTGCTTGATTGGCAGCAACCGTTGCCACCCAGCGCGCTTCAATGACAAGATCTACAGGTGATTGAGATGATTTAACCATAGTACTTATTTTACCAATAAAAAAGCCTCGCAATGCGAGGCTTTAGTTTTACTTATTAAATTTAGCGCAATTAATTACAGCCTGTTTCACGTTGCTTTTCGGCTGAAATCACCACGCGACGGTTAGGTTGTAAACACTCAATCAACTTTTTAGAGCCTTTAACGCCCTCACAGGCAGCCAATGGCTCTGATTCGCCTTTACCAACAGCTTGTAATCGGCTGGCATCCACGCCTTGTGAAACCAAATAAGCTTTCACTTGGTTAGCACGGCGCTCTGACAATTTTTGATTGTATGCATCTGAGCCTAATCGGTCTGTGTGGCCTGTTACCATGATTAGCTCAACATCCGGATTTGATTTAATTTTAGCTGCGACTTCGTCTAAAATTGGTTTAGAACCATCTTGTAACTTAGATTTATCAAAACCAAATAATTTTTCAGCGGCAATCGTGATGGTTTCAAGTGTTGGCTTACATGCCTCAGCGACTGGTTCTGGCGCTGGTGCTGGTTCAGCTTCTACTACTGCCGGTGCTGGCTCCACTGGAACGGGTGCTGCTTCCGGTGCCACTTCTGCAACTGGCATAGGCGTTGGTGCACCAAAACGGAAAATACCACCTAAGTTAAATAATGTATTACTTACTGTACCATCGGCATCAAATATTGCTGCAGCTTTAGCATTTGAACGTGACCATTGCTGACGCACATCTGCTTGCAAACCAAAGCTATCATTAATAAGGTACTGTGCACCCACACCAACGTTAGCCAACCATGATGTCTTAGTTTTGTCTTGGATGGTAGGAATTGAATAGTCCACATTATTATGTGCTACGCCTAAACCCGTTAACAGAAATGGACGGAAACTATCACGACTGAGCATATACAAAGCATCTAAGCCTAGTGTCGTTTGCTTGTAATGGCCAGTGGTAGCCGCTATATCATCGCTAGCACGGTTATAACCCAGACCAGTTTGAATATCCCATTTTGGGCTTAATTCTTTACCTAAACGAATAAAAGCGCCACCGCCATTTTTTGCATCTAAATCACTATCGGTGTGCATGTAGCTAGCACCTGGTACGGCATACCAAGCACCACGATACATATCTTCAGCAGAAGCTGTGAATGCTACTAAACCTAACGCTGTAGCGACGGCAATTTTAACCAAGTGTTCTTTCATTTGTTCTTGCTCCTCATTCATATACGTACTTAGCTTAAGTAAAGCTAAAATTCAGACACCTCAATAGTACTCACCAGTTAGTCTTAATGCAACCTCCAGTAGAAAATAATTGATACCTAATTAAACTTTTAGTTGTTTTTGTACCACAGTTTATATAGTTTTACGTATGGCTTGTATCTTACTCACATCCAAACTTGATTCACGCTGATGATTATTGCAAACACCACCCCTAAAACCAATGTAGGTTGGATTAAGCAACTTCACTATTGGCAAATGTTCTAGTTTTAAGGATCCTGCCAAACCAAATTGCAAATCACAACTTAATACTGTCTGTGCAAATACCATACGCTGCGCTACAGAATAATAATCCAATAAGGTTAAGCCATTCTTTTTAGCGGTATCCAGCATGACCCCGATAAAACCTGCCGCTTTAATCGATTCAATAAGATGTTCTGGATAGCTATTTTCTGCAAACAATACCGCCATCAACTTTGTGCCACCTTGCGTTAATGTCGCTAACGCATCTAAACAGCCTGGATAGTCAGAACTTTCAAAGAAGCCGATTTTGATAATATCAACACCTGTGGCTGTTAAATTAAGCACTTGCTGATGCAATAACTGGGGTTGCATCGGTAAATCACCTATCGTTGCACTGGTGATTTTTTTACTTAGGCCTTTTTTATCATGTACAAAACTAACGATTAATTTAATTTGGTCGATAGGTAAAGCCCCTAGCGCACCTAAACTAGGCTCTTTTAAATCAATAATGTCAGCGCCATGCTCTATGGCTATACGGGCTTCTTCTACGCTAGTAACGCTAATCAGTAGTTGGGCTGTATTGACGATAGGCATGATGGGCGAATTCAAGCAAAGTTCTCCCCTGCTTGCTCCGCATAATAATTTTCTACTTTTTCAGTTAGCCAACGCCATGCCTGTAGCTCTCGGTCTCCGGCTGTTTTATCAATCGCTATCTGTAAATAATCAATTTCAGACAGTACTTTATCTTTTGTTAATAAATGCAAGCGACTAGCAAGTACTGCCAGCTCGACTACTGCAGCTTGTGCACGATTAAAACCTTTAAATGGTTGATGCTGAACTTCATGCAATACTTCCAAAAACAATTGAGGTCGGGATGCATCATCTACCACTTTAACTAACCTTAACTCTTGGTGCACCAATGTGTCAGCCAACCTATGGCCTATGATTTTTTCAGCAGGTAGTAACGACCAAGCTTGACGTCTTGTAATGGCGCCAGCAAATACACGCACATCATCTGTCAGGTTCAATACTGCATGCTGGGTCGCAAGTATATTCTCTAACGTTACTGAAGGTTTATAGGGGGAAATGAGTACCAAGCCGGCTTGAATTTGGATACCGAAAGGTGCTACATGCGCCTCACCTTGGCTGTTTACAGAGCTAATGATTGTTTCAAAAATCATGATTTAAGTTTTCTTAGCCGCACCCTTGCGCGCTTTAATAGCAGCCTCACGGTGCGCTGTTTTACTTATTAATTGTTCAGGCAAACTGTTAACACCCCAATCAAGTGCCTGATCTTGTATATAACGCTTTTTAAGTTGCCAGGCAATTTGTGCTCGCGCCAACTCTACACCTAAATAAAACGCGTGCGATGCATCGTCATCGACGTTGAGTTTAGAATAAAGCTCAAAAGGATCTGTCGATTGATATTGCCCATCACGATTGTAAATATGCAGGCCATTTTCGCTCACTTGAATAC
>JAIPCR010000049.1 GCA_021738125.1 Sulfuritalea sp.
AGCCTTAGCTTCACCACCGAATTTCTTTGACAGAATTGTTGTAATCGCTGCCGTTAATGTTGTCTTACCATGATCCACGTGGCCAATTGTACCTACGTTGACGTGCGGCTTGGTCCGCTCAAATTTACCTTTTGCCATTGTTTCAGTCCTTTACAAAATTTTATTAACCATAAGTTTTATTAGAATTAATAAAACTTGTACAAATTAAAGTGATACTACTATTTAACAACTCAAAACTATTCATGGTGCCCATGGCGGGAATCGGACCCGCGACCTCTCCCTTACCAAGGGAGTGCTCTACCACTGAGCCACATGGGCGCTAATCATACAAACGCGCATGCAAATTAGTCTTGCAAACTCGCGCTTGGAGCGGGCGACGAGACTCGAACTCGCGACATTCAGTTTGGAAAACTGAAGCTCTACCAGCTGAGCTACACCCGCGTACCCATCTAAACCAACGCCAACAGGCTCTAACTACTAAAAATACAACTTCTATTTATTAAAAACTTTGGTGGAGGGGGAAGGATTCGAACCTTCGTACTCTGAGAGAACGGATTTACAGTCCGTCGCCTTTAACCACTCGGCCACCCCTCCAAACCGAACCCGCGATTATGCTGATAATTTGACTTGCTGTCAATTGTATAAAAGGGTAAATGTTTAAGAATTTGGTGCCGGATGTCGGAATCGAACTGACGACCTTCGCATTACAAGTGCGCTGCTCTACCAACTGAGCTAATCCGGCGTTTATTTGAGTTGCGTATTATACTGATATTTTGAAAAAAGTTAAGCTACTTTACGATAGTTAGCGTAGGTTTTTTATTATTCACTGGTTTCGACTGCGTAGATTCAACTTTAGACTCTGAAACGTCATCATCTTTTAAAGATGCGACAGGCAATAATGGCTCAACTTCAAAAAACATACCTTGACCAGTTTCGCGAGCAAATATGCCTTTTACTGCACTCATAGGCACGTATAAATTTTGAGATATCCCACCAAATCGGGCTGAAAAAGTAATTACCTCATTGTCTATATGCAAGTCTTTAGTGGCCGTGTAATTAAGATTAAGTACAATCTCACCCTCTTTTACATACGCCATCGGAACTCTAGTTTGGCTATTTACAGCCACTAACAAATGCGGGGTGCAGGCATTATCTACACACCATTCATGAATCGCACGCACCATATATGGCTTGGTTGAAGTAAGTTCTGTCATTTAATTATAAAAATTTTAGATATCGAGCAACAATCATGACGCTAACTGTTGCTCGAAAATTTTACTTACGCATCACTTTTTCTGATGGCGTCATAGCCTCAGCATACAATGGTCTTGAAAATAATCGCTCTGCGTATTTGAGTATTGGCGCTGCCTGATTTTGCAACACTATACCGTAGTGATCTAAGCGCCATAACAATGGAGTTACAGCAACATCTAACATTGAATAATCATCGCCTAATAAATAATTTTGTTTAGCAAAGATTGGGACTAATTGGGTTAAGTTATCACGAATAGTGATGCGCGCCTTATCTGCCTTCTCATCATCTCCAGACTCAAGATCTTTAATATGATCGAACAACTCTTTTTCAAAATTATATAAAAACAGTCTGGCACGAGCTCTCATTACAGGATCTGGTGGCATCAACTGAGGATGAGGGAATCGCTCATCAATATATTCATTAATAATATTAGCTTCCGATAATACTAAATCACGCTCTACAAGAACTGGTACTTGATTATATGGATTAATGACAGCTAAATCTTCTGGTTTATTTGCAAGATCGACATCAATTACTTGAAAGTCCATCCCTTTTTCAAATAAAACAATTCGGCAACGGTGGCTATAGGGATCAGTTGTCCCTGAGTATAAAGTCATCATAATTAATGTATATCTTTCCAATAGGCTTTCTTGAGCTTGTAAGTAAGTACTAACAATACTCCTAAAAATAACAGCACAACCCAACCCAAATGATTACGTTGTTGTTTTGCAGGTTCAGCCATAAATGCTAAAAAGTTGGTTAAATCCCCAGCGAGCGCATCATATTCTGCCACAGACAACTTACCTGGCTTACTAAGCGTTAACTGATGTGTTTCATGATTCATCACTTGCTCGCCTTGCAACTCATACAGCACATGTGGCATTGATACTTTGCAGGTAACTGGATCAAACACGCAATTACTCCAACCAGTTGCACTAGTGTCATCGCGATAAAAACTACGCATATAGCTGTACACCCAATCCGCACCACGCGCACGGACTTCCACAGACAAGTCTGGCGGGGCTACACCAAACCACTTCTTAGCATCGACTGGATTAATCGCAACCTTCATTGTGTCGCCAACCTTCTCACCTGAAAACAACAAATTATCTTTAATCTGCTTTTCAGTTAAACCAATTTCTAACAAACGGTTATACCGCATGTAATTGGCACTATGGCAATTTAAACAATTGTTAACAAAAGTTCTCGCTCCACGTTGCAATGAATCATGATTCGAGGCATCAATTGGCGCTTTATCTAAATGTGCACCTGCATTAGCCAACACTGTTAGCGGGAACAGGACGCACGGCAAAAGCATTAATACTCCTATAGCTTTTTTCATGGTATTTTTTATAGTCATGATAATTATCCCGTCACCCTTTCTGGCACTGCTAGTGTTTTATCTTTTTTGGTATACCAAGGCATAAGTATAAAAAATGCAAAATAAATTATCATGAAAATACGCGCTACTACAGTGGCACGCTCAGCGTTACCCAACCAAGGACCAAATTGACCCCAAACGTTTGATGGCTCAGTACCTAAGTATCCCAGAACAATAAAACTCACCACAAACGCAGATAACCATTTTTTATATAACGCACCACGATAGCGAATTGACTTCACAGGACTCTTATCTAGCCATGGCAACAAAGCAAACACCATTACCGACAAGCCCATAGCAGCAACACCCGGAAAAAGCGAAGGCGGAATGCCGAGCATACTAACGCCAGGGAATGGTGGAACCGCACGTAAGATTGAATAATAAGGCGTAAAGTACCATACTGGTGCAATATGAGCTGGCGTCACGAGTGGGTTAGCTGGCACAAAATTATTAGCCTCTAAGAAATACCCGCCCATTTCCGGAGCAAAGAAAATGATAGTCGAAAAAACCATTAAAAATACAACCGTACCAACAATATCTTTCACCGTGTAATAGGGATGAAATGGAATACCATCTAGCGGGATACCGGTCTTCTTGTCTTTTAGTTTTTTAATTTCTATACCATCTGGATTGTTTGAGCCAACCTCATGCAATGCAATGATATGTGCAGCCACCAAACCTGCCAGCACAAAAGGTAATGCAATGACATGAAAAGCAAAAAAACGATTTAATGTTGCATCTGAAACTAAATAATCTCCACGCAACCACTCAGAAACATCGGGGCCAATAAATGGAATCGCTGAAAACAGATTAACAATGACTTGGGCACCCCAATAAGACATTTGACCCCAAGGCAATAGGTAGCCAAAAAACGCCTCACCCATCAAACATAAAAATATTGCAACACCGAACAGCCATATGAGCTCTCTTGGATTACGATAGGATCCGTAAATAATACCTCGGAACATATGCAAGTAAACGACGATAAAGAACATTGAAGCGCCAGTGGAGTGCATATATCGAATCAACCAACCCCATGGCACATCTCGCATGATGTATTCAACTGAAGCAAAAGCCAGACTAGCATCCGGCTTATAGTGCATAGTCAAGAAAATGCCCGTTAAGATTTGCAACACAAGCACTAATAGGGATAATGAGCCAAAAAAGTACCAAAAATTGAAATTTTTTGGTGCATAATATTCAGTCAAATGCGCTTTAATGTTGCTAGTTAAAGGAAAGCGCGCATCAACCCAATTCAGACCAGCATCAAAAGCATTTGCTACTGCTGATTTTTTTTCTACAGTTTTTTTATTAGTCATAACTTAAGCCTTATCCTCAGTATCAACACCAATAAGCAAGGTATTTTCAGTTAAATATTTATGAGGTGGCACCACCAAGTTAACAGGTGCTGGCGAACCTTTAAATACTCGCCCAGCTAAATCAAATTTAGAGCCATGGCATGGGCAAAAGAAACCGCCCATCCAATTATCTCCCATATCACCCTTAGGCTGTAGCTTAGCTGACGGCGAGCAACCCAAATGTGTGCAAATACCAACAACAACTGCCAAGTTAGGCTTAATGGAGCGATCTTTATTTTTACAGTATTCCGGTTGCTGCGAAACTACCTCACAACCAGGGTCAGTTAATTGATCATCGTGCTTCGGCAATTCCGCCGTCATCTCTGCAGTACGATTAATTATCCATACCGGCTTACCTCGCCACTCAACAGTTATCATCGTTCCAGGGGCGATTTTAGTAATATCAACTTCGACTGGAGCACCTGCCGCTTTAGCGCGCTCACTTGGCGTCATACTCAATACAAATGGCACTGCTGCTGCTGCACATCCAAGGGCACCCACAGTTGATGAAGCGATTAAAAAGTTTCGCTTTTCTAAATCCACCTGCGAAGCTTCATCCAATTGCGAACTGGCATGATGCCCGCCACTAATGTTGTCTGACATGTTTTCCTCACTTTTAGTGATTTTCTAAATATTTTATAGTTAACTCACATTATACAATTTTTTGTGAATTAATTAAAGATATATTTCATAAGTATATGAAATAAAACGATTAAACGTAATTTTTTATATCAATAAATTCATGACTTATTTTAAATTTATGCGCTAAATGCTCACCCAATGCTTGAACGCCATAACGTTCTGTCACATGATGACCTGCAGCAATGTATGACACCCCTGACTCTAATGACTGATGTGGCGTTTGTTCTGATATTTCTCCACTTATAAAAACATCCACGCCTAGTTCTATCGCCGTATTAATATAGCCCTGCCCTGCACCTGTACACCAGGCAACATTGCTGACTATTTTTTCCAAATCTCCAATGACCATTGGGGTTCGCTGTAAAACAGACTCAAGGTGGTCTACAAAATCTTTTAGTCTTACTGGGCTCGCAAGTGTGCCACACCCGATAAGATCAGCTTCTCCAGCAAAGCCAGTGGTTACTATGCCTAACTGACGGGCCAGCTGAACATTGTTACCTAATTCCGGATGTGCATCTAAAGGCAAATGGTATGCCATCAAATTTAAATCATTTTTAAGTAGAAATGCTAGTCTATTACGCTTTATGCCTACAACTCTAGCATCTTCATTACGCCAAAAATATCCATGATGCACCAATATTAAATCTGCATTTGCCTCCTTTGCCGCCTCTAAGAGCGCCATGCTTGCAGTCACGCCGGTGACAATTTTTCGCACTTGAGACTTACCCTCAACCTGCAGTCCATTTGGGCAATAATCTTTGAATCGCTCAACCTGCATGAGCACTTGCGTATAATCGAGTAAGTCCTTAAGTTTTACCATTTTAATAACCTTTTCAACCCTACCATCTTGAATATTAGCTACAATTGCCCGATACTACATTGAGGATGCTCAATACTCAAATTAATCAATATAAAGAACTTAGACTAAGAAAATATAATTCTCGCATCATTAAACTACTGCTAAATACTCCAATACAATGAATAAGCAAGCACACCAAAAATTATGGCTCATTTTTTCGCAAACAGTCACTATCTGTTTAGCCTTAATTTTTGTTTTACGTTTATTTTTCCCAAATCTAATCGAGGGCGTGCTCCCAAAAAAGACAAGCCCACTTGTGGTTAAATATGCCGAACCTAGCTTAGGCATCAACATAGCAGGCTCTTATAGCCAAGCCGTAAAAAAAGCAATGCCTACAGTTGTGAACATTTTTACAAGTAAAAATGTGACAAATAGCCCACACCAAAAATATTTAGATGATCCCACTTTTCGTCAATTTTTTGGAGATCAGCTGGATGACCAAGATAGACCATCTCAACCAGAAAATAGTTTGGGGTCCGGAGTAATTGTAAGCGCTCAAGGCTTAATTCTTACCAACAACCATGTCATAGCCGGTGCAGATGAAATCGAAATCGCACTGTCAGATGGTCGTAAAATGTCTGCAAAGGTGGTAGGTACCGATCCAGAAACTGATTTAGCGCTCATTAAAATTGAAGCAGATAATTTACCTGCCATTGCATTTGCAAGCTCAGATAAACTCAATGTAGGTGATGTCGTTTTAGCAATCGGCAACCCTTTTGGTGTTGGTCAAACTGTTACACAAGGCATCATTAGCGCACTAGGGCGCAATCATTTAGGCATCAACACTTTTGAAAACTTTATTCAAACAGACGCCTCAATTAACCCTGGCAATTCAGGTGGCGCATTGATTGATACCGAAGGCAATTTAGTAGGGATCAACAGCGCAATATACTCACGCAGTGGTGGTTCTATGGGCATAGGATTTGCCATACCTGCAACATTAGCTCACCAAGTAATGGATCAAATAGTCACTCAAGGTAATGTAACGCGTGGCTGGATAGGCATCGAAGCTCAGGATATTACTCCGGGACTTGCAGAATCATTCAAACTTAAACTTGCCCAAGGCGCCTTAATTGCAGGTATACAGCGCGGCGGCCCGGCTGACAGAGCTGGACTTCGTGCTGGCGATATTTTATTGGCCATTGAAAATAAACCAATCTCTGACACAGGTAGCATGCTCAACTTAATTGCAGCACTAACACCCAATCAAAAGGCCACTATTAAAATTGCAAGAGCTGAACAAACGCTTGATGTAGTCGTATTAATTGGCAAAAGACCTCAACCAATAGCATTAAGATAAACTTTAATGCTGGGCTGGCGGCAGAATACTAGCATCTGTATTTTTTTTAGTCAGCATTGCTACTAAAATACCCAGCTCATATAACAACCACATAGGCACGGCCAACATAAACTGGGAAATAATATCTGGAGGCGTAAATATTGCACCGATAATAAATACGCCAACGATAACGTAGCCTCTCACCTCTTTAAGCTGAGCCACAGAAAGCCAGCCAAATCTTACAGTCATTACCACCGCAATGGGCACTTGAAACGCCAATCCAAAAGCAAAAAATAACGTCAACACAAAGTCCAAATAATTTCCTATATCCGTCATCACTGCTACGCCAACCGGAGCGGTGCTTACAATAAAACCGAATACCACTGGAAACACTAGAAAATAAGCAAAAGCCATCCCGAGAATAAATAATGAGCAACTGGCGATAATCATTGGGATCATGAATTTTTTTTCGTGAGCATACAAGCCAGGAGCTACAAATGCCCATACTTGATACATTGAATGCGGCAATGAAACAATAAAAGCTGCCATCATCGCTACTTTCATAGGTATAAAAAATGGTGTGGTCACTGCCGTAGCAATCATTTGCCCACCCGCAGGTAGCTTACTTAACAGCGGTGCAGCAAGTAGAGAATATATTTTATTGGCAAATGGGAAAAACGCAATGAAGACAACGATAAAACCAGTGACTATGCGCAACAAACGATCGCGCAATTCAATTAAATGAGTAATAAAATTTTCTGTTGGCGTCACTAGATTTACTTAAACTTTATTTTTAGTTTCTTTAGAAATTTGATTATTTCGAGAATTCGTGTCTTGAAAATCTAATTCTTGCGTTAGTTCATCAATTTTTCGCTGGTAATTATCTTTTTTTTTAGAGGATGTTTCTTTGATTTCCTGCTGCAATTGCTGCAACTCTTGAAAACGCACTTCTCGATTAACTTCTTCTTTCACTTGCGCAACATACCTTTGCATACGGCCTGCAAGTGCACCAAAGGTACGTGCCACTTTTGGCAACTTCTCTGGGCCAATCACAATCAGTGCAACAACTGCTATGACCATCAGCTCAGAGAAAGAAACATCAAACACTTAAGTTATGCTTTGTAAGCAATTATTTAGCCGCTGTTTTTTTAACAGCAGGTTTCTTAATTGCAGGCTTTTTAACTACCGGTTTTTTTGCAACCGTGCTTTTTGCTACTGAACTAGTTGTAGATTTGGCTTTAGCAGGTGTCCGTTTTTTTGGTATGGCCTTTACCACTGGCACGTCAACTGAGCTCACATTTGAGGTTACTTCTTTAAGCTCAACAGCGTCGCCATTTTTACTTTCAGCCATAGCATCTTTAAAGCTTTTTACTGCGCCTCCAACATCGCCGCCAAGATTGCGTAATTTTTTAGTGCCGAATACCAGTACCACAATAATTAAAACAATCAACCAATGCCAAATACTAAATGAACCCATCATAAATCTCCTAAAATATAGGGTTAAGTTTTAGGTAAGTTACCGCCACCTAACACATGAATATGAATATGAAAGACCTCTTGTCCGCCATCTACGCCAGTATTGATTAACGTTTTAAACCCGGCTAAACCCTGCTCTTTCGCTAGCTTAGGCGCAAGTAATAACATTTTTCCTACCAGGGTCTGATGCTGAGTTTCACAGTGAGCCAAACTTTCAATATGTATCTTTGGCACAATCAAAAAATGAATACGAGCCGAAGGGTTGATATCATTAAATGCAATAACATCTTCATCTTCATAGATTTTTTTAGACGGGATTACCCCATTAGCAATTTTACAGAAAATGCAGTTTTCGCTCATTGCTCTTCACTTTTGTCTAATCTAGAAGCCTTTTCTGCAATGCCAGAAAGTCCTTCACGCCTTGCCAGTTCATCCATTACATCTTGTGGCTTTAAGCCAGCCTGAGCCAACATCACCAATGTATGAAACCAAAGATCAGCTGTTTCATAAATGAGATGTTGCTTGTCGTTATTTTTAGCCGCTAGAATAGTTTCGGTCGCTTCCTCACCGACTTTTTTCAGTATGCTATCCATACCTTTGGCATACAGTTTAGCAACATAAGAAGACTGCGGGTCCGCGCTTTTACGTTGTTCTAGCAAATCAGCCAATCGATTCAATGTGTCATTCATATTCGTATATTACGCCTAATAAATATCTTTCGGATCTTTAAGTATGGGTTGATCAATCAACCAATGATCATTTTCCAATTTCTTAAAAAAACAATTATGACGACCTGTATGGCAAGCAATGCCGCCCACTTGTTCTACCTTAATTAACACCACATCCTCATCACAATCAATGCGAATTTCATGTACGTGTTGCGTATGCCCTGACTCCTCACCCTTACGCCATAACTTATTTCGTGAACGCGACCAATAAACTGCTTGTTTTGTATCATAGGTCAATTGCAAGGCTTCTCGATTCATCCAAGCAAACATGAGTATCCGACCAGTATCATATTCTTGGGCTATCACTGGCACCAGACCGTTATTATCCCAATTCACCTCATCTAGCCAATTCATAGTCTTACTTCTATACCATGTTGCGCCATGTAGGCTTTGGCTTGTTTAACGGTGTATTCCCCATAGTGAAAGATACTGGCTGCCAATACTGCATCAGCGCCACCTATTTTTACACCATCGACCAAATGCTGCAAATTACCCACACCACCAGAAGCAATAATAGGCACTTCAACAGCATCTGAAATTGCACGATTTAATGGATTATTAAAACCTATTTTAGTCCCATCACGGTCCATACTTGTGACCAACAACTCTCCAGCGCCTAAGCTAGCCATATACTCAGCCCACTTCACTGCATCCAATCCAGTTGCTTTTCGGCCGCCGTGCGTGAATACTTCCCACTCAAATGGTTGATTGTCTACTTTTTTAGCATCTATCGCCACCACAATGCATTGCGAACCAAATCGGCTAGCGGCATCTGCAACCATCTGAGGATTGAGGACTGCGGTGGTGTTAATACTGACTTTATCTGCGCCTGCATTAAGCAAACGACGAACGTCTTCGACTTCACGGACGCCCCCGCCTACTGTCAAGGGGATAAATACCTGGGAAGCCACTTGCTCAATAATGTGAAGAATGAGACCTCTGTTATCTGAACTCGCCGTTATGTCTAAAAAAGTGAGTTCGTCCGCACCTTGGTCATCATAACGTTTAGCAATCTCGACCGGATCACCTGCGTCTCTAAGTTCGAGAAAATTAATACCCTTAACTACGCGTCCATCCGTAACGTCTAAACAAGGAATAATTCGCTTAGCGAGCACTTAACTCATCCGCAAGTTTTTGTGCCGCAGTAAAATCTAGCGTACCTTCGTAAATTGCCCGACCTGTAATAGTGCCGATAATTCCCTCAGAAGCTACCGCGCATAATTTACGCACATCCTCTAAATTTGTCACGCCCCCAGAAGCAATGACAGGAATTGTTAAGGCTTGGGCCAATGCTACTGTTGCTTCAATATTCACGCCCGTTAACATACCATCCCGACCTATATCGGTATAAACAATTGAGCTGACGCCGTAACCCTCGAACTTCTTAGCTAAGTCAATTACATCATGCCCAGTAAGTTTAGACCACCCGTCTACAGCAACCTTACCGTCTTTCGCATCCAGTCCCACAATAATTTGGCCAGGAAACGCATCACACGCTTCATGTAAGAACCCAGGACTTTTAACTGCCGCCGTACCAATAATCACATAATCGATACCGCTGTCTAAATAACGCTCTATAGTATCTAAATCACGAATACCACCACCCAATTGAATAGGGATATCACCACCAACAGCGTTAACAATAGATTTAATTGCCATCTCATTCACAGGTTTACCTGCAAATGCGCCATTCAAATCCACCAGATGCAATCTCTTACCACCAGAGTCAACCCAGTGGCGTGCCATCGCACCTGGATCCTCAGAGAATACTGTGGACTCTTCCATTAAACCTTGTTTTAGTCTGACACATTGGCCATCTTTGAGATCAATTGCTGGGATAATTAACATAGTGTATTAAATAATAATTAAAAAATCTGAATCAACTTATAGTTTGATAATAAATAGTTACGCCCACTTCTAAGGCAACCAGTTTACAAAATTACTTAACATTTGCAAACCTGCACTTGCACTTTTTTCAGGGTGAAACTGGACTGCAAATAAATTATCTTTTGCGATTGCGCTAGTAAAACGATTGGGATATTCACTAAACCCTTCCGTCATTTGCTCATCATCCGGCTTTACATAATAGCTATGTACATAATAAAAACGTGAGGCATCGCTAATGTCCCGCCATAATGGATGGGTTTGACTGGCGCTGGGGTGATTATGGCGGGTTTGATACACTTGATTCCAACCCATATGCGGGACTTTAAGTTTTTCACCATTATCGTCTTTCATATCAGCTGCAACAAACCGTTTCACGTTGCCTTTAAAAAAGCCCAAGCCCAGCGAATCACCCTCTTCAGAGTGCTCGAATAGCATTTGCAACCCAATGCAAATCCCTAAAAATGGCTTATTTTTTGCTGCAGATAAAACTGAATCACGCAAATCTCGCGCATCTAATTCACGCATACAATCTGGCATAGCTCCTTGTCCAGGAAACACAATACGGCTTGCATGAGCAATTTCAAGTGGATTACTGGTCACTAGTACGGTTTTTGTGGGTGCTACATGCTCCAGTGCTTTAGAAACTGAGCGTAAATTACCCATACCATAATCAACTACTGCGATATCTATTTTTTTCATTCGACAATCTTAATTGGGCTTCCGCAAAAACCTAAGTTTCAACCTTATAAGATTCCTTTGGTAGATGGCATAATGCCTTCCATGCGCGGATCCATTTCTACAGCCATCCTTAGTGCACGGCCAAATGCTTTAAAAATCGTTTCAGCCTGATGATGGGCATTGTGACCTTTTAAATTATCAATATGCAACGTGATATCCGCATGATTCACAAAACCTTGAAAAAACTCATGAATCAAATCTACATCAAATTCGCCAACGGCAGCACGCGTAAATACGCAACCGAATTCTAATCCTGGTCTACCAGAAACATCTAATACCACTCTTGAAAGCGCCTCATCAAGAGGCACGTAAGCATGGCCATAACGACGTATCCCTTTTTTATCCCCTATAGCTTTTGCAAAGGCTAAACCAAGTGTAATCCCAATATCTTCAACAGTATGATGTGCATCGATATGCAAATCGCCTTTAGCATTAACGGCTATATCCATCATGCCATGACGGGCAATTTGATCAAGCATATGATCTAAAAAGCCTAATCCAGTATTGAATTGCGAAATGCCTGTTCCATCCAAGTTAATGGCAACAGTAATTTTTGTTTCTAAGGTATTTCTAACTATTTCAGCTGAGCGCATATTGAACCACTTCATAGAAAGTGCTGATTAATTGACAAGTCATATTTTAACCTAAACCAAGTGCTGTTAGTACTTTGAGTAATGGAACCATAAAATATTTCTTATGAGATAGCTATTAATAACGCCTTAATATACAAAAAAGCCTAGCAAGATACACATTATCTTTACTAGGCTTTTTTAATCAGCTTATGCTAATTACTCTTATGATTGACTACATCTTACAGATAGACCTCTAAGATGTAGTGTTTTTTTAGAGGTTATTTAGCAGCTTCTGCAGGTGCAGCTTCTGCAGCAGGTGCAGCAGCATCAGCAACAGGGGCGGCTTCTGGTGCAGGTGCAACTTCAGCAGCTGGCGCAGCTTCAACAGGGGCTTCAGCTGGCGCAGGCGCCTTATTAAACATACTGAACAATGCAAACAATACTACCGCAGCGATAATCCATGGTAAGAATTTCTTAACGCCACCAGCACTTGCAGAACCACCGTGTGCAATTGCTGTAATTTCAGCAGCAGCAGCAGCAGGATCAGCAGCACCGTAGATTGCAGCACCAGCAACAATAATTGTTGCGCCTGCATCTTTAACTTGTTGTGTTGTAGCAGCTTTAACGCCACCAGCAACTGAGATATCAACACCTAAGTTCAAAGCAGCGATTGCAGCTAAGTCATTAAATGGTGTTTGACCAGCAGCTTGTTGATCTAAACCTGTATGAACGCCAATAATATGTGCGCCTAATTTAGCAACTTCTTTAGTTTTAGCTACTTTGTCAGCTACGTTGATCAAGTCAACTTGTGCTTTTTTACCGTATTTGTTAGCAACATCGATTACACCTTTGATAGTACCGATATCAGAAACACCTAATACTGTAACAATATCAGCACCAGCTTTAAAGAATGGCTCAGCTTCGTAGAAAC